>NZ_NIZW01000006.1:0-300000 GCF_002727185.1 Rhodopirellula bahusiensis
GAGTTTCCCGACCAGAATTCAAAGCTGAAAAACGATAAAATTCAACCAAGTGTTTCACAAGACGAACGAGACTTGTGGGTAAAGACAAGGGTGTCAGCCCCGAGATGGCAACCCAAAGCGATTATCCATTCCGCCCCGGATGGGGCCGCCGTAACTCGACTTCGTGCGGCAGGTCGCCGCATTCGATTCTGGACGTTGGTGATTGCCCCAAAGGCAGGGCTTGTTTACCATTCTCAGCGTGAGGAGCGAGCCAGATTTGGCACGCAGTCAGGCATCGACCCGTTTTGTTTCTCTTTCGACAGTTCCGATCTTCCCTGCTACGACGCGGCGTCAGCTTGACGCTGCTGTTGGTGCTGGGATGTGGCATGGTTGGACTGCCCCTCACCGCACCTCGGCCCGAAAAAGAGGGCCGATTCCCCTGCGAATCCTGCCCCTGTGGCTGTTCGTCCGCTGAATACTGCTGGGACAAATGCTGCTGCCACACTGACTTCGAGAAATTGCAGTGGGCGGCCGAAAACAACGTCACGCCGCCAGCTTTCCTGGTCGCTCGCGTGGATGAAATGCTCCACCAAATCGCGGACGCCCCCACGCAAGACACGGCATCAAGCTGCGTCGCCGGTGGTTGCTGCGGCCCCGATTCACCGGGTCCGCCCCCAGGATTCTCCGCGATGATGCGTCAGCGTTCCGCGACTTGCCAATCCACATCTTGCCAATCCGCTGACGCCTCCACTTGCTCGTCATCCAACCCCAAAACAGCGTCCTGCTGCGGCGGTACGAGTTGCGATGAACCTGCCTCCTCATCCGCCTCCGATTCAATTCGTTTGGTTCGCTTGCAAGACGCTGCGAAATGTCACGGCATTGAGATGGTCTGGAGTCTATTCTCCAGCGCCATTGTGGACTTTCAAGCCTTCGAGCTGAACCTTTCTCCTCCGCCACTGCTGTTCCGCTTGAGTCTGTATGACGAACAAGCGTCGGTGGTGAGCCTCTGTCCCGAACCGCCGGTTCCCTAACCAGTGATCTCGCGTGACCGATCGTTCCACCGGAACGTTCGGACGCGTGAATCCTGTTCGCATTGCAATCCGGTTCGTTGCTGCGCTCACAGTGCTGTCGCTGAAGAAGCGATTGGACTGGCGCAGAAATCACCGCTGCCGCGTTGGTGGTTGAAGGCTCGCTCCTCACACCAGTGTTGTCTTCGTCCCTGACGCGGGAGCGTCCTCGCATTGCCGAGGACGACTGACTCGACGTCGGATTGCACCGATTCGAAATGACCTTCGAACTCCACCCCACTTTCGAATGAACTGAGCTTCAAAACGGCTCGGTTGGATCCACGGGGAAGGTGCGCGCACCGATCCATCCACCCAACAACGACTCACCCCAATACGAAATCATTCATCTCCCATGAACATCTCTCGACACAATTCACCGCAACGCGGTTTCACTTTGGTGGAATTGCTGGTTGTGATCGCCATCATCGGCGTCCTGGTTGGGCTGCTGCTTCCTGCGGTCCAGTCCGCTCGCGAGGCCGCCCGTCGCATGCAGTGCAGCAACAACCTGAAACAGATCACGCTCGCGATGCATAACTACGAAAGCACCCACCGAAAAATCCCCGCCAACTACACGAATGGAACCAGCACCGCGGGAAACTTTTCGGTCTTCGCCCAGATGGCTCCTTTCTACGAGCAAGGCAACATGCTCGACATGATCCACTTTGACCGTCCGCTGCACGTGGGTTGCTGCCCAGGGCAACTTGTCACGCCACACGATACCGCAGCCAAGACTGCCATGCCGATGCTGACCTGCCCCAGCGAAGACCATGATCGGACATACTTTGTCACCACGCTTTCAGGGAGCGGCCCAACCCAGGCTTACTCCGCCACCAACTATGGCATGAACTTTGGCACCGGCGTCGGGACGCTGTATGACTCGCGGAGAACGACCGATGGCATTCTATGGATCAACTCCAACGTCGGTTTCGAATCAATCCTCGACGGCCTGAGCAACACGGCAGCTTTCGCAGAACACTTGTTGGGTCTGTCGGAACAAGCCCCAGCCGAGCCCACCGAACCGCATCTACGAAAACGAGTGATGATGAATGTGACCTGTGCTTTCATCAGTCGCTCGATGCCGCCCACCACACCAGGGTTCACCGGATTCTTCCTTCCGGAAAATCCCAATGAAATGGAGGCCTATGTTCGCGGAAGCGGACTGCATCGCGGCTGGGCTGGACATCGCGGCGCGGGATGGATCAATGGTCGCGAATATTGGACTGGCTATTCCCACTATCACCCACCGCAAAGCCTGATCCCCGACATGGGCAGTTGTGGTTGGGGAGTCTTCGGCACCCGCAGCAATCACCCTGGCGGTGTTCACGTTGCTCGTTGCGACGGCAGCGTTGGCTTCATCACCGAAAGCATCAACCTGGAAACATGGCGAGCTCTCGGCACTCGAAACGGCCGCGAAGTCTTGGAGGCATTCTGAGATGAGATTGCGAAAACCAAACCGCCGAAATGAGTCCTCCAAAACCTATCCCTTTTGCGGCGATTGCATGTTCGCTATCCACGACGTGACAAGTTGCCCTTTGTCGCTCAACACGGCGAATGTGACGCCGACAATGAATCGATCAGCGACCTCCATCGCGAAACGAATCGACCAAGTCACTGCAAACTTCCTTTTGACAACTCTGCATTCTCTTTCCACTTGCAACTGAATATGAACACAACTTTTCGAAACCTGACTTTCGCTTTGGCTCTTCTTCTCCCCACGATGGCATCCGCTCACGACACGTGGATCCAAACCAACTCACCAATCGTTCGCACCGGCGAAGTCGTGCACGTCGACCTGCGATTAGGCAATCACGGCAACCACCATCGCGACTTCAAGTTGGCCGGTTTGTTGACACTCGACTGGACGTCGATGGAACACATCGGCCCTGATGGAAAGCGTTCCGATTTGAAACCTCAACTCTTCACCTCCGCGTCGGCTGAAAAGCAAGGTTACTGGACTACGCCGGTCACGCTGACCCAGCCCGGAGTGCACCAGTTCGTTCAGAAACTTGATCGGGTGATGAACCATGGCAAATCGATCCGCAGCATTCGAACCGCGAAAAGCTATGTGCTGGCCAGCGATTCTCTGGACGCTCCCAAGATCGACGGTCACACACACGAGACGCCAGTCGGATTGCCCTTTGAGATGGTGCTCAACACTTGCCCGTTCAGCGAAGTTGCCGCTGGTCAACCGATCACGGTCACGGTCCTGCATCACGGCAAACCAATCCAAAACGCCGTCGTCAGCTTCATCCCCGAAGGCGAAACTCTGCAAGGCGAGCGGGACCCCAACTACGAATTCGCGACCAATGAATCCGGCCAAGCCACGTTCGTCCCTCAAATAGCGACACGCCACCTGATCGCGGCTCACCACACCGCGATCGACGAGAAGTCCGATGAGTTCGACTTCACGAGCTACGCCACGACCATCGTGCTTCCTGTCCCCAACCAACCGGTTGCGGTACTGGATCGCTGATCCTGCTTGGCTAGCTCCGTTGAAACGGCACAGCCTCTTAGAACAACTGCGTTCGTCAATGCTCCGGATCGCCCCGTCGGTCATCGGCCACAGGACTACTAGGAGAAATCAGGTTGCGTTAGACTGCCACAACGCGGACCCAGCCCCCGCTGCGACTCCCCACCGAGTTTCCCCCGCAATCAGCGGATTGTGCGGGGATGATTCGCGGCCGCACACGCGGGTAACTCCCGCTCGTTCGAACCTTGTCTGCAATCGCCAATGCCCAAAGTCCTGATTCTCTACCATTCGAACACTCAAAATACGCATCGAATGGCGGAACTGGTCGCCGAGGGTGCTCGGCAACTCGATGGAGCCGATGTTCGGCTCAGGAACATCGACGACGCCGACCACACGGATTTGGATTGGTGCGACGGCATCGCACTGGGTTCGCCGACGAATTACGGCACTCTGAGTTGGCAGATGAAACGTTGGTGGGACGAGCAACCCATTGAAAATTGGGGCAAACGCGACGGCAAGATTGGCTGTGTTTTCACATCAGCCGGTGCCTGGGGCGGCGGGCAAGAATGGACATGCATGGCTCTGATGTCCATCCTGATCAACTACGGATTCCTGGTCTTTGGGCTGACCGATTACACCGGAATCAAGTTTTCCGCTCACTACGGCGCGATCTCCGCCGGCGGTCCGGACGAAGAACGAGTCCAAGAAGCATGCCGCCGCCTCGGCCTGCGTTTGTCAGAATGGACGGCGAACATGATCGACGGTCAAAAAGAAGCTCACCCACTGAACCAAAAGTACGAACGATTCAAAGATTTGGGCAAATAGCTTTTTCAGTCCCAAAACCTAGACGATTCCAACTAACTTTTCTTTTCCACTTCCGACGTTATTTGTCGTATTTCCCCACGAGGTCTTAAATGTCAGCCCGTCAAAAACTTAATCGGCGTCACTTCCTGCAAACCACCGGTGCCGCCACCGCAGCTGGCTACTTTGCCGGAACGAGCAGCCTCGGAAACGCACAGGAATCGCCCAACGAACGTCCCGTGTTCGCGACCATCGGCCTTCGCAACCAAGGCTGGACGATCACCAACAAGTCGTTCAAGTACGCTGACTTCGCCGCGATGGCTGACGTCGATGCGAACGTCTTGGGAGAAAACATCGAGAAAGCAAAGAAAGCACAAGGCAAGGCACCCGAGGGCTACGCCGACTACCGCAAGCTGCTCGAGCGTAAAGACATCGACGCGGTCATGATCGCAGCACCCGACCACTGGCACACCAAGATCTCCGTCGAAGCCATGTTGGCTGGCAAAGACGTCTATTGCGAAAAGCCGCTGACGCTGACGATCGACGAAGGCAAGCTGATCGAAAAGATCGTCAAACAAACCGGACGCGTCTTCCAAGTCGGAACAATGCAGCGGACCGAAAACAACCAACGCTTCCTTCAAGCGATCGCGATGATCCGCGATGGACGAATTGGTGAGATCCGAAAAGTCACCTGCGGAATCAACGGTGCGACCGGCTCACCAGTGATCCCCGCCATTGATGTGCCCAAAGGTCTGGACTGGGACTTCTGGCTCGGCCCAGCCCCCAAGGTTCCTTACCGGGCCTTGCCTGAGATGCGAAAGGGATACGGCGGCGGCGTGCCGCTTTACACCAATTGCCATTACGCCTGGCGGAACTGGTACGAGTATTCCGGTGGGCAGATGAATGACTGGGGTGCTCACCACGTCGACATCGCCACCTGGGCGTTGGGTGCCGATCAGTCAGGCCCCAGCAAGATCACGCCGGTTAGCTTCTCATTGCCCGTCGATTACAAAGATGGCCATCCAACCGTCAGCGATCAATACAACTCGCCGACCAAGTTCGAGATCCACGCTAACATGCCCGGCGACATCCCGATGGTGATCACAAGCGAAGGCGACAACGGGATCATGTTCGAAGGCACCAAGGGCCGGTTCTTCGTCAACCGCGGCAAGATCGTTGGAAAGCCAGTCGAAGATTTGGAATCCAACCCGCTGCCCGAAGACGCCATTGAAAATGTCTACGGTGGTCCCGTCGCGGCCAATCACACGGACAACTTCGTGCAAGCCATGCGTTCACGCAAACAACCGATCTCGGACGTTTGGACCCACAACCGAATGCTCGAAACCTGCCACTTGGCCAACATCTCGATCCGCTTGGGCCGCGAATTGAACTGGGACCCAACCAAACGTGAAATCGTTGGCGATGACGAAGCCAATTCGTTCCTCTCGCGTGAAAGTCGCAAGGGCTACGAAATCGACATGTAGTCGATTCTCTCGCGTCCCGTTCATTCGGGGCAACGGAAACGAACCAAATGCCGGACCGCCTTCAAGCGGTCCGGCATTTCTTTTCGACTAGCGACTAGCTAGAAGCTAGATCGCCCTTCGACGACCGCATGCGTGTCGTCGGTCACGACACTTCGAACTCGAACTCACCAGGCTCGAAATTCATTGGCACTTGGCAGTCCTTGGCCACAATGCGATTGATCTTCCAATCCAGCCATCGCCACCAAGAAAGCGAACGCTCCCAATCTTGAAGACAGGTTCGCAACTCAATCGCACGTGGGTGATCCGGATCACCGGACTGGTTGAGCGCATCCAACGCTCCACCCACCAACCCGTTGACAAGCAGCGCGGTCGCGAAGTTGCGTTTGCAAGCACTGGATACTTCCGACCGTTCCAAGAACCCGTTGGAGGACAGCACAAACTGACGAAACACAGACAAAGCCTCTTCCTTCCGCCCCAATCGCATCAAGCAAACGCCCAGCGTGTTGCGAATCGCGGGTGACCTCCCTGCCGAGTGCAACCGGCGGATGATGCCTTCGTAGTCACGCTTGGAAAGAAGACTGGAAACGGACTTGACCGCCGCCGGCAATTCAGGCGTCCGATTCGGTATGGCAGGTTGTTTTTGAACTGCGGGAGGGGAAGAAACAGGATGGGATGTGCGCACAGACATCGACAAAACTCTCAGTAAGAACATTGCAAAAGAAAAACAGATCGAAGACCAACCCGAAGGCGTCCTAAATCTGCAATCTCACATGCAAGTTCACGAGAGAATCCCCTTCGCCAACGCTTGCCCAAGCACGCGATTCAAGCGCACATGCAAACAGCAAACGAGCTGCTTGGCTGCAACGATCCGGCACACTTGAATCCAAGGCCCCCGACCATTCGCGGGCGTCCTTGAACGCCTGAGCCAGCGAAGCGGCACCACGTTCCGATCCCACCGCCATGGGACGTTCGACCGAGACATTCTCAAGCGTCGAAACGGCGGCAGAGAGCGAATCTGACTTCGCGACCGAAACGGGTGGCAACGCGGGTGGCAGGAACTGCAACCCAGCCACCAACCAAACTGCGACGATCACGCCCACCCGTCCAAACACGCTGGTGCGTTTCGGCAACGAGGCCGGGAACGCGAAATCGTGCGGAGGGAGAGAAAGAACCATGAGTTGGAATGTCGCGATCGCTTTCACGACCACCATAAAAAGAATCACCGCTCGAACGGACAAAATCACATCGCCATTTGGGCGTTCGCCTGAACCGCAAATTGGTCCGTGTTGAGGCTCCGACAGCGGAGGCAGCTCTTCTTCCGGCTTCTGTCTTGCTTCATCCCCACCCGGGATGAAAACCTTGCCCAATGATTATGGAATCCAACAGGAGCCCGACAATAGCATCGCGAGGAAATTCTCAGCACAATGATCCAACAGCCGCCTACCGCTTAGCAGCCTTGCGGGCAGCTCGTTGCATCGCTTTGGCTTCGCTTGCCGGATCGTGATTGGGGTTGGACTCGGTCGGCACGGGAGCCCCAATTTGCTTTCGCCAGTTCGCCAGCTTGCTGTGCAGAGCCCGTGTTTTGATCGGATTGGTGCTCGCCAAATTGTTCGACTCGCCCGGGTCTGTTTCCAAGTCATACAATTCCAATCCTCCGTCTTCGAAGTACTCGTGCAGCTTCCAACGACCATCGCGAATGATGCTGCACGGGCGACTTCGATACAGCAGATCTCGCTGGCCATCCGTCGCAGAATAGCTTTGCAGGTAAGCCGGGAAATGCCAGAACAAAGCTCGATTGGCAATCATCCCATCTTGGGTCAACAACGGCATCAAGCTCACACCGTCAAGCGGCTGGTTGGCGGGAAGCGTCGTCCGAACTATTTCGCAGAAGGTTGGGTACAAGTCCGATGCGATCACGGGCACATCGCACTTCGTCCCCGCATCCACCACGCCCGGCCAAGTCACGAAGAACGGTTCGCGAATGCCGCCCTCATAGTAGGTGCCTTTGTAGCCTCGCAACGGTTTCATGGAAGTCGCTGGTCCGTATCCGCCGTTGTCGCTGGTGAAGACGATCGCGGTGTTCTCTTTCAATCCAAGCTCGCCCAGCGTATCGACCAAACGCCCGACTCCCTCGTCGACGCTCTCAATCATTGCCGCCATCACCGCGTGATCGTGCAATGTGCCTGGTTGCTTCGCCTTGTACTTGGCAACCAATTCCGGCTTGGCTTGCAACGGCGTGTGGACAGCAAAGTGCGACAGGTAAAGGAACCAAGAACGTTTCTGATTGTCTTCGATGAACCGGATGGCTTCGTCCGTGAGACGATCGGTCAGGTACTCGTCGTCGCTCGCGTCTTCCAACCCAGGCACCTTGGGATGCGGTGGAAAATAGCCCTTCGGTGGACTGCCGCCGTGCGTTCCCGCGACATTGATATCAAACCCGTAAGGCAACGGATCATCGCTCAGATGCCACTTGCCAATGATGCCCGTTTGGTAGCCGGCCTGCTGAACTCGATGAGCCCAGGTTTGGATGTTCTTCGATAGAACGTCGGTGCCTGGAATGTGCTTCAGCGTTCCGTGTTTCGGATTGCCGCGACGCTCAGTTCCGACGTTGTAAATTTCGTGACGCGGCGAATACTGCCCCGATAGCAAACTGGCTCGCGCCGGTGCACAGTTCGCGGCACACGAATAAGCATTCGAGAACACCATGCCTCGTTCGGCCAAAGCATCCAGGTTCGGCGTCTCATAGAAATCCGAACCCATGAAACTGGCATCACGCCAACCGTAGTCATCCAAGTAAATGAACAAGACGTTGGGATGCTCTTTCGTTGGCGTTTCCGCGAAAGAGGATGGCGATAGCGCGATGGCAATCAAGAACGCCGGAAGAGCCCAGCTTAGGCGAGACATCATGTTCATGGATCGGGTCAAAAGAGCAGGGTGCAGAGCAAGGTAGGATGGCCACTCTTGGCCGTCAGAGTGGTGGATGTCGGCCAAGAGTGGCCAACCTACAATAAAATCACAATCCGATGCGTGAGCGAGGGACCGATCGTCGCTGCCGTGATCCCTGCTTCGAAACTCAAAGACTTTCCGTGATTCTAACCAATCGTTCTTTTCGCGAATCACCTTCGCCAAACCCAATTCGCAGCAACAACGAGTCCGCCAGAACCGCGGGACTGGCGTAGCAATCTGATCCGAGACGATTCTTCGAAATCAGTTGATAGTCGTCACCGCTGGCAGAAAAAACGTAATGGTTGCCTGACAGATCTGACACGTAAACATTGCCTCCCGCCAGCACGGGCGACCCGCTGAAATTGTTGCCCAAACGTTTTTTCCACTGAACGCTCCCGTCTTCGTTTGACCAACACATCGCAACGCCGTTGTCGGTGACACCGAACAGACTGGTGCCGTTGGTCACCATGGACGGTTCATAGAGAGCCGTGCGGTCCGACCAAATTTCCTCGCCCGTCGCGGAGAAGCAGGCCGTTTGCTTGTCGGGGTAACCACCCGAGGCAAAGATTCGATCACCCGCCGTCACAATCGTGCCGCAAGTCGCTTCGGCAATCGCGGAAGTCTCCCAACGTGGCTCGCCGGTCGCAGGATCATAGCTGGCGACACGGTCGCCGCCGCTGATCAACAACTGATCCGTGCCACCGACGTTCGCGATCATGGGACTGGAGTAACTGCTGGCATTGCCGCGAGCACGTCGCCAAGCGACCTCGCCAGATTCCAAGTCCAATGCCACCAAGTAACCACCCCCAAAGTTGTCCGCGGCGAGAATCACAAACGACTGGTACAGAACCGGTGAAGGGGCGTAACCGAACTTCGAAGCAAAAGCTCCCACGTCGGTTTGCCAAACCACTTCGCCGTTCAGATCGACCGCGGTGACAAAGATGCGTTCCTGGTTGAGGAACGCGGTCACGATCAACTCGCCATCAGAAGCGGGAGTGCCATTGGCGTTGGTGGCTTTGTTGTGAACTTCTCGAGCAGCCGGGAAGTTTCCTTCGTGGATCACTCGTCTCCACTTTTCGGCTCCCGATTCCAAGTCAAACGAGATCAGCATCTGTTGCTGCCTCGCATCGTCGGCCGTTGCCAGCACAACCTGATCACCGATCACGATTGGGCTGCTGTGACCGCGGCCTGGGATGTCGGCTTGCCAAGCGATGTTGGTGGACTCGTCCCAGGTTGTTGGCGGCGTGGCATCGTCGGCGTGCCCATCCATGCTGGGACCACGCCACTGCGACCAAGGCAAATCAACCGCAGGGGTTTCGCGAATTTGCAATGCCACACCGCTGTCGCTGATCGACACTTCATCGACCGGCGTGGACTTCCTGCAAGCGGAGAACCCGAGAAACACGACGGCCAAACCGAAGGACCAAAGCAGATGGCCGGATTGGCGTGAGATCGTTCGTTTCATCGGGACTTCTCCAGCGAGTTCATTTTTTGTTCTTCGCCTTGGCGGACTGCTTCTTTTTATTGCCAGGGCCAACCGGTTCCACAAACATACCCTGTTCGAACATCACCGGTTCGCTCATTCGAGGATCGCCGGTTCGTTTGAGCTCACCGATCAAGCGTTGGTTCAGCTGCAACTCGGTTTTCGCGTGATCCGAGTGCCCCGCGAGGTTGTTCAAACAATCCGGATCGGACTTCAGGTCATACATCTCGATACGAGGTCGGCGGCCCACCATGTACTCAAACGCTTCGGGAAACTTCTCGCGATTCAATGTCACGAACGCCTTCGTTGGGCTGGCGTCGAGGTCTGCGTAGGCCGCGAAAGTGCTCTCACGCAATTGTTCCTCCAATGGGAACTCACTGTCGCTTGCATCGATTTCGGGACCGTCGCCCATGGGCGTTCGCTCGGGTTCGAAGTTAATGATGTACAACCAATCGTCGGATTGGATGGCCCGTTGCGGATAAGGCTTGGCCCCATCACGAGCCGTCGCGACGTGCCGTTCTCGGCCTGTGAAGACCGCATCTCGCGAAGGATCAATGCGACCAGATTTGTCACTGGTCAACAGAGAAGTGATTGGACGAGCGATCATGGTCGCGGGAGCTTCGACACTGGCAACGTCCAAGAACGTGGTCGCCAATTCGGGCAACGAAACAAAGTCAGTGACGACGCGGTCGGAATGCTCGACTCCGTTTGGCCAACGGACCGCGAGCGGCACGTGGGTTCCAAAGTCGTACAGATTGCATTTGCCACGCGAGACACCGGGAACGCCGTGATCACCGCTGACAACCAACAGCGTGTTATCGGCGATGCCAAGTCGTTGCAGTTCTTCGTCCAAGACCACCAGTGCGGCATCAAACGCCATCGCTTCACCGAGGTAGTCGGCAAAGTCCTCACGAATTTCGGGCACATCCGGCAGGTACGCGGGCAGTTTGCCTTTCAAGTCATCCGGGTTGATCCCCCACAGCTCGTTGCCACTTTTGGCGATCCACTTTCGGTGCGTGTTGGTGGGTCCGAACCAATAGCAAATCGGTGAATCACCATCGAGCTTTCCATCGTTATCAGCGTCAAGGAAGTTACGAATGTTCTGGCGGACTTCTTCGAACAGCTTCGCCTTCGCGGCGTCACGGTCCTTGGCTTTCATCACGAACTGAGAGAACCCGTTGAACTTCGATCCAGCCTTGTTCGATGCGGTGCGGGATCCACCAAACGGTGCGTTGCCGGGACGCCCGGGACTCCAGACTTTGTAGGTGTGTCCGATCCGGTACCCAGATTCTTCCAACAACAACGGGTAAGCGGGCAACGAAAAATCCCAAACCGCACCGAGTAGAATCGAAGCCTTGTCGCATCGCCAAAACGGTTGGCCGGACATCAGCGAACTTCGGCAAGGCGTGCAAGACGGTGCACTCACGAATGCGTTGGTGAACAACACACCATCGCGTGCGATCGAATCAAACTTGGGAGTCGAGATCACTTCGTTGGCGGTGCCAGGGAAATGCCTTGCATAGGCACTCGCGTAACAGCCCCAATCGTCGGCGAACGCCATGACAATGTGCGGTCGTGACGTTTTCTGCTTGGACGTATCTGTTTCAGCGTGTGCCGGCGAGGCAACCAACAAGAACAAGGCAGCAAGCAACAAACGGGAACATTGCCGATGGAACATGGCATTCTCCGACGGAAGAGATCAGGTAGGATGACGGGGTGGGACCGAGACGGGTGGCAAGCAACGTGCCCGCCCGTCTCGAAGAATCATCCTAGCCAACATCCAACGCGATCGCTGAACTTCGCACGAAATTGAAGCTCATTCGGACGAAAAACATCTCCGCCAATGATTACCGGCACGCGGCATTCGTTGGAGACAGTGGGGTGCTGCCGGTCGACCGACGTTTCGCTTCAACCGCTTCATCGCCGCCCGATCAAGACTCACTCGTCCTCACGACTTCGGCGTGTCGTCATTTTGCGTTCGGCTTGGCGACGATGAGACTCAACCATTTGCTTGAGAAGTTGCTCGACGGATTTCACATCCGCGATTCCTAGATACCCAATCTCTTCGGAGTGGCTGGTTCCTTCCGAGTCCGTCCAACGTTTCGCGTTGAAGATCACGTCCCCCGACCCATCGGCAGACTGCTTCCGGTAAACAGTCCGAAGCTCACGAGGATGGAAACTGCGGATCGTCATCCGGAATCCTCCAACGAACGTGATCGCTCGTTGGTCGGTCAACAAATAAACGGTCTTAAAAGCGTTGCGATAGGTCCAGATTGGGGTCGCTAACAGAGCAAAGCCAATCAGGACAAACGGAACTCCGAACAATGCAAAGAAGTCGACTCCGCGATCAAAGTTCGGCACCTGGAATCCCAAAGCACTGGCAACCCAAAACAAAGAGAACGCCGTCCACACGACAGCGAACCCAAACGTCGCCGTCGAGGTCCCAGTGAAGAATTGCGGCTTCGGTGTCTCCGCCCACAAAATCGTCTCATCGGGAAGAAGCTCTTCGCGAACCAATTCCGCGAGCCATGGTGACACCGTATCTGGTATCGCCGCCCTGGAACAACGTTCGTTTCGATTCAGCGGAAGCTGTGCACCCATCGGAACAACCATGCCTCTGATGCGAGTTGGTTCATCGACCGTTTGACACACGTCAGAATATATCACGATTCCAGATCGTCCGTCGCGTCTGGCAACGGGACCAACCGTTGTCAGCAGGCATAAAAGGAAAGCGATGTGATTGCTTGGTAAAAGACATATCCGATCGACAGAAACGGCGCGACCAGGGTCGCCAAAATTGCGGTCGGTTCGCGATACCATCCCCCCAACGCACACATCCCGATGCAAGCCGCACCGATAGCCGCGTTCGCAACGGGTGAAACGACGCACGCGACGAAGAGAGCGACATAGCCACTCTCCGCCGATGCACCTGACGAGCACATGATCGCCGCGGCAAATGAAAGTGCGAACGAGCAACCGACGCTGAAAATCAAAGTTGTAATTCGAATCGCTGTTGGGGTCTGCGGTCCAGTCTCCGACATGATAACCAAGTCTTCCGGTTCTTCGACTGGCGTAGTGAAGGGGTTGTAATCGGACACGGACTCAACACTTCGAAAGGGCAACGACATTCAAGTCGCGAAAGACAAACAGTTTGACGTCAGATGCAAATCATCGAACCGTTCGACCGGAACGAAAAAGTTCTCACGGAGTCAGATTGTAGATGACGCGTGAGGCGTCCGTGCTCTTCCTCATCGCCGCAAATCTTCTCATGCCTGAGCTGCCCCGCATTTCGATACGTGCAAACCGCGTCCAACCATCCGCTTGATCTCTGCGATCCCTTTGCGACACCGTGCGGACGGAAGACGCAGCGACTTGGCGACCCCCGACGTAAACACTGGCGAAGACGACGTCTCCTACAAAAACGTCTGACTACCACCGATGGGAACGGTGGGTGTTGTGCGGTATTCTTCTGCCGTCGACCCCCGTTGCCATCGAAACCTGTGCAGCAAACGCCCTTTGGCCTCCATCGAATCCAGCCCCATGCCCGAGCCCTCCTGCCGATCCGTTGCGATCATCGGTTTGGGGTTGTTGGGTGGAAGTGTGGCGTTGTCGATTCGCAGACGTTGGCCATCAGTGCGACTGACCGCCTGCGCCCGATCGCCTGAAACTCGCGCATTGGCTCTGGATCGGTCCATCGTCGATGAAGTCTTCGAGACCCCCGATGCCGCCGCGAATGGCTGTGATTTGGCCGTGATCGCCACGCCAGTCAACCGGATCGCCTCGCTGACCCAGACACTTGCGGGCCAATTTCCGGAGCTGACGTTGACCGACGTGGGCAGCACCAAAGGCGGTTTGGTCCGCGAATTATTGGGGACGGCGTCGGCGAAACAGTTCGTTCCGGCTCACCCGATCGCGGGAAGCGAAAAAAGCGGGGCGGAGCACGCACGAGCGGACCTTTTCGACGACAAACCCATCGTGATCACGCCCAGCGGCGAAGAACTGCCGCAACACGTCGCCGCCGCGACCGAATTTTGGCGAGCCACCGGCGGACGAATTGTCACGATGCCGGCCGAACAGCACGATGCCACCTTGGCATTGACGTCTCATTTGCCACACTTGCTGTCGTCGCTCGCCGCACGCCAAATCACTCGCGAAATGCTTGATCTGGTTGGCACCGGTTGGCTGGACACCACTCGTGTGGCGGCGGGGGATGCGGACCTTTGGACCGCCATCGTTTCCGAAAACCGCGACGCGATCCTGAGTGCGATCGAACAATCCCGGTCGGACTTGGACACACTGCAAACCATCGTGAACCAGGGCGACGACGCTGCCCTGCGAACCTGGCTCGACACCGCCAAACAAATTCGACAATCCGCTCAAACCTAACCGCGACCACCCGCGGCCAAGCTTGCCGGATCCTTTTCCGTCTCCATCCTCATTCTCTGATTTCGCATCATGCCGCTTTGGCAAATCGACATTCATCCTGCTCCCGGTCAAGTTGATCGACTCGGCGAACAAACGGCTCGTGAGATCCATGAACTCGGATTGGGCGACGACCTGCTGATCGCCGCCGCACGAGGATACTTGATCCAAGCCGACATCGACGAAGCTTCTGCCAGCGAAATTGCATCGACTTTGCTGGCCGATTCCATCACCGAATCGGTCGTCGTTGGGCATCCTGGCAAAGACGCTTCGCAGGTCGAAGCGGACTTGTCCGAAGCTCCGGAAACATTGATGGAGTTGTTGGCTGAACGCGGCATCGAATCCGAACCGCACCTGGTGCACGTGATGCCCAAACCCGGCGTGATGGATCCGGTCGCTGCCAGTACACAAGGCGCGCTCGCCGATCGCGGTGTCGAAGGCAGCACCGTCAAGACGTTCCGCAAATTCTGGATCGCCGGCGTCGACGAAGCTCAACTGGAAACGATCTGCCGCCGCGCCCTCTCAAACGATTCCATCGAAGCGTTTGTGATCGGGCCGTTGATGATGGACCGTTTGGATGTCGGATCCGAAGGCGAATTTGAGTTGGTGCACGTGCCGATTCGAGAACTGGACGACGCCGGACTGGAAAAGCTTTCCAAGGAAGGCCAGCTCTACCTGACGCTGGTCGAGATGCAAACCATTCGCGATCACTTCGTCGAACTGGGACGCGACCCAACCGACATCGAACTCGAATCGGTCGCTCAAACTTGGTCGGAACACTGCAGCCACAAAACGTTGGCCGGTCGAATCCACTACAAGGGTCCTGGTGCCGATGGCACGCCCGGCGGTGACGAACGCCAGTACAACAACATGCTCAAAGAAACGATCTTTGAAGCGACCCAAACCATTCGTCGCTCCCTGGGCGATGACGACTGGTGCGTCAGCGTGTTCAAAGACAACGCGGGCATCGTGACGTTCGACGAACAAGACCACGTGTGCTTCAAAGTCGAAACGCACAATCACCCGTCGGCGCTCGAACCTTACGGCGGAGCCAACACCGGAATCGGTGGCGTCATCCGTGACCCAATGGGCACGGGCATGGGAGCCAAACCGATCTGCAACACCGACGTGTTCTGCTTCGCTCCGCCAGACGTCTCGCCCGAAGAATTGCCACCTGGCGTGCTGCATCCACGCCGCGTCATTCAAGGCGTCGTGTCCGGCGTTCGAGATTACGGCAACCGAATGGGAATCCCCACGGTCAACGGCGCGGTCTACTTCGACGAGCGTTATCTCGGCAACCCGCTGGTTTACTGCGGCAACGTCGGCATCATTCCGGTTGGCATGGAAGACAAGGAAGTCAAACCCAATGACTTGATCGTCGCGGTCGGCGGACGCACCGGACGAGACGGAATCCACGGGGCGACGTTCAGCAGTGCGGAACTGACCAGCGAATCCGAATCGCTGTCCGGCGGTGCTGTTCAAATCGGCAACGCGATCACCGAAAAAATGGTCCTCGACGTGCTGATGCAAGCTCGCGATCGCGGCTTGTACAACGCGGTCACTGACTGCGGTGCGGGTGGCTTCAGCAGTGCCGTCGGCGAGATGGGTGAAGAACTCGGCGCCGAAGTTTGGCTCGACAAAGCCCCGCTCAAGTACGACGGTCTGACTTACACCGAAATCTGGATTTCCGAAGCTCAAGAGCGAATGGTCTTGGCCGTTCCACAGGAACGCTGGGACGAACTGCGAGAACTGTGCGAAAGCGAAGGCGTCGAAGCCGCCGCGATCGGTCGCTTTGTTCCAACCGGCCGACTGCAATTGAACTTCCACGGCCAAACGGTCGGCGACGTCGCCATGTCGTTCTTGCACGACGGACGTCCGCCCGTGATTCGCGATGCGATATACGAACCACCTCAAGCCAAACCGTTGTCGATCGGTGATCGCGACGCCGCAGCCAACTCCGAAACCCTGCTGAAAATCCTCGGCAGTTACAACGTCGCCAGCAAGCACTGGGTGATCCGCCAGTACGATCACGAAGTCCAAGCGGGCAGCGTCGTCAAACCTTTGGTCGGCCCACAATGCGATGGACCCGGCGACGCCGCCGTTGTGCGTCCCAAACTGACCAGCCGTCGTGGGCTGGTGATCAGTTGCGGCATGAACCCGCACTACGGCGACTTCGACACGTATCACATGGCCGCTTCGGCGATCGACGAAGCCATGCGAAACGCGGTCGCGGTCGGAGCCGATCCTTCCAAGATCGCGATCCTCGACAACTTCTGCTGGGGATACACCGATCGAGCCGAAACGCTTGGGTCGCTCGTCCGTGCCGCGATCGCTTGCCAAGACCTCGCGGTCACGCTGGGCACGCCCTTCGTCAGTGGCAAAGACAGCTTGAACAACGAGTTCAGCTTCTTCGATGACAACAACGAAAAGCAAACCATCGCGATTCCGCCCAGCCTGCTGATCAGTGCGATGGGCCAGATCGATGACGTCAGCAAATCAGTCACGATGGACGCGAAGGAAGCCGGCAACGTGATCTTCCTGGTCGGCGACACGCATCGTGAACTCGGTGGCTCGCACTACGGCTTGGTCGAAAACGAACCCGGCGGTGCGGTCCCAGAAGTCGACGCGAAACTGGCCAAACGAACGTTCGCGACCGTCCACCAAGCGATCCAGTCACGACTGGTCCGCTCGTGCCACGACCTTTGCGAAGGTGGCTTGGCGGCCGCCGCGGTCGAAATGGCATTGGCTGGCGGATTGGGAATGGAACTCGACCTCGCGACCGTTTCTCGCGAGCAACCCTCCAACGACGGTGTGCTCACCGCGGCGGCATTGTCGGCAACGGAAGTTCTGTTCAGCGAATCAAATACACGATTCCTGATCGAATGTGCCCCCGAATCAGCCGACGCCCTGTCCAAGGTCTTCGCGGACGCGGGCATCAGCCTGACACGTCTGGGACAAGTCACCGATTCCGACAAATTCACCGTCCGTGACGGTGACGCCGTGGTGCTGGAGACCGACATCGCAACCGCGAAATCGGCCTGGCAAGCACCTTTGGATTGGTGATCCCGGCTGTATTCAGGCTAAACTTCGCGAGAAGTTTGCTAAATTCGCATTGAACCGCGAGCTGGTTTATTCTGTAATTGCTACAGAATGCGTCCGTTTGGCGAAAAAATCGCCAACAAGAAAGAACAACTTCAAATATTTGGAACCGCGTGGAACTCTGGGTCCGTCGAATCGCTTTGATCGCTTATGTGGTCGGTGGCTGGCTTTTGCCAGCCGCCCACCATCATGTGGCGACGTGCGATTCCACCCATCCGCATGTCGGCGTCCACGACGACTGCTCCCACACGCACTCGCCTGAGAATGTCACTGAATGTTGCTCACATTCGAGCTCTGCAGACGCGGTCCAGCACGCACCGCTGCCGCCAGGTTGCTCGGAAGAACTGCTGGTTTGGGAGACGAGCCTGCCGTCCGCAGAGATCGCTTCGGACCACCAGCACGCTCATCAATGCGGTGACCTTTGTGCGTTGTGCAACGCTCGCACGCTGGCCGAAAGCCCGATTGCGGTGTCCGTCCACCGCGAAACCGTTCGGTGCACAGCCAATCAACGGATCGAATCGACCACCTTTGAAGACTCGGCAGATTGCTGGCGTCCGTACACTCGCGGCCCACCTTCTTTGACCTGAAAACTGCCGTTCTGGGTTGCGGTGAAAACCAGTTTCACTGTAACGCAAACTCACCGTCTTCTTTCGAGAGCCACTGCGCTCTCATTTTCAGGTCTCATTCCATGCCAAACTTCTCCTCCCCCGCTGCACGTGCGCACGCGACCCTAAGCCATCGTTCGACTGCCGGATCCTCGCAGCGAAACGCATTCACACTCGTTGAATTACTAGTCGTCATCGCGATCATCGGTGTCCTCGTTGGCCTGCTGCTTCCCGCCGTCCAAGCGGCCCGCGAAGCTGCCCGCCGGATGTCTTGCCAAAACAACTTGCATCAAATGGGCATCGCCCTGCACAACTACCACGGCATCTTCAATCAGTTGCCCAGCGGTTGGCTGGCCGACGACATCGACCACCACGAACCCGGCTGGGGCTGGGCCGCCGCGATCACGCCGCAAATTGAAAGCGGAAACATCTACGACACCATCCAATTCGGAATGGCCATCGAAGAAGACGAGAACCAACAAGCTCGCGAATCATCGATCCCTGCCTACATGTGCCCCAGCGATACACTCGAAACGCTGTTCTTCATCGCCGAATCTCATGGTGACGGCCATGGACATGAACACGATCACGCGAGCTCAACGGACGACGATGACGACGACCACGACGATGAACACGAGCACGGCCACAACGTCGATGATGGCGACGAGTTTCTTTTCAAGATTGCAAAGAGCAACTACGCCGGCGTGTTCGGGACGTTTGATATCCACGAAGACATGTATCACGGCGATGGGCTGTTCTACGGCAATAGCCGACACCGCTTTCGCGACGTCTTGGACGGCCTTAGCCAGACTGTGATGGTCGGCGAACGGAACAGTCGATTGGGCGGTTCGATTTGGCAGGGATTAATCCCCGAAGCCAACGCTGCGGCCTCGCGAATCGTTGGTGCCGCCGACCACACGCCAAACAGCGATGTTGGTCACTTTGAAGACTTCAGCAGCTATCACGCTGCCGGTGCCCAATTCGTCCTGAGTGACGGTTCGGTGCGAATGCTTTCGCAGTTCATCGACCTAGAGGTCTACCACGCGTTGGTGACCCGAGCCAATTACGAAGTCATCGAAGCCGACTCCTTCTGATCAGGCCGCTGATTTCCGGGCCGCTTGGGTTGGTGCAAGCCAACCCCGCATGCCATTCAGATCGGCCGACCATGCTTCACTGGTCCGGCGATCACAGAACGTGTGGAACATCCCGTCGATTGTGTCGCTGAGCGTTCGCACAGCTTCAATGCGATCTTCCGGCCCGAAGTCATTATCGTCTTCGTCCAAGTGAATCCGAGCGCCGCTGATCCCAAACGTTTCGGCTTGCAAAGTCAAGTCGAACTGCTGGCCTTCGCGAATCAGCGTCATGCCGGTTTTGCGAGGCAACTTGCCACTCTGGATCGCTCGCATCGCTTCGGGCAACTTCGTCGGGCACTCAGCCGAAATCGACTCTTTGCCGGAGTCGCCCAGCGGGCATTCCAAAGACAGTGTCTTGGCCAGCATCAACGTGACTTCGGTTCCGTCGAACGTTTCGATCGTGTCGGTCTCGGTTTCCAACATCCACCACAACCACAGCAAGAATTCGTTGCCGAGGAAGTCGGGTGACTGCGAGTGCTCGTTCGCCCAAGCCACGCCACTGAACGCTTCGCCGCTGACAAAACTGGATGGCATCACGTCATCCATCTCCGAGTAACGATCGTTGTCGCGAGCCCAATCCTGAGCCACGACGCCGGCACCGATGTGACCGCATTCGATCCCGAACACTCGTTCGAGCAAATCGATGCAGTGACCGCTGCCGGTGCCTGCGGTTCCGCCGTAATACAGCAAATCGCGGCTGCAATCCCACAACAATGCGTGCTGCTGAAACTTGCGATACTTGCCCGTCGCCGCTTCATTCTCGCAGCGTTGTTCGACCGCTTCTTTGGCTTCTTTGCGTTGCGACTTGGTCGGTTTCCCGCCCGGATTTTCGCGGCTCAGCGCCGCCAGTTCCATCGACAACCAAGCCTTCTTGATCACAGAAGGAACCTGGTTGGTGTCCACACGAACACCAAAGTGGACGGCATCGTCGATGATGTTTTTCGCGAGATCAAAATCTTGATCGAAAAGGTGATCGCCGCCAAGAAAACCTAGGTGCACGTTTTCTTCGTTGGCAGTTTCCGTTCGGCCCGCCACGTTCTCCGCCATCCGTTCGATGTGTTCTTGCCCAAAGGGGCCGTCTTCAAATTGTTTGACGCGAAATCGTTCAAAGGAAAGGCTACCGGAGAGAAACGGCATGAAAGAAAATCCCAATCGACGAGCGGAAAAAAACAGCCACCCCGAGTCGGCTGTGTCGTTGGCTTATCGTCCAACGTCCGCCCAGAAATTGCGACACGGTTAGCAGACCATCGCGACACCGCATCTTGCCCAACCCGCACAACCGACCTGCGATCCAATCGCGAAAGAGTGGCCGCAAAAGCTGTGCTGAATCCGGGCAGAGCAAATTGAGAATTCGTTGATGATTCACTTCCTTACCGGAAGCGAGAAACGAGACCGATTCATTTTGTCGCGAGGGTCTTCGTCGACAAAATCCTGCACCGCAGCTTCCGCTTCTTCGCGGTGCTTTCGCGGCAACTCATTGATGATTGCTTCCATCGATTTCTTCTTAAGAGCCATCCAATCGTCGTAGTAGTCCTTCCGAACCTCTTGGATCTTCTCGCTCAGTTTCGCTTTGGCTCGATCATCTAATCCGTAGTCATCAGCCAGGCCATTGATCAAAGCGAACTCGTCACCATGCTCTCGTTTCAATCGTTCAACCTTAATCTCGAACGCCAACTTCTCAGATTGATCGGGAGAGAGGATGGTCTGCGAATCCATCACCAACTTCTGTAGCAGCTCATTCCGCTGACCAAGATCCATTGTTTTGCTGTCTTTGCGCAGCTCTTCGGAAGCACTTCGATACTCCCTCTGCACTTCACTGAGTTCCACCCGCTGCTCGGCAGTGAGCTCCAACTCCTCCGACAGTTCGGTGTCGTATGACAATCGCATTAACTTGGACTGAATTTGACTGAGCTCCCTCATCTCGTTCAGTTTCTCAGAAGAGAACCGAGGAGGTCGAGGAGTGGCGGCTCTCTCTGCCTTTTTCCTCTCTGATACCTCCAACAATTTTTCCGCTTGCTCCTTGCTCATAGCCTCCATGGCGTCACGAACAGCCGCATCCATCAACCTCTTCATCTCGTCCGGCGCAACTCGCTCGCCGGTTTTTGCTCGGAATCCTTTCATCGTCGCATCCCGGTACTTTTGCATCGCCACCAAGATCGTTTTTCTCTGCTCGGTGGTCAGCCCGACCTCCTTGGAAAGCTCCATGTCACGAGTAAGAAGTTGCAGCTCCAACAGCCCAACCTCCGCCGGCTTCGTCTCTGACTGATCTGATCGACCCGCCGAAGCATCTTGCGACCAAACAACCACTGGATGCGGAATCGCCCCCAACGAGACGCAACAGCAAAAACACGCCGAAGCAATCGATCCAACACGAAACATTGGCATCACTCTTTTCTTGGGACATCATGAAACGAAGCCGGCACAGTCGAGCCCGGCGGAAAGCATTGGCTTCAAAATCCTACCTAAGTTTCCGCCTGACAAGTTGCTCGCATCAATCAAGAGCAGGTCATTCGATGCGCTGGCAGATCTGCTGCTCGGTGACGACCATGTCCATGAAGATGTCATGAGGCTGCATCGGGATCGCGTCGAACATTTGGCACTCGAAAGCGATTGCAACCAACGCGGTATCGCGACGGACACTTCGAAGCAATTTGTCGTAGTAACCTTTGCCATGTCCGACACGGCCTCCCCGTCGATCAAAGCCAACGCCGGGAACCAAAATCAGATCCAAATCAGTCGCAGCGACTCGCTTGGACGCCTCGTGTCGCAGTTCAACGCGAGGTTCCAAAATCCCATACGCTCCTTCGGAAAGCTCTTGCATCGATTCCAAATGAAAGAGCTCCAGTTCGCCGTCGACGCAAAAAGGAACGATGATGCGTTTGCCACTTCGGATCGCTGGCTGCAAAGCGTGCCGAGTCCGAACTTCGGATCGGACGTCGATGTACCACATCACGCATTGAGCCGATTGATAGACCGGCAACTGCATGACAACGTCGGTGATCGCTCGACTCAGGATGTCTTTGTCAGCTTGTTCGCGACGGGCTGCGTGCGCGGCCGTTCGAATCTCCTCCTTGCGTGCCGCCAGCCTTTGTTGCTCAGCATTCATCGGATCGAAAGCCGGCATCGCGTTCTCACTCGAAGAAAGTCGCGAACTTGGCCGCGGGTTCGTCCCAGCGATCTGTCAGCTGAGGCTCGTAGGTTTGCGTCGGGAAACTGTGTCGCACCAATTGGCGAGCCTCATCGATCGAATGCAATGAACCGCTTCCGATCATTTGCATCAAGATGTTCCCGATCGCGGTCGCTTCGACCGGACCGGCAACAACACAGCGGCCGCAAGCGTCGGCGGTCATCTGACAAAGCAACGCGTTGAGTGAACCGCCGCCCACGATATGGATAGTCTTGATGTGCGATTGAGTCAGTGATTCCAGATGCTGCAAACACATTCGATAGCGAAGTGCCAGCCCTTCCAAGGCGCCGCGGAACAAGACACCGTTGTCCGTAGGAACTCGTTGACCGGTCCGACCAGCCAATCCGCAGATGGCATCGATCATGTTGTCCGGCGCGACAAGAGCGGGATCATCTGGATTGACCAACAAGGCGAACGGTTCGGCGCCGGCAGCGGCCTGAGTCATCTCGGCCCACGACGGTGCGTCGCCTTGACGATCCAGTGCCGCCCGAATCTGCTGGTAGATCCACAGCCCGCCGATGTTCTGCAGCAATCGCGTGCTTCCTCGGACTCCACCTTCGTTGGTGAAGTTCAACTCCGCGCACAAAGGCGAAACGTTCGGCTGCGGAATCTCGACTCCCATCAAAGACCACGTCCCCGAACTGATGTAACACCAATCCGGTGACGCCGGTGCAAAGCCTTCTGCGGGAACGGCCAGCACCGCCGATGCTGTGTCGTGGGTCGCCGGCAAGATCACCGGCACATCGTGCAAGCCGGTTTCGATCGCGACGCTGGACTGGACATTGCCGATCGTTGTTCCGGCAGGCGTGGGCTCCGCAAACCATTTGTGGGGCAACCCGAATCCGTCCAACAACTTCGTTGACCAACTTTGCGTTGCCGGATTGAGCAACTGAGTCGTGGAAGCGTTGCTCGCTTCGATCGATCGCTCTCCCGACAACAACCAATGAAACAGGTCGCCCATCATCAAGAATGATTCTGCCGTTTCGAAAACCGAGTCGCCATTCTGCTTGGCCGCAATCAACTGACACAGTGAGTTGATGTCCATGAACTGCATGCCGGTCTCTTCAAAGATCGTTTCGCGAGGAACAATCTCGCAGATCTTGTCGGCCATCCCGCGGTGGCGGGCGTCGCGGTAGTGCCAAACCGGACCAGCGATTTGGTCGCGCGGATCGACGAAGCCAAAACTGACGCCCCAGGTATCCACCCCGACGGAAGCGATCGTCGCCTGTGTCCAGCTCGACTGAGCTCTCAATGCGGCATCCCTAAGCCCGTCCTGAATGTCCTGCCACAACTGCAGGTGATTCCACAGCATCGCGTCCTGGACCTTCAGCGGCCGATTCACAAACCGTCCCGTTTCGACGAGCTCGAGTCGACCGTCGTTCACTCCGCCAGCGATCACCCGACCGCTGGATGCCCCAACATCAACCGCCAAGTGAACAGGACCGGAAAACTGAACTTCGCTGGAGGATGGCTCAGCAGCTGGCATGTTGGCTCCCTGAAAAAGTACGGACGAGATCGAGAATCTAGCAGAAGGGGCGTCGCGACCACATTCGACAGGGTCTTGGAGTGAGGAACCACCAATCGCGGCGGAAAAGCCCGGCCACGTGCGACAAACAGACAACCTAGCGTGACTGGGAAAAGCGGGCGAGAAGTCTATAGGCACTTCACGGGGACTTTTTTTTCTGCCTGGCAGCATTTGCTAGCAAAGCAGCCTCGGCGACCTGGGTGACTTAACCTGAACCGGCAACGTTGGTTAGCAAACTGCCATCACTTTGACTACCAAATCTAGATTTGATGAGTTCTTGGTGCGCGCGGTCAAAATTGAAGAATCAGATGTTGACCGCCCCATCAATGCACGTAGGCTTAGCCTCACTTCCGCGAGTTCGCCTAGCGTGGAGCCGGACGCGGTCAGCTTGCGGCCACGGGCTGACATCGTTGATGAATTGCCTCAAAACCATCGTTTTTCGCGACAATCTCGTGCGAGACCGGTTTTGAATCGATTGCTCACGACGGCTTCACGGGCCGGGCACATGACGTGCCCGGCCGCGGACGCTCGCTTCTTAAAATGCAGCCGAAATCCCGCTGAGCATAAACCAGACCAAAATTCGTTTGGTTGCCCTTTGCGGATGCAAGATCAATCGTTAAAGTTTCGAAAGTGATCTTCGGCCCGGTGTTGCGTGACGCGTCTGTATTCGTTCTGTCCTCCCCTTTTCCCAACTAGCTTTTCTTTCGCGAAGTCCTTCGTGAGCTTAGAGTTACGTTCCCTCCATTCCTTTCGCGGTTCTGTTCGCGAAGCCAATTCCATCGAACGGATTCGTTTGTTGGCGATCGGTTTCTCGCTTCTGATTCCGTCTCGGAGTGCATTTTGGAACGGGAACCGCATTCAAATTTTCGATTTCGTCGATTTTTTCAATGTTGGAAAGAGACAGTCCATTCTGACAAGCGGTATTCACCGTCGGAGTTCCCACGAACCAATTTCGTCATCTCATTGATGCGGTTTCGACGAATCAAGCTCCAAACAATGTGTGGGCGGATTCCGGGCTGTGTTGGTGTTTTTGTTCTTCCCCGCGAAGGAGCTCCCACTCACGATGGCAACTACGACTCAGCGTCGCCTCGAACCCACCTCGATTCGCAAATTCGGAACCGGCCTCGGCCAATTCGATTTGCCTGACCTGACCGCCCTGCAAACAGTGTCCTACGCGGCATTCTTGCAAGAAGATGCGGCCAGCAACGCTCGCAAAGATCACGGGCTGGAGTCCGTGTTGAGGGAGATCTTCCCGATCGCCAGTTACGACGGGAACACGACGCTGGAGTACCTGTACTACGAGCTGGGGAAACCTCGCTACACCATTCAGGAATGCCGTCAGCTGCGTTTGACTTATGGTCGTCCGCTGCGAATTTGGTTGCGTCTGAACCGCGAAGAGCCAATCGAAGAGGAAGTCTATCTGGGCGACCTGCCGATCATGCTGGGCGGTGGTGAATTCATCATCAACGGTGCCGAGCGTGTGGTCGTTTCGCAGTTGCACCGCAGCCCCGGTGTCGACTTCGTTCTGGAACAAGACACGACGACCGATCGCAAATTGCCATCGTGCCGCGTGATTCCTGAACGAGGATCCTGGATCGAAGTCAACGTCACCAAGAAAGACGCGTTGACCGTTCGCATTGACCAAAGCGGCAAGTTCGCCGCGACAATGTTGCTGCGTGCGATGGATCCGAAGTACAGCACCGATGCGGATTTGCTGTCGGCGTTCTACGAAACCGGCACCATCAAGGTGAACGGTGGCAAGGACTCGACCAAGATCGAAAACAAGATCGCCGTCGACGATGTCGTTTACCCAAGCGGCCACGAGCGTGCGGGTGAAATCATCGTGGAAGCTGGCTACAAAATCACCACCGAGCTATCGGAAACGATTTGCAACGCTGGCGTGACTTCGGTCGAAGCAATGGACCTGCCAAAGGTTCCTTTGATCTTTAACACCCTTGCTGACGACAACACCGCCAGCCACGAAGAAGCCTTGCTGCGGATCTACCAACGTCTGCGTCCAGGCAACCCGCCTCAATTGGAAAAAGCTCGCACGCTGTTCCAAGAGAAGTTCTACGACGACAACCGTTACCGTCTCGGTAAAGTCGGCCGCTTCCGCCTGAATCGAAAACTCGACCTGGGCGTCGAAGAGACCGTGATGACGTTGCGTCCTGACGACATGATCGCCGCGATCCGCTATCTGATCGACTTGTTCGATGCGGACAGCGGTGCCGAGATCGACGACATTGACCACCTTGGCAACCGTCGTTTGCGAACGATTGACGAACTGGCCAGCGAAGAACTCCGCAAGGGATTCTTGAAACTGCGTCGTACGGTTCAAGAACGCATGAGTGTTAAAGACGCTCAAGACATGACGCCTCGTTCTTTGATCAACCCCAAAAGCGTTTCGGCAGCGATCGATTTCTTCTTCGGTCGTGGCGAACTCTCCCAGGTCGTTGACCAGACGAACCCGCTGTCGCAGTTGGCTCACGAACGTCGCCTGTCAGCACTCGGCCCTGGTGGTTTGAACCGGAAACGTGCGGGCTTCGAAGTTCGCGACGTGCACATTTCTCACTACGGTCGTATCTGCCCGATTGAGACTCCCGAAGGCACGAACATTGGTCTGATCAGCTCGTTGGCAATTTATGCCGGCGTCGATGATTACGGATTCCTTTGCACACCGTTCCGCAAAGTGATCGACGGCAAGATCAGCGACGAAACCGTTTGGTTGCGTGCCGATGAAGAAGGCGAATCTTACGTCGCACCTGCCGACACCGAAGTCAAAGACGGTGCGTTGGTCCCCGGCCCTAACATGATCGCCCGGTTCCGCAGTGACTTCGAAATCGTGATGCCAGAGCAAGTGTCCTTCATGGACGTCGCTCCCGCACAGATGGTCGGTGTCTCGGCTGGGCTGATTCCGTTCCTTGAGCACGATGATGCAAACCGTGCTTTGATGGGATCGAACATGCAGCGGCAAGCGGTGCCATTGTTGGTCACCGAGCCGCCAATTGTCGGTACCGGAATGGAACGTGAAGTCGCCAAGAACAGTGCGATGGTCGTGCGTGCTCGCCGTGCGGGCAAAGTGACTTACGCCGATGCGACTCGCATCGAAATCGGCAGCGATCACTACCCGTTGAAGAAGTACCAAGGACTCAACGAACGGACCTGCCAAAACCAAAAGCCACTCATCACCGTGGGTGACAAGGTCGAAAAGGGCCAAATCATCGCCGATGGTGCCGCCACCCAAAAAGGTGAACTGGCTCTCGGACGAAACGTTTTGGTCGGCTTCATGTCGTTCGACGGATTCAACTACGAGGATGCGATCATCATCAGCGAAGAGCTGGTGCGAAATGACACGTACACCTCGATCCACATCGAAGACTTCGACGTCGAAATTCGCGAAACCAAACTCGGTCGCGAAGAATTCACGCGAGACATCCCGAACGTTTCCGAGAAAGCTCTTCGCAACTTGGATGACACCGGGATCGTTCAGACCGGCACTTATGTGAAGCCTGGTGACATCCTGGTCGGCAAGGTTTCGCCAAAGAGCAAGACCGAACTGACACCGGAAGAAAAGTTGCTTCACGCTATCTTCGGTCGGGCCGGTGAAGATGTGAAAAACGATTCGCTGGAAGTGCCATCGGGCATCGAAGGCATCGTCATCGACACGCAGAAATTCAGCCGCCGAATGAGCCTTGGCGAAGACGAACGGAAGGCATTCGAACGTGAACTGAAGCAACACGAGACGGAAGGCAACGAAGAAATTGCCAGCACGTTTGAGTCGTTGGTTCGTGACATGGAAGAAGCTTCCGGAGTCAAGTTCAAGGATTCGACTGGCACGCCACTCGCCGACGGGCAAGACCCCAAGTTCGTCGCCGAACGTGCGACCAGCTTCCGCTTGGAACTCGTCCTCGAACAGATCGAAGACGAAGAACAACGCAAGGCTGCTGAGAAGATTCACCAAACGCAGTGGCAAAACGTCGAGCAAGCCATCGACGAACGCGATCGCAAGCTGAACAGCATGAAACGTGGCGATGAACTTCGCTCCGGTGTGCTGCAAATGGTCAAGATTTACATCGCGACCAAGCGAACGATCAGCGTCGGTGACAAGATGGCCGGCCGCCACGGGAACAAGGGTGTGATCGCGAAGATCCTTCCGATCGAAGACATGCCGTTCTTGCCCGATGGAACGCCAATTCAGATCATGCTCAACCCGCTGGGAGTTCCCAGCCGGATGAACGTGGGACAGATTTTGGAAACTCACCTCGGTTGGGCGGGAGCTAAGCTTGGATTCCAAGCTCTCACGCCAATCTTCGACGGTGCCAGCGAATCGGAAATCAACGACTGCTTGGCCGAAGCTGGTTTGCCAGCCCACGGGAAGATTCGTTTGACGGACGGTCGTACCGGTGAGCCGATGGAACAGGAAACAACGGTTGGCTACATCTATATGTTGAAGCTTCACCACTTGGTCGACGACAAGGTCCACGCACGCAGCACCGGACCATACTCGTTGATCACGCAGCAACCGCTCGGCGGCAAGGCTCGCTTCGGCGGCCAACGCTTCGGCGAGATGGAAGTTTGGGCGTTGGAGGCATACGGTGCCGCTTACATCCTGCAAGAATTGCTGACGGTGAAATCCGACGATGTGGAAGGTCGAACCAAGATCTACGAATCGATGGTCAAGGGAGAAAACACCCTCGAAGCCGGTACACCTGCCAGCTTCGACGTGTTGACCAACGAAATTCGTGGTCTGGCCCTGAACATGCAACTCGAGAAACGGCCGATCTAAGGAAGCCATACGCTGCTAGCGTTGAGTTAGCAGCTTTGGTTGTTCGGGCCAGCATCACGCTGGCCTGGACGGGGCGAACGCGAGACCTTCCCCGGTTTTGAACTCCCCCGGTTTTCGAACTCAAGCGTCAGAAGAATGACTCACCCCCGTCTTCTGACCTTCTTCCCAACATCAATTGCACCAGCAAAAAAGCTAGCGGCGAACTGCTAATAGCTAGGAGCTTCTCAGAATGTCCATTGGCGAAACCAGCAACTACGATCGCATCAACGATTACGCCTCCGTCCGTATCTCGTTGGCGCGACCTCAAGACATCAAAGCTTGGTCGTTCGGTGAGGTCAAAAAGCCTGAAACGATCAACTACCGAACCTATCGTCCTGAAAAAGACGGTCTGTTCTGCGAACGCATCTTTGGCCCTGAGAAGGACTGGGAATGTGCCTGCGGCAAATACCGTGGGATGAAATACAAAGGGATGATCTGCGACCGCTGCGGCGTGAAGGTCACCCACAGTCGCGTGCGTCGTAAACGCATGGGCCACATCGAATTGGCGGCTCCCGTCGTTCACATCTGGTTCTTCAAAGCCATGCCTTCGCGACTGGGCAACTTGCTCGCGATGAAAACCAGCTCGCTGGAAAAGGTCATCTACTTCCAGGATTACGTGGTCACGGATCCCAAGGACACCGACCTGGAAATGCTGCAACTCCTCACCGAAGAGGAATACCGCGCTGCACGCCAACAGTACGGTGCCGGAAGCTTCCAAGCCGACATGGGTGCCGAAGCTGTTCGCGATCTGCTGAACAAGCTCGACCTCGTCACGCTGTCCGATCAACTGCGTGTTGACTTGGCTGAAACCGGCAGCAAGCAAAAGAAGAAAGATCTGATCAACCGACTGAAGATCGTCGAGTCGATCCGTGACAGCGACAACCGTCCCGAGTGGATGGTCCTCGATGTCATCCCGGTCATTCCTCCCGATCTGCGTCCGTTGGTGTTGCTGGACAGCGGCAACTTCGCCACGTCCGACCTGAACGACCTGTATCGCCGGATCATCAACCGCAACAACCGTTTGCGCAAACTGGTCGATCTGAACGCACCCGAAGTTATCATTCGCAACGAAAAGCGAATGCTGCAACAGTCGGTCGACGCACTATTCGACAACAACCGTTGCAAGCGTCCCGTGTTGGGTTCGTCGAACCGTCCGCTGAAATCCTTGACCGACATGATCAAGGGAAAACAGGGTCGATTCCGTGAAAACCTGTTGGGCAAGCGAGTCGATTACTCGGCCCGTTCGGTCATCGTGGTCGGTCCTCGCTTGAAACTGCACCAATGCGGTTTGCCAAAGAAGATCGCGCTCGAACTGTACCAACCGTTCATCATTCGTCGCCTCAAAGAGCTTGGCCACGCTGACACAATCAAGTCGGCCAAGAAGATGCTCGAACGAAAAGACGAAGAAGTTTGGGATATCCTCGAGCAAGTCATCACGAACCACCCCGTGTTGCTCAACCGAGCACCAACGCTTCACCGGATGGGCATCCAAGCTTTCGAACCAACCTTGGTCGAAGGCAACGCGATCCACTTGCACCCACTGGTTTGCAAAGGCTTCAACGCCGACTTCGACGGCGACCAAATGGCGGTTCACTTGCCGCTTTCGATCGAAGCCCAAGTCGAAGCTCACACGTTGATGATGAGCACGAACAACGTGTTCGCTCCTTCGAACGGAAAGCCCATCATGAGTCCTTCGCAGGACATCGTCATGGGTTGCTACTTCATGACCGTTGAGATGCCCGATCAAAAGGGCGAGGGCATGACGTTCAGCACCTACGAAGAGGTCGACTACGCGTTGGCTCAAGGCGTTGTTGCTTTGCACACGCGAATCAAATTGCGTTTGCCGAAGTACCAGAAACTGAAAACGGACGACGAGAGCGGCGAATACGGAGCGGTCATCGATACCACTCCTGGTCGTGTTCGCTTCAACGAAATGCTGCCCGTCGGGATGGATTTCTACAACCGTGCCATGCGTAGCGGTGACTTGGCCAAATCGATCAGTGATTGCTATCAGCGCCTCGGACGCAAAGCAACGATTCACTTGCTCGATGACATGATGCAAACTGGTTTCCGCGAATCCACCCGCAGTGGTCTGTCGTTCGCGACGGATGACTTGGTGACTCCGGACACGAAGCTGCAGTTCATCAAGGAAGCTGAAAAAGAGGTCATGAAGCACAAGAAGGCTTATGACCGTGGTCTGATGACGGGCAAGGAACGATACAACCAGGTTCTCGATGCTTGGACCCACGCTCGGGAAGCCATCACGGCAGACATGATGTCGGCGATGGAAAACGACATCCGTCCAGGCGGCTGGTACATCAACCCCGTTTTCTTGATGTCGCACTCGGGTGCACGGGGTGGTATCGAGCAAATTCGTCAGCTCGCTGGTATGCGTGGTCTGATGGCCAAGCCAACCGGTGAAATCATCGAAACGCCGATTAAGGCAAACTTCCGCGAAGGCCTGTCTGTGCTCGAGTACTTCTCGTCCACGCACGGTGCTCGTAAGGGTCTGGCTGACACGGCGTTGAAAACAGCTGACTCTGGTTACCTGACTCGTAAGCTGGCCGACGTGGCTCAGAACGTTGTGGTCACCATGCATGACTGCGGCACCACTCAAGGCATCACGAAGGGTGTCGTTTACCGTGGTGAAAAGGTCGAGGTTTCGCTCGCCGAATCGATCAACGGTCGCGTCAGCCTGAAGTCGATCGTCAACCCGGTCACGGACGAAGTGATCGTGGAAGCGAACCAGATGATCACTCCGGAAATCGCCCGCAACATCGAAGCGATGGGGCTGGAAAAAATCCAAGTTCGTACGCCGATGTCCTGCGACGCACCTCTGGGTGTTTGCCGATGCTGCTACGGAATGGACATGTCGACCGGATCGATGGTCGAAGAAGGCATGGCTGTCGGTATCATCGCCGCTCAATCGATCGGAGAACCTGGTACTCAGTTGACGATGCGTACGTTCCACATCGGTGGTTCAGTGAGCAAGCAAGTCGAAGAGTCAGACATCAAAACGGCTCGTGACGGTGAAGTTCGCCTGACACGAATGAAGGCCGTGACGAACGCCGAAGGACGAGACATCGTTCTGACGCGAAACGGTCAAATCATGTTGGTCGACGAACGTGGCCGGGAAGTCGAGTCGTACGACATCCCGACCGGTGCCATGCTGATGGTCAAAGAAGGCGACAAAGTCACCGCCGGACAAGTTCTCTGCGAATGGAACCCGTACTCAATTCCGATTTTGTCGGAAGTGACCGGTAAGATTCGCTTCGAAGACGTCGTCGAAGGCGAAACGATGCGTCTGGATCGCGAAGCCAGCGGTAACACCCGGATGACGATCATTGACCACAAGGGTGACTTGCACCCGCAGTTGGTCATCGAAGACGAAACCGGTCGTCCGCTTCACGCACAGTACTTGCCCGAACGTGCAACGATCTCGGTCAAGGAAGGCGAAGAAGTCATTCCCGGTAAGGTCCTCGCTGAAATGCCTCGTGAAACGGGCGGTGTCTCGGACATCACCGGTGGTCTGCCTCGTGTGACCGAGATCTTCGAGGCTCGTAAGCCAAAGGATCCGGCTGTGATCGCGGAAGTCGACGGCGAAGTCGAAATTCTCAGCGAACGCAAACGCGGTAAGCGAACGATTATCGTCCGCAGCGAATCTGGGATCGAACGCGAGCACTTGGTGCCTCACGGGAAGCACTTCTTGGTGCACACCGGCGACATCGTGAAGGCTGGTCAAGCCTTGGTCGATGGTGCGTTGGTTCCTCACGACATCTTGCGTGTGACCGGGGAAGAAGCCGTTCAGCAATACTTGCTGCACGAAATCCAACAGGTCTATCGCAGCCAGCGTGTGGAAATCAACGACAAGCACGGCGAAATCATCATCGCTCGCATGCTTCGCAAGGTGAAGATCGAGAACGCCGGCGACACCAACCTGTTGCCCGGCAGCGTGATGGACCGATTCCACTTCCGCAAAGCCAACCAAGACTTGCAGAAGTGCATCAAGATCGCCAACCCAGGTGACACGGACTACACCGAAGGCACGATCGTGCCAAAGGAAGCGTTCGAACAAACCAACGCTGAAGTCGAAGCGATGGGCGGAACGCCTGCCAAGGGCAAACGTTGCAAAAGCGCAACGGCCAGCACGCAGTTGCTCGGTATCACCAAGGCCGCCGTTCAGTCGAACTCGTTCATCTCGGCAGCGTCGTTCCAAGAAACCACCAAGGTGCTCACCGAAGCCGCTTTGGCGGGCAAGGTCGACAAGTTGGTCGGTTTGAAAGAGAACGTTATCTTGGGTCACTTGATTCCAGCCGGTACCGGTTTCCGCATCTTCCAAGAGTCGGAAGTCAACTACCGCCGCGAAGCACTCGAGGAATTGTCGCAGGCTCCTGTCTCGGCACTCGAAGAATCCTTCCCGTTGCTCGGAGGCGATGGCGAACCAGCCTCGACCACATCCAGCACGACCGAAGGCGAGTGATCGCCACTTCGAATCGTTGAAAACATCAACCGGGCGTCCCCAAGACGCCCGGTTTTTTCATGCGCAAAAGACTCCCAGACTCCCAGACTCCCAGACTCCCAGACTCCCAGACTCCCAGACTCCCAGACTCCCAGACTCCCAGACTCCCAGACTCCCAGACCCCCAGACCCCCAGACCCCCAGACCCCCAGACCCCCAGACCCCCAGACCCCCAGACCCCCAGACCCCTGATAAACTAAACACCCCACCATCCCCCAAGCCAAGCTCCATCATGCCAGCGTTGCCCCCACGCTCGATCGCCGACCGTTTCACTGCATGCATCATCCTGGCGAGCGTAGTTTTGTGCTGGCAGGGATCGACTGCCGCATCGCAACCCAATCTTGTCGTGATCATCGCGGACGATCTTGGTTATGGCGAAACCGGGATGATGGGCAACGCCGAGATCCCAACACCCGCGATTGACGCATTGGCCCGCTCGGGAGTTCGCTGCACCAGCGGCTATGTGACGTCGTCGTATTGCAGCCCGTCTCGAGCCGGCTTCCTATCGGGCCGCTACCAATCCCGGTTTGGTTATGACCTCAACCCGACTGGAGAACGCAACAACCATCCCAACGCGGGCTTGCCACCACAGCAAAAGACCTTCGTCGAACATCTTCAGTCCGCTGGCTATCACACTTCGCTGATCGGCAAGTGGCACCTTGGCACTCGACAGCCACAGGTCCCAACCTCGAAAGGCTTCGATCGTTTTTTTGGCTTCTTGCACGAAGGTCACTACTACGTTCCTGGTCCGCCATTTGAAAATGTCTGGACGATGCTTCGTGACAAATCGCTTCCTGCCGGACAGTTCCAGACTGACCAAAGAACGATTCGCGGCAACTACGCTCCCATCAACGAACCCGCATACGATGCTGGCAACCCAGTCATGGAGGGCTCCGAACCGATCGACGATTGGAAATATCTGACCGATACGATCACAGACAAAGCCGTCCGCTCGATCTCCCAATCGGCATCGAATCCATTTGCCCTGGTGGTCTCTTACAACGCCGTGCACTCACCCATGCAGGCGACACTCAAAGACCATCAAAGAATGGACCACATCGAAGATCCTCAAAGAAGGATTTTCGCGGGTATGTTGATCGCCATGGATCGTGGCGTTGGCCGGATCCTAAAGACGCTTGACCAGCAAAACCTTCGGGAAGAAACACTGGTGGTTTTCTTCAGTGACAACGGTGGCCCCACCGCGGAACTGACCAGCAGCAACGCACCGCTGCGAGGCGGCAAAGGCAGTCTGTACGAAGGCGGCGTTCGCATCCCGATGGTTTGGAGCATGCCTGGAACTATTCCGGTCGGTGCGGATGAGGACAAACCGGTATTGAGCATCGACATCGCCCCATCGTTTCTATCACTGGCCCTGAATCAAGAAAGCCAGACCGACATGGACGGCATCAACGTGTTGCCATGGATCGGCCGAGGCACTTTCACCTCCGAGCGAACCGTCTGGTGGCGGATGCCCCGCGGTGCCCGAGCACTTCGCCAAGGCCGCTGGAAATTCGTCCAAGCTCGCCAAAATCAGCCCGTCGAACTCTTTGACCTCGAATCGGACCCCGGCGAGACCCAAAATTTGTCCGAGACGCAACCTGCTCGATTGAAAAAGTTGCTTTCAGTTTGGGATTCGCTGCAATCCGAAATGCCACCCGCGAAGACATTCGACTGAAACTCGTGGTGCCAGAGAGTAGCGAGCTCCGGAAACAACCCGATCGATCCCGGGAAAATTCATTGTAAATCCCTGGCCAAGAGGAATGACTAGGTGGAGGACAAACAATGGCGGCGAGTGATCCACCTACCAACAATGTCAATTCGAGCGAACGCGAACAGCGATACAACGAATTCGTTGCGTTGCTATCGCGACACGATCTGTCGATCCGCCGGTTCGTCCGCTCACTGCTGCCAAACCGAGATGCGGTGGACGACGTCGTGCAAGAAACGGCACTGGAGTGTTGGCGAAAATTCGATGATTTTGCCACACAAAACGCAGGTCACCCCGAAGAGTTTGCCCGCTGGGCTTGCGTGATCGCACGCTACAAAGCCCTCAGTTGGCAACGCGACCAAGGCCGCGATCGACTGGTGTTTCGCGACTCGGTCGTGGAAGCCCTCGCGGCGTCCGCCTTGCCGCAGCTCGAACAACGCGACGAGGAACGGCGAGCCATCGAGAGCTGCTTGTCAAAACTGGACGAGACTCAACGCCAATTGGTCCTGAGTGTTCATTCACCTGGCCAATCGGTTTCTTCGATCGCGAAAGAAACCGGGCAGAAAGCTCGTCGCTTGTACTACCAAATCAACGTCTTGCGAGCTTCACTTCAGCAGTGCGTTGAAAAGCAATTGCGACAGGAGCTTCGCCATGGATGATTCACTACAAAAATTAATCTACCAGGCAATTGATCAAACCATTCCAGCAGAAGACTTTGAGCAACTGCAGAACTTGCTTGAAGACAACGAGGAAGTACGACAAGCCTATTTGCAAGCGGTGAACCTGAGCGAATCACTACACGAGATCGCCGCAGCTCCTTTGCAAAGCTCACCAGCATCGTCCGCCACCCCGCCGCTCTACCGTTGGCCAAGCGTTTTCGCATTCCGTTCGCTGATGATCGCCGCGACAGCACTCTTCATGGTTGGCGGAATGGCTTATTGGCTGGGACGCCAACGATTGCCCTCGCCGAGCATTGCGCAGATCACTGAAACGGGATCGGATGCATCTGAATCTCAGATCGCTGGGCACGCAACGCTTCGTCGTGCGGTCGACCTTCAATGGACCGATCCAACCAGCCGAGCCAAAGTTGGTGATGTGCTGGCCAACGGTCGGTTTCAATTTGACAGTGGCGTCGCCGAGATTGACTTCTTCTGTGGAGCAACGCTGATCGTGGAAGGCCCGGCCAGTCTCGACATCGAATCGGACTGGTCCGTCCGAGTGAACCAGGGTCGGCTACGAGCAACCGTGCCGCCAGCGGCACGTGGCTTTTCTGTGAAAGCAGCGGAGTCCGAAGTCATCGACCTGGGAACTGAGTTCACGATGGATGTTTCGGCTGACCAAGCCCGTGTGGAAGTGGTCGACGGCGAAATCATGTTGCGTGGCGGCGACCGGGATGGTCAACATCTTCACACCGGCGAACACGAAACATTGCATGGCTCTCCCTCGAGCCAAGGCATCGAAGACATGATCACCGCATCAGATCTGTATCAGCGAGATCAATCCGCGTCGACGCAACGTTTCCAAGAATGGCGACGTTCGATGCAATCACTGAGAGAGGACGACCGCCTGATTGCAACCTTCGCCGCATCAGAACTTGAGGGACGCGTCATTCGAAACGGCTCCACCACCGATGACACCCGAGATGGATTGTTGGTGGGGCCAGCGGAGGTCGTCGACGGGCGATTTGGAGCCTCGTCACACGGGATCAATTTCGATCGTCCCGGATCTCGTGTCCGCACTCGCATCGACGGTGAATTCGAGGCGTTCACGTTTGCTTGCTGGGTCAAAATCGACAATTTGGACCAGCGTTACAACGCTTTATTTATGGGCGATGGATACGAGAACGGCGAACCTCACTGGCAAATTCGCGACGACGGACGATTGATGTTTTCCGTCATGGTCGACGATTCACAGAGCGTTAGCTTCTACAACGAACGCGACCATAGAGTTGTCAAAGACGCGGGACTGCACCGCGTCTACATCACGGACCCAATTTGGGACATCTCCAAAAGCGGGCAATGGTTCCACTTGGTCGCGGTCTATGACCCAGCATCTCGACTTGTGCAGCAATACGTGAACGGAGTCCGAGTCAGCGCCGAAAAAATCAAACCCAAGTATCAAATCGACACCCTACGAATTGGTCCCGCAGAAATTGGAAACTGGGGCCAACCTTTTCGCGAAACGCCTTGGTTCGCCGTCCGCAATCTGGACGGAACGATCGATGAACTGACGATCTACAACGCAGCGTTGGAAGCAACTGAAATTCATTCGCTGTACGAATCCGGCAAACCGCTGGGCTACTGAACCTAAAGAACAGTGGCCTGACTCGCCCCCGTCACTCTGAACGAGCCGTTTGAGCGTTAGCCCCGGTTGCTGACACCAGAACCGGGCTAACACGATTAACCGACACACATCCCTCCTCATCGCCCCACCGAAAAACATGATCCGATTGTTGACCACCTTCTGTTTCGGTCTTCTTTTGCAATCCGCCGGATTCGCGGCCGAAAAACCGAACGTGTTGTTCATCGCCGTTGACGATTTGCGACCAGAGCTTGGGTGTTATGGTTCGCCGATCGCCAAGTCGCCTCACTTGGACCAATTGGCCGCCGACGGATTGCTGTTCAATCGTGCCTACTGCCAACAAGCGATCTGCCGTCCCTCGCGAGCGAGCCTGATGACGGGAGCTCGCCCCGATACGACCGGGCTCTATCACAACTACGTTTCGCTTCGCGAACTGCAACCCAACATTCTGACACTGCCCGAACACTTCATCGCAAACGGTTATGAAGCGGCCTACTGCGGAAAGATCTTTCACCAAGGCGACACCGATGACGGGCGATCATGGAGTCGCGAATCGGTGAAGCGAATCAATGGCATCCGAAAACCGAGAGGACCATACGCGCTGCCCGAGAACAATAAGATGAAGGCCGACAACATGAAAAACATGTTGGCAAAGTATGGCGAAGCAGCTCGCAAAGGATTGGCCGCTGGTCCAGCCTACGAAAAAGCCGACGTTGCCGACACCGGTTACATCGACGGTTACAACACCGCATTGGCTATCGCAACCCTGAAGGAATTGGTGAAGGATGATGACAAGCCTTTCTTCTTGGCCATGGGATACAAATTGCCTCATCTGAACTGGTGTGCTCCCTCCAAATACTGGGACATGTACGACGCCGCGGACATCCCGATGGCTGGCGAAACCAACGCCCCCGAGAACGGCGCCGCGATGGGACTGCACGCATCGTTCGAACTAAGAACGCGGGCTGGCATTCCAAAGATCGGACCTCTGTCACCTGAATTGTCTCGCACCCTCAAGCACGCTTACCTCGCTTCGGTCAGCTATGTCGACGCTCAAATCGGCAAACTGATTGCTGCCTTGGAAGAAGCCGGAGTTCGTGACAACACGATGATCGTTGTCTGGGGCGACCACGGATGGCACCTCGGCGACATGGGTGTCTGGGGCAAAGCGACCAACTACGAAATCGCGACCCGTGTCCCTTTGATGATTTGGTCACCCGACATGCAGACTCGAGGTGCGAACACAGATGCTTTGGTGGAATTGGTCGACATCTATCCCACCCTGTGCGAATTGGCGGGCATTCCTATACCGGAACACACCGAAGGCACCAGTTTCAAACCGCTGATGAACGATCCGAACCAATCCTGGAAAGACGCTGCGTTCAGCCAATACCCCAATCCGGCACTGCGAGAATGGGCCGCCAATCCGCTTTCTCAAGGAATGCGAGAAACATGGTTCGGGCCTCTGATTCAGCAAGTGGAAGAGCGGATCATCAAGCAACTGGGAGAGTCGTGGGACCGCGAATTGTTCGAGCAACACCTGATGGGCTACACCATGCGAACCGATCGATATCGGCTGGTCATTTGGAAGGACCATCGCGATTCGAGTTCCGCTCCGATCTATGTCGAGCTGTTCGATCATGCAAACGATCCCGACGAGACCACCAACATCGCTAACAAAAACCCCGAACTGACCAGCCAATTGCTGGCACAGTGGAATGCCGGATGGGAGGCTGCACGATGAAAGATCACACATTTTTCAGTCACTCTGCGATCCCGGCAATCTTCCTGGTCGTGGTGGCTTGCACTGCCAACGTTAGTTCCGCAGAGAAGGTCGACTACGAGAACGACATCGCTCCGATTTTCGAAGATCGATGCGTCTATTGCCACGGCGAAGACGAGCAAGAATCCGGCCTGCGTCTCGATTCACGACCTCATATGATGCGAGGCGGCGACTCGGGTTTGCCAGCTTTGGTGCCCGGTCATCCAGAGAAGAGTTATGTCATGAACGTCATCCAGCATCTCGATGAAGAGATGGCGATGCCGCCGGACGACGACCAATTGCCCAAAGAAGAGATTGAAATGATCTCGCGTTGGATCACAGAAGGCGCGGAATGGCCCGGACAGATGGATGCGGTCCTAGAATTCGAATCAGACCATTGGGCATTCCAACCTATCGTGCGTCCTGATGTTCCTGCACTTGCAGATACCGGTGAGCAATCCAAACCAGGCACTTTGCTACCAGTCGACGCGTTCTTGCGATCGCGTCTCGCGGAACATGGTCTTGAGTATTCAGATCCGGCGGATCCACGTTCGTTGATCCGGCGACTCGCGATTGTCTTGACTGGATTGCCACCAACTCCTGAAGAGACCGAAACCTTCGTTCGCGAATTTGCGGCGAACGGTGATGCTGCTTACGAACGAGCGGTGGATCGGTTGTTTCAATCACCTCACTTCGGCGAACGCTGGGCTCAGCACTGGCTTGACGTCATTCGTTGGTCGGAGACCAATGGTTCCGAAGCCAACCTGTATCGAAAGAACGCATGGGTCTATCGCGATTATGTGGTGCGGTCTTTCAATGAAGACAAGCCCTACGATCAATTCGTCCAAGAACAGATCGCGGGCGATTCAATGGGTGCCGGAGAAGCGACCGGATACTTGGTCGCTGGACCGCACGTTCCCGCGGCAACCGTCGGACGTGAACCCACCGCGATTCGCCAGGCTCGCGCGGACCGCTTGGACGAAATCATGCAAACCGTCGGTGCATCGGTCATGGGCGTCACCGTGGGATGCGCTCGCTGCCACAACCACAAGTTCGATCCGGTTTCCATCCAAGACTATTACTCGATGACAGCGGTCTTCCAAGACATTGAGTTTGGAAGTCGCCATCCTGAGTTCTCCGAAGATCACCCGTTACGCAAACGTGGCAAAGAGCTGTGGCAGCAGATCCAAACCCAAAGAGACAAACTTCGCGACGCCGGTGGCTGGGAAGAAAACTGGGGTGCCTACCGTGAGCTTCACTTCCCCGCTGTGACAACGACAGCCGTTCGAATTCGGTTCAAGACACCCAACCTGGGCTTGGATGAACTGGAAGTTCTCGGGCCCCACGGTTTGAACCGAAACCTCGCCGATGCCCGTGAAGGAACGGAAGTCACAGGATTCCCAGAAGAGGGAACGGACGGACGCAATCCGATCGGGCGAATCAACGACGGCGAGTACGGAACGATGGCTTGGCGGACAAAACTCGATGCGAAGAAAGAAGAACGCCCTTGGGTCGAGTTCCAATTCCAAGGACCTCAAACCGTCAACCGACTTCGTTTGAGCAACAACCGCGAGTATTTCTACGACACGGACTATCTGAACAAGAAACCGTATCTACCCAAGTATCAATTCGACATGGACATCATGCAGGAGGATGGAACTTGGCAACCATGGACTGGCACTTGGGCGGTCAACTCCAAATTGTTGAAGAACAATCCTGAACGAAAACAAACGATTGCAAATATCCAAGGATTGATCGATCAACTGTCCGAAGAAGGTCCCCAACCAAGTTTCGTGGGACGCTTCGTGGAACCGGTTGTGACACATGTCTTACTGCGTGGCAGTCCAGAGAGTCCTCACGATGAAGTGATGCCTGCCGCACCGGAAATCTTCGACGGCGACCTTGGTCTCGATTCCTCCGCATCTGGCCCTGAGCGCCGTCGCGAATTCGCGAGATGGCTGACCTCATCTGAAAATCCTCTGACGGCACGCGTCATGGTCAACCGAGTGTGGCACCATGTTTTCGGTTCCGGAATCGTTCCAACGACCAGCGATTTTGGTCGAGCGGGTGCTCCACCAACGCATCCCGAATTGCTGGAATGGCTGGCCGACGAGTTTGTCTCGCCGGCTGATGCTGACAATCCGGCATGGTCCGTGAAGTCGTTGCTGCGAATGCTGGTGATGTCCGATGCGTTCCGTCAATCCAGCCTCCCGAACGAGGAGGGACTGAAACGAGACGCGGGCTCCGCGTTGCTTTGGCGATTCCCACCTCGCCGCGTGGAGGCCGAAGTCATTCGCGACTCCATCTTGATGGCTTCCGGCTCGCTTGACTTGCGAATTGGCGGTCGTAGCTATCGCATCCACAATGAAAAAGCGACCTACGCCCAATGGGAAGTCATCAACAACCACGGAAAAGAGACCTGGCGGCGAATGCTCTACCAAGAACGAATGCGCCGCGTGGACGATCAAATCTTCACCGCTTTTGACTTTCCTGACTGCGGTCAGGTTCGTGCGAAGCGACCGGTTTCGACCACGCCGCTGCAAGCATTGAACTTGATGAACAGCGACTTCGTTCTGGAACAATCCGACCTGATTGCGGAACGAGCCCTACGCGAATCGAACGACGAACTCGAACTCGCCGTTGACCGCTGCTTCGAACTGTTGCTCGATCGCTCATCATCGGAAGCCGAACGAACCGCTTGCATGAACATCGCTCGCGATGGCGAGTTGGCATTGGTTTGCCGAGCGTTGATCAACTCCAACGAACTCGCCTTTCTGCCTTAGCACCGGACACAAACACCATGACAAATCCAGAGAACCTCTCCGTTCAAGGTCGCCGGTTGCTCGATCGACGCAGCTTCCTCGGCACTGCGGGACTATCAACCGCCGGGCTCGGCCTTGCTAGTCTGTTGCAGTCGGATGGACTGCTCGCGTCGGACGTCGGAACTGCCGGCGGCAAGACACCCATCCGACCGTCGATCGATCCGAACAATCCTTACCTGCCGCGAAAAGCCCATTTCGAAGCGCCCGCGAAACAAGTGCTGGTGATTTTCTGCCCTGGTGCGGTCAGTCACGTCGACACGTTCGATTACAAACCGGCGCTCACGAAACTGCATGGGCAAAAGCCACCGGGTATTCCCGCGGTCACGTTTGAAGGCCCGACCGGAAACATTGCCAAACCGTTCTGGGATTTCAAACCACGTGGCGAATCCGGCAAAATGGTCTCGGACTTGTTGCCACACTTGGCGGAACAGGTCGACGACTTTTGCTTCCTGCATTCGCTCAACACCGACACCAGCGCCCACCCACAAGGCGAAAACTTCCTGAACACCGGGTTCACGATGGAAGGCTTCCCGTCGTTTGGTTCCTGGGTGACCTATGCACTCGGCACCGAGAACCAAGAGCTTCCCTCCTTCGTTGCGATCAATGACCCGCGAGGGTTGGCTCGAAGTGGCAAAAACAACTTCGGCAATGGATTCTTGCCCGCGGCCTTCCAAGGCACGGACTTCAACGCCAAGAACCCGCCCAACAATCTGCATCGTCCAAGTGGCCTTTCCCCCGCCGCGGATCACGCGACGGTTGATTTGCTACAGCGTCTCAACGCAAAGCATTTGGAACTTTATCCGGGCGACGCCAACTTGGCTGGTCGAATCGCAAGTTACGAGCTGGCGGGAAAAATGCAGACGTCCGTCCCTGATGCGATGGACCTTTCCGGCGAAACGGCAGCAACGCTGAAGGCTTATGGCGTTGAAGGCGGCAGCGCACTGCGAGGGGAATACGCGAAGAACTGCCTCTTGGCTCGTCGCTTGATCGAGAAAGGTGTCCGAGTCGTGCAGTTGTTCAACGGCAGCGATCCTGCGGGCGGCAATGGCATCACAAACTGGGACTCTCATTCCAACATCGCTAAGACGCATGCGATGCAGGCTGAGATCATGGACCAACCAACCGCAGCAATGATTGCGGACATGCGTCAACGTGGTCTGCTCGAAAACACTTTGGTCGTTTGGGCGACGGAGTTTGGACGGATGCCGTTCTTGCAGTCCAACGGTACGGGACGAGATCACAACCCGGATGCGTTCACGTGCTTCCTCACTGGTGCCGGCGTCAAAAAGGGATTCAGCTACGGCGAGAGCGATGAGTTCGGATTCAAAGCTGCCGTGAACCCAACGTCCGTTTATGACTTCAACGCCAGCTTGCTGCACTTGATGGGGCTGGATCACGAACGACTGACATTCTACCACAACGGTTTGGAACGACGTCTGACGAACGTGCACGGCAGCGTCATCCACGACGTCATGGCATGATTGTCGCCGATTGACTCAGATGGACAGCACGCAATGTAGAACGCGAGTGATTTAAACGATGGGTCTCGGTGGGGGACCACCGAGCTACAGATTGGTCATGCGATTTGTTTCAGTCCAAAACGTGGATCTGCGATGTCACTGACAGCGGAAACGTGCCTCCGGATTCATACTGCGCTTCGATGAATGCAGCTGAACTACCCGACGCTGGTGATTTGACTTCCGCGTTCCAAGTCCCGTCGTCGTGTGCCATCAACGAGGACGATTCCCATGTCGCCGACCGGAGGTCACGGGTGGAAGACGTCGCGGTCCACAACAGTACTTCCATCGGAGTTTGATCGCTCGTTGCAACCAACTTCAATCCGTTTGAAGTGGCATCCGAGCGAGTTTCCCAGATGGGCATGGCTTTGCCTTGGCAGACAAATCGATGCAACGCCGAAACACCGCCCACCATTCTTTGAATGTCGTTCAATCCATGCCCATTGTTCGGGATGTTCAGCAGCGACGTTGAGCCGGGAAGATCGTCGATGTAGTGCTGGGTTGAATCGGCCGGCCAATATGGATCGTTGCTGCCCAGCAACACCAGCTTCGGCATCGTCAACGCTGCCCGATGTTCGTATGGATCCACCAACTGCAGCAAAGACTTCCCCTTCGGCGTTCCCATCATTTTCTGCAAACCACGCCGCGTGTAGTCCTTGATCTGAGGAGAGTAGGCACCCCACGCATCGATTTGGTGCTTCATTTGGACATCCATGTTCAACATGTCGATCACCATTGGAGCGATTGCCTTGACTCGAGGGTCAGTGGCTCCGACCAAGTACGTCGTCCAACCTCGCTTGCTCGCCCCGGTCACGGTGAAGCCATCGATCGAAAGTCCCCATTCCTCTTTGGTTGCTCCAACAACAGCATCCATCGCGGCGGAAGCAGAGCGTGCCATGGCGGGCAACAAAGGCCACTCCGGATCGCTCGTTTCGAAGAACTTTTGGAATGTGTAGGAGATCAACGCGTCTTCCTTCAAGCCATCGAACATTGGTTGGAAGGGAACTTGCTTCAAAATCGCAACGGGAGTCTTCACTTCAATCGCGACGTTTGCCATCAAGGAAGCTTCCCGCGGCACTTCAATCTTTTCGGGACCATCCTCTCCCCACTCCGAATTCCAAGATCCACCGGTAATCAGCATCAACGCGTTGGATTCGTTCGGATCGACCTCGGGTGGATTGAGGATATACAGCAAATGGTGCCAGGGAACTCCTTGCCACGACTGAGACACCAAATGAAGCACGACGTAATCGCAACCGGCAATCTCACCTCTCGCACGAACGTCCCAGCGAAAATGATCGTCACGACTCAACACCATTTCCGCCAGGTCTTGCGTCGCTTCCGACTCGGACGCCTCCGATGTCACTGGCGCTAATTCCTCTGCTCTTGAATTGGATGCCGCCCCCAGGAAGGCTCCCGTCAACAACAAACCAGACATCCATCGATTGCCAAACACAGATTGAGACTCGACCGTTTTGAGAGTTTCATGCCAGAAACCGATGTCGCGGTTGAGACAGGCATGATCGGGTAGATTGCAAAGACAGGTCGCCGCATTTGCAGCGAATCGCGTTCCGAATGATCATCTCATAAAATGATCGCCGCGACATGAATCCACTTCGAGACGGGAATGAAATTCATGAATGCTTCGCCTTCGCTCACATTGCCGAATCCAACGATCCTGGAGCTCAACTTGAAGTCACTAACCAAAGAATTGTGGATGGAAGTCCCCAGTCGACGCGGAATCGTTTCGATCCATCGCGAGGTGGATCAATTGGTTCGCGAGAGCGGCATTCAAGACGGAATGGTTCTGGTCAATGCGATGCACATCACGGCCAGCGTATTCATCAATGACAATGAGTCAGGCCTGCACGCGGACTACGAACGCTGGCTTGAAGACTTGGTGCCATTCAACGCGGGAACCGATCCGGCATCCGGTGGTTACATGCACAATCGAACTGGTGAAGACAACGCCGACGCTCACCACAAACGACAAATCATGGGCCGCGAAGTCGTGGTAGCCATCACCGATGGGGAACTTCACCTAGGCCCTTGGGAACACATTTTCTACTACGAATTCGACGGCAAACGCCGAAAACGAATCCTCGTCAAAATCATCGGCGAATGAATGAAGTTGCCATGAATCGACATTCGATGCTCCATCCGAGCACAAAAAAACCACGCGAGGTGAGTCGCGTGGTTTTCTTGTGATTGGATCGTCAAAATGGCTTAGCGAGCGCCGGCCAATTCGTCTTTCTTGCGTTCTGCAATGATCTCTTCTTGGATGTTCGAAGGAGTTTGACGGTAGGCCGCCAATTCCATCGTGAACGTTCCCTGACCTTGAGTCATCGACCGCAAGTCGGTTGCGTAACCGAACGTTTCAGCCAAAGGAACTTCGGCCAAGATGACGGTCATGCCTTCGTTGGTATCGTTGCTGGTCATCAGACCACGACGACGAATCACGTCACCAGTCACGGTACCTTGGAAGTCTTCAGGAACTTCGATTTCGACACTCATGATCGGCTCGAGCAACTTCGGAGCAGCTTGCTTGAAGTACTCGCGGAAGCAACCTTGAGCCGCTGTGTAAAAGGCTTTTTCACTCGAGTCAACATCGTGGTAGCTACCGTCGAGCAGCTCGATGCGAGTTCCCACAACGGGGTACTCGGCGATTGGACCTTTGCCCAGGATATCGCGGAAGCCTTTTTCAACAGCAGGGATGTACTGCTTAGGAATACGACCACCGACGACCTTTTCTTCGAACTCGAAGCTGTCTTCGCTTTCCGACTCGATCGGGATCAGCTTGCCAACGATGTGAGCGTACTGACCTGAACCACCGGTTTGCTTCTTGTGCTTGTAGTTGAATTCGACTTCCTTGGTCGGGCTTTCGCGGTAGGAAACCTTGGGAGCACCGACTTCGATTTCGACGCCATATTCGCGACGAATTCGTTCGATGTAGATTTCCAGGTGCAATTCACCCATGCCCGAGATCAAGATCTCGTTGGTTTCTTCGTCGGTGTAGACGCTGAACGTTGGGTCTTCCTTGCGGAAGCGTTGCAACGCCTTGCTCATCTTGTCGCCATCGCCACGGTTCAGTGGATTGACGGCGATCTTGATGACGGGCTCAGGCACGTACATCGATTCCAACGTCGCGTAATCACGCTCGCTGCAATACGTGTCCCCGGACGCACAGTCGATCCCCATGACGGCGATGATGTCGCCAGGGCCAGCTTCGTCGATTTCTTCCCGCTTTTCACTGTGCATTCGCACAATGCGACTGAAGCGTTCTTTCTTGGTCGAACGTTGGTTCGTGTAAGCTTCGCCCTTCTTGATGGTGCCTTGGTAGATACGCATGAAGGTCAACTGACCAAACGGATCTTCGACAATCTTGAACGCCATGCCAACGAACGGCTTGTCCGCATCGGGTGACAATTCGATTTTCTTTTCTTCGTCCGAAGGGTCACGTCCGTAAATTTCGCGATCCAGCGGGCTGGGCAGGTACTCGGTGACTGCGTTGAGCAAAGGCTGAACACCTTTGTTCTTGTATGCACTGCCCATGTAGACAGGAGTCGCCCCGTTGAGAACGGCTTCACGCATGACCCGATAGATCATTTCCTTGGAAACTTCTTCTTCGCTGAGAAGCAATTCCATCACTTCGTCGCTGTAGTTGGACAATGAATCCAACATTGCAACGCGTGATTCTTCGGCTTCGTCTTTCAAGTCAGCTGGGATTTCGCCGGTGACAACTTTTTCGCCTTGGTCGCCTTCGAAGGTGTAAGCCACCATTTCGATCAGGTCGACGACGCCACGGAAGTTCTCTTCCGCACCGATTGGGATTTGAGCCAAGAAGGCATCGGCACCGAGCTTTTCGCGAAGTTGTTCGACGACACGGCGTGGGTTAGCACCGGTACGGTCCATCTTGTTGATGAACGCCAAGCGAGGAATTTGGTATCGCTTCATTTGGCGGTCAACGGTGATCGACTGGCTTTGAACGCCACCGACACTGCACAGAACCAAAACGGCACCGTCGAGAACACGCAGCGAGCGTTCCACTTCGACGGTGAAGTCAACGTGGCCGGGGGTGTCGATCAGGTTGATGTGGTAGCCATTATGCGTGACGCTGGTCGCGGCACTGGTGATCGTGATCCCACGCTCTTTTTCCAGTTCCATGTGATCCATCGTCGCGCCGTCACCACCACCGCGAACATCTTCGATCTTGTGAATACGTCCGCTGTAATACAGGATGCGTTCGCTCAGAGTGGTCTTGCCCGAGTCGATGTGGGCACTGATACCAATGTTTCTGACCTTCTCCAAATTCATAATACTTCACCTAAGCTCGACCAATGCGGCGGTTCCAATCTCGCCCGTCGACAACTCTGACATGGCTGTCGCAGTAATTCCGGGGTGGATTTGGGGGGTGGCCGACGAATCGTCAAAAATTGTTGGGGGGTGTAGACTGGCAAAACCGGGAATCGCCCGGACATTCTTTTCGAATCACGTTGCTAAATCGAACGGAAATATCGCAAAGGTGGCTCCGATCGGGAACCCCAAAACGAATCAGGCGCAATCTTTGCTTGTCATTGCGTACGGATCCCCCCTGACATTGGATTTTTGAAACGATTTTGCCCGCCAACTCCAACCTCGCTGCCGCCGCGGACTCGGTCCCGGATCTGTCGGAATCGCTCTCCGCTTTCCGGACCAAGGCTCCAATCCTGAAGGAATTCGAAAAAGCTCCTCTCGGAGTGGTCCTCGGGAGCGGATTGGGGGGGCTGGCCGATGCGATTGAATCCCCGACGATCGTGCCGTACAAAGAAATCCCGGGGTTGGCAGCTTCCACCGCATCAGGCCACCGAGGCGAATTTCTGATCGGAAGTCTCGCCTCGCGGCCCGTCATCGCGATGGCTGGCCGATTGCACGTTTACGAAGGTCATTCCCTACGAGACGTCACTCGGCCCGCGGCGTTGATGGCTGGTCTGGGGATCAGCGAGCTGGTCGTCAGCTGCGCCGCCGGCGGATTGAATCCCAATTTCGATGTCGGTGACCTGGTCCTCCTCAACGAACACAGCAGTTGGCTGGACGGAAAACTGGGTGCCCCGCCAATCAGTTTCCAACGATCAAACGTCTCGGCAAACGAGTCCGCCGCTGCCACGGGATGTTTCCGACGAAGCCTGAGCACCTGCGATCCACAGCTCGACGCGATCGCTCACCAGACCGCTCATACGAACGGGTTTGAACTTCGACGAGGAATGTATTTGGCCGTCAACGGTCCCAATTACGAAACCCGGGCGGAATGCCGCATGATGAGGCAACTTGGTGCTGATCTGGTTGGCATGAGCACGGTGCCGGAACTGTTGTGTGCCGCCTCGGCTGGAGTCCGAACGCTTGGTATCTCGGTCGTCACCAACCTCGCCCTGCCCGACGCACCGGCAACCGCTGACCACGCCGATGTCTTGGATGTGTGCGAACAGGCCGCCGAGCGGTTACAACAAATCGTTCGAGCGATTGCCACCCACGGAGCGTGACGTGACGAAGGAACCCCAGCAACCCGATCATTCATTCGACATTTCTCAAATGTCCGATTCTGAATTGCGGTCGGCGATGCAATCGATCCCCTGCCAGTCCGATGAAGACGCTCCAGCACCGCTGGTTGAGCTGACTGGTCTGCAAGGCCAGCACTCGGCGATGATGCGATGCGAAATGCCGCTTCGGTTTCAGGCCACCGGCGAATTGGGCGACTACGCGTTCGCGTTTTGTCGGGACGCGGACGTTCGCCTGGATGGCAATGTGGGCCACGGTGCTGGCGACGGAATGTGCGGCGGCGTTGTCCTGATCACCGGCAACGCGGGCTGCGGCTTGGGCTCCGCGATGACCGGCGGCACACTGGCGGTTTACGGATCGGCGGGCGATCGCGTCGGCTCAGCTATGCGTGGTGGCAGCATCTTCGTTCGCGGAAGCGTCGGCGATGACACCGGTGCGGGTGCTCTCGGCGGCACAATCGTGGTCGGTGGCGATGCAGGCGACCGACTCGGCGACGGCCTGAACAACGTGACCGTATTCTTGCGAGGCAAAGCCAAATCGCTGGCCCCCGGAGTCATCGAAGCTCCCTTAAGAAAACGCGAAGAAGTCCGCTTGGGTTTGCTTCTAATGGGAGCCTCCATTCGCGGTTCCGCCTCCGAGTTTCGTCGCATCATCCCCAAAGCACGCTTGGATGCCGAAGAAGCTGGTGCCGGCGAAATCCGCCCCAACTGGCGTTAGAAGCGGCCCCGCTCTCACTCTGGTTGGCCCGATTTCGCTCCCCATCGGATCGAACGCGGTGTCGCCAGACTTCGGTCTTCCCCCCAAGCCGCCCCCCACTCCAAACATGTCTCGCTGCTTTTCGATGCCGTTTTTCAGCGGGCTTCCGGCACCTGCTTCTCCCCCAATCCGCAGTTTGGCAGAAGTTCGAGCGAAGCCGTTCAGGTGGACGCGAAAGTGAGGGCAGAATGTCCTTTCAGAGTAGAACATTTGTCCCCAGATGTTTGCGTGATAGGCCGGTTTCGTCGAGCAGTGTGACGCGAACGTTTGAAAGTGGACTTGGGTGCGATGAGGCCTGGCGATGGAACACTTGAGGACAACTGTTCTACTCTGCTGCACAACCTCGGAAGCTGATTGGAAAACGATCCCCTCAGCCGCCCGAGACTACGTCGAGGTAGCGATACCCGCCGCGGTTCTGACGAGCGATCTCTTTCATGAATGAGTTGGCTGGTTCGGGCCCGCTTCCAAATTGGATCGCATGAATCACGGTCCCTGCCTGCTCAGCCCTTCGGCGAATGTCGGACATCTGATCCGCACTCATCGTTTGGATCGATGCGTCAGTCAAAAAGAAGATCGCGTCTGGTGCTAATCGCAATGCCATTCGCAACGCTAACTGATGCTCCGTTCCGCCGAGCGCCACCGTTCGGCTCACGAACGCTTCGGCCCGCCGACGAATCCCGTCTTCGCCAAAGACCAACCCAGTGTTTTGCCCGTCGGGGGAAAACGCTTTGGGACGATCGTTGTAAAAGATGACTTGAAACTGCTGTCGTTCACTCAACGTTCGCAAGCTCCGAATCAACTCTTGCTTGGCCGCTCGCAGAGGTTTGCCGCCCGACGCGGACATGCTTTCGCTGTGGTCAAACACATAAACAAACGTGCTGCCGGAACCCGACACGCCGAACACCGACGTCGTCGTTTGGCCGGCACCTTCGCCCGCCCGCGATGTTCCCGGAACGAGTTCACCGGTGCCCAATTGGTCCGCAGTCTTGCCATCGCCAAATCGAAGCGTTCCTTCGACTCCGGTCCCTTCGGACTCACCAGCCGCCGCCCCGCGACGAGTCAGCTCTGCGAACAGTCCGTCCAAATCAACTGGCGGAACGAAACCGGAGGGTGGAGCGGACACCGCCGAAGCTGTTGATTGCGACTGCTCCGCATCGGACTGGTCGACTGACTTGGAACGCTCGTCCATCTTCCGATCGGATGCATCCGCCGTCGCGGCATCGGAATCTTCCGACGAATCTTCGGTGACGTACCGAGTCCGATCGGGCAACCGATACGCCATCGCCACACCAACGCTGGTCGTCGGCTGATCGATTGTCCCCGCAGATTGGGAATTCACCCAACCAAGGACCGAACCAATTAGAATCAGGTGGACCAAGCACGAACCAACCAATGGCCACGTCGATACCGCCGGCCGCTGCCAAGGAGTGTCGGCGGGCGGGCTGTTGCCTGGCTTTGGCTTGGTCGTGTTCGGATCGTTGGAAGGCGAGGTGGCCATGGCAGCTCGAGAGCGTTCTTTTCCGTTATTTGTGCCGCTTTGCGCCGTCGTGACCAGACTTTACGCTATGGGGCACGTCGCGGGAGGAAACGAATTTCCATCAGCGATCATTTTCGTTTGTTTTCCCGGAGATCAGTGTAGTGAGTAACGAATCAGGCCGTTTTCTTTTCACCAGTGAATCGGTCAGCATGGGCCACCCCGACAAGCTGGCGGACCGAATTTCCGACAGCATCTTGGATGCACTGTTGGCCCAAGATCCCAACAGCCGCGTCGCTTGCGAAACGCTGGTCACCACCGGATTGGCCGTCGTCGCTGGCGAAATTTCGTCCAAGGCCGACGTCGACTACGAAAAGATTGTTCGCGACACCATCGTTGCGGTTGGCTACGACGATCCTGACATCGGAATCGATGGCAAGACCTGCGAAGTACAAGTCCGCTTGGACGCGCAAAGCCCTGACATCGCTCAAGGCGTGAACTCCGACGAAGCATCGGGCAAAGACATCGGTGCCGGCGACCAAGGCCTGATGTTTGGCTACGCATGCAAAGACACTCCTGAATTGATGCCACTGCCGATCGCGCTGTCGCACCGCATCATCAACCGCATCACCGAAGCTCGCTTCAACAAAGAAGTCGACTGGTTGCGTCCCGATAACAAGAGCCAAGTCACGGTTGAATACGAAGGCAATCGCCCCGTCCGCATTGAAGCCGTCGTTGTCAGCGCTCAACACGGCCCCGATGTCTCGCACGACGAAATCGAAAAGTTCGTGATCGAAAACGTCGTCAAACCATCCATCCCAGCCGAACTGGACAAGGGCGACATCAAGTATCACATCAACCCAACCGGCCAGTTCATCATCGGTGGACCTCACGGCGATTGCGGTTTGACCGGACGCAAGATCATCGTCGACACCTACGGCGGCTGGGGCCGTCACGGTGGCGGTGCCTTCAGTGGCAAGGACTCGACCAAGGTTGATCGCAGTGCTGCCTACATGGCGCGCTACGTTGCCAAGAACATCGTCGCCGCTGGCCTTGCCGAACGATGCGAAGTTCAGTTGGCTTACGCGATCGGCGTGACCGAACCCGTCAGCGTTCACGTTGACACCGAAGGCACCGGCACCATCGACGACGCCAAACTTTGCGAACTGATCCGCGAGCACTTCCCGTTGACTCCCGGCGGCATCATCGATCACTTGCAACTGCGTCGTCCTGTGTTCGTTGAAACCACCGCGGGTGGCCACTTCGGTCGCGATGGCGATGGATTCACTTGGGAAAAGACCGACAAAGCAGAAGCCTTGGCCGAAGCCGCTGGTGCTACCGCCACCGCTTGAGGTTTCGCCTTTGAAAGTCGTTGCAACGTCTCCTTGAATCAGCCTCTTCGTCGAATCGCGTGGATCACCGACCCACACTTTGATCATGCCAAACTCGATGTTTGGCAATCGTGGGCTGCAAAGCTGCTGGAACTCGATCCAGACGCGATTCTGATCACCGGAGATCTGTCCGAGGGCGACGACGTTGCCTACCAATTGCGATGCTTGGCCGAGACCCTGAATCGACCGATTCACTTCGTGCTGGGCAACCATGACTTCTACGGAAAATCGATCGCGTCCGCGCGGCGTGATCTGATTGCTCTGTGCCGTGACGTCCCGCAATTGACTTACCTGACCGACCACCCCGCACTGCCGCTCAATGAGTCAACGGTGCTGATCGGTGACGATGGTTGGGGCGATGCGACGGAGGGCAACTACGCGGATTCAAATGTCCGCCTGAATGACTTCCAGCTGATCGACGACTTTCGCAACAGCAATCCTGACGCCTGGCAATCGTTACTGGTCGCCGAGGGCAAAGCCGCCGCGGATCGAGTCGCGGAAAAGCTTCAAAACCTGCCTGACGAGATCACGCAAGTCTTGATCGCCACGCACGTGCCACCATTCCGTGAAGCGTGTTGGTACGAAGGCAAAACGACCGACGACAACTGGGCTCCATTCTTCGTCTGCGGTCAACTCGGCAAGGCACTCCGGGAAGCAGCCGAACGAGCCCCTGACCGCAAACACATCGTCCTCTGCGGTCACACCCATCACGACGGAGTGGCAAAGATGGCTGACAACCTCGTCGTCCACACCGGTTTTTCGCGATACGGAAGCTTGGAAATCGAGTCGATGCTTACAATCGAACAAGACTCCCTGGAACTCTCGCGCCCAGCCATTTACTTCCCCAAATAACACGTCTCCACTACACCGACATCTCCGATTGCCGGTCCCAAACGATCTTCCAGCCTCACCGCCAGCAACGTAAACTCAAACAACGCATTGCAACCCAAACGCCCTCGTAGCTCAGCTGGATAGAGCAGCGCATTCCTAACGCGCAGGTCACAGGTTCGAATCCTGTCGGGGGTATCAGGTACTTCATAGAATGCGGAAAACACGGTGTTTTCCGCACTTTGTCACTTCGCGTGAACCTCTGTGAATGCCTCTGAATGGCACTGAGTGTCCCGCTTTCTGTCCCGACTTTGCTGGGCTTCATCATCTTGTTTTCCTTGCTTGAAACGAGGGAAATTGGAATGGGTGTCAGTTGATCATTTAGCGATTTCTCCTGCCCTGGCGGGGCCCGTCATATTCTCGCTCCTTGATGATCACGTCGTGTCGCATCGCTACTTCGACCGTGTTGCCGATTCGGGGGAGGTTGCCGATCTTCACGACCTTCCGATCACCGTCGATGACGCGACGCTTGATCGTCGACACGCTGACCTTCAACGCCTCAGCTGCCTGCCGGTACGTGAACGCGAGGGGTTCGCTTAATCGGCCATTTTTCGGACGCCGCAGTTCAATCCGCGTTGAACGGGCGTCCGATCGTTTGGCGACGGAGATCTTCGATTCGGAGAATCACTCATGTGCTCGCCAAAAACTTGCAGCTGAGGCGACGCATCGAGTGAAAACCGAGTGACCACGTTGACCATCTGCCCGACGTTCACCCTGGTAAATGTGTCGAGCACAAACTGAATTTGGCAAACGGCGGCTAAGCTAGGTAAGTTTGCAATCGATTCGGTGCACGCCCTCACTGTCATGCACCTCAATTTTCAGGCCAACTCCTCGCTCGTTAATAAACTTCGCAAGCTTGCAGATGACCGGGCGAATCCTTGAGCTCTTTATGAAATCGCACCCCCAAACCTTGTAAACGAAGTCACCGAGCGGGATTGTCCATTCTGCTGACAGGTCCTTGTTGGCATCCCAAAGCGCCCTGGCAACAGTCAGTTGTCTGGGCTTGCGCTCTAGTTCCATCAGTAGATGATCCCAAGGACACTTAAAGTCGACTTCCGCATCCGCGGCACGAATCAACCGCTCAAAGAGCATCTTCATGTGCTTTTCGCTTTGGTCGATCAGGCCAATCTGATCATCGACCGCGGCTGCGATTTCTTTGAACCGCCGGTGAGCAGCCGAACTGCTTCGCGAGTGCGCTTCGCGAACTAGCGAGACGAGATGTCTTGCCTGTTGCTTAACATCCTCCTCAGTCTGGAGCTTGATCCCATCATTCCCGAATCGAGTCAACCAAACGCGAAGCTGCTTTCGAGCATTGACTCGCTTCGTTCGATCATCATCGACTTGTTGCCCGCTCCGTTTCGAGGTCTTCGTGGTCTTCCGCATCCGATTGATTCAACCTTCGCAAAGGGCGGCATCACCAAAAGCCGCGTACTGCCAAACATTCAAACAAGACGAATACGATAATCATTCGCTGCCATGAATGCTGGTTCACCACCGAAGCCGGAAGTCACCGCCGCCCGATACAGCTCATTGGAATCGGTCATGCCGTCTACCGCCTGCGTCGGCGATGCCAGCAAGTTGGCGAACCAGTCACATCGCATCGCGAAAATTGAGCAAGCAACACATCGGTGTCACCGTTTAGAAGGAGACGCAGGCGTCGCAGTTCCGGAACGGTCGAGGTGCACATCGTGCCATCGCGATAACTCTTACTGACTGGCGTCGGGATCGGTTTCGCATTGAGGAAGTTTCTCGGAGCCAGCGTTCAGTCCCTCGATGTGCTTGGCTTGCTGTTCACGAAGCCAGCGTTTCGCGGCGAGTCTCGCAATGAGGGTCAAGAGTTCGTCAGCGTCAAAGGGTTGTTCTTTCTTTTTCATTGGAGACCTGCATAGGATCGGAGTACAGAAACAGTGCTTCTAAATCACGCCAGCCGAGCCACGATGTGCTCTGCATCGTGTTAACTTCGAGTCGAGAAAATGATGGGAAGAAGCCCGGCGAGAGCGTTTGCTGTCACCGGGCATCGATGCCGCACAAAACGGTACGGCATCAGGCAAAGCGAACCGTGCCAAACCCGCAGCGATACTTCGCTAGCCGGTCGTTCCGTGTAAAAGCTGACTGGGCTTGCTCATCGCTTCTTCCCCCGTCGACGAAACTCCCCGTAGGTTGTCGGCGTCAGAGACATTGGGTAACGCTGCCGAAGCGTGCTTCGGGTGACTTCCTTTTTGCGATCCTCTCGTGGCCTTACTTGGCAGTCGTGCTGCACGGGCCTCGGTTGATAGCGACTGGAGCTTGTGGCATTCGTGCTTGGGTTGCGCATAGGATCCCCTTGTGTTTGAGAGAGCTGAATGTCACCGCAGCCAGAGTGGCTCGGTGCGGCCTCGCGTCAGACGACGCGAAGGCGACGGATCAAAACCTGATCCGCAGAAAAAGTGGTGCGATTGCGAACGATGCAATCGATCCAGGTGAGAAGCCATGCAACAACGTCGGCGGGCAAAGAGTCCTCGCCAGTTGCTAACCGCTGCTCACCTAGACGTAGCTCAAAGTGGCCATAAATTTAGTTCAGCGTTGCAGTGTCCCTGGATCGCCGTTTGGCGTTTGGTTCGATCGGAATCTGACCACTGATTCGGCTCCAGGCCGAATTGAGATGGCCCAAGACTACAACACACCTGAAATACAATTTTCGACGGCGAGGTCAATGCTCGCCCAACAGTTGCTGAATCGATGCCCTGAGAATCCGCGGGAGACTCCCGATCATCACGGCGGTGAGATCACCGTCTTTGACACGGCGTTTAATCGTCGAGACACTGACCTGCAATGCATCCGCTGCTTGCTGGTAGGTGAGTGCGAGAGGCTCGCTAGATTGGCTGACCTTCGGACGAGAAAGCTCAATCCGTGTTGGTTGGGTCGCCGCTCGTTTGGGAATGGCGATCTTTCGATTCGTAGAACCACTCACCTGTTCGCCAACAACTTGCAGGTGAGGCGACGCATCAGGCTGATGACGACAAGTCACGTTGGCGTGCATGTGTGGGCTGCGCATAGGATCCCCTTGGGTTGAGAGTGCTGTATGTCACCGCAGCTGGAGTGGCTCGGTGCAGCCTCGCGTCACAAGACGCGACGGCGACGGATCAAAATCTGATCCGCAGAAGAAGTGGTGTGATTGCGAACGACGCAATCAATCCAAGTGAGCGGCCATCCAACAACGCCGGCGGGCAAAGAGTCCACCCCAGTTGCTAACCGCTACTCACCTAGACGTAGCACAAAACAGCCCCAAATTTAGTTTGGCTCGCGCGTCTCACGCCTGGGCCAGACATCCGCACGAAAATCGGGAGCACTGGCGGCCAGCATCTGGTCAGGTTGCGGACTTCGTAGAATGGCCTTGATCGATCTCGATGCGAACTGCCCGCTCCCCACCAAAATCGGAAGCACGAACTTTGTCGAACTCTGGCGTCTATTTCATCACCTGCGAGTTCCTCGGCAGACGATTTGTGAAGATCGGTCGATCCACCAACATCGCACGACGACGAAATCAATTGCAGTCGGGATGCCCATTCCGCCTCAAGGTGGAACACATCGAAGCGATGTCGGAATCCGAAGCGGTCGTCAAAGAGAAAAAGTGGCATGCGATGTTCAAGGACATGCGAAAACGATGCGAGTCGTTTAACGCCAACACGGATGACGTGAACACCCAACTCATGTTCCACTGGTTCCCCTACGAGAACGAAATCGAAGCGTTCATCGAACGCCAGAAAGCACAAGACTCAGCCACCGAGTTCGACGAAGCGGTGGCACCCGATCAGCAAGAACAACTCTTGTTTTGATGGCCAGGAGCATTTCGCAGCGAACCACAGCCTATTCAACTCGCCGGCTCGCCATTGCCTCGATCGCACGGACGCCCCTTTCAACCTTCCGCGGGCGTCGAGTTGGTATGAACCAGCCTTGGTGAGCCACACGCCTCGCAGTCTCGATAGAAGCAGAGCCCTTTCTTGCGAAGCTTCGCCTTCGCCGCACACACCTCACACTTCTGCGGCACGTTTTGATTTTGATTGCAAACTCGGCACCGAAGGTAATAGCCATACCGACCATAGAGGATCTCGACATCCGACGCGCAGCACGCGTCGCACTTCATCCCAGCATCCGACGGACTGGCTTCTGCCTTCGAAACGGGCTCCGTCGCTCGCTCCACGGCCGTTGGAGACTTAGTTTCAACCGTCGGTGGATTCGTTGTTCGCTGACGTTTGCGTTGGCTCAATAGAAACTCGCGGATGGACGCCAATTCTTGATCCGTGAACGGAGCAATATGATGGTCTTCCAACCGTTTGGCTTCCTCCTTCCCCGCTTTCACGAACTTGACAAATCCCTTGATGCCTTGGGTTTCTTCGTAGGCGTTCGCCTTTTCGGTCAGTTCCGCGACGACTCGGTCGGCCTTCATCAACTCGGGCGGATTGACGCCATTGCGTTCGATGACGCCCTGATCCGAGATCGCCACAAAGACCTGGAAACGTTCATCACCAAAAGATGGCTGAACCGTGCCCATCAACTTCTTCGGACGCAGCGATTCCTTCGCATCGTTGAGCAGGCTTTGTAGAAGCCGGGCCTGCAATCGAGCCTGTTCGATCGGCGACCGCATTCCAGAACGTCGCCCACAAGAGTTGCGAACGAACTCAAGATGTTCGTTCACTTCGACGGTGCCTGTGATGGATTTGCTTTCGACGATTGCGAAACCGAATCGGTGCATCACCAGATGATCGATCTGGGCTCGCTCGCCATTTCGTTCGAACGTGATGTCATTGAACACAAACACGTCGGATGCTTCTGCGAAGGCACGTCGCAGGAAGAACGCCATTTGCTTTTCAGCTTCAAACCCAGCCTTCCCCATCGGATCCTTGGGCCGCGGAGACTCTTTCTCTTGGACGATCACGGTGCACTCACTAAATTTCAAATCGTTTGAACGGACATCAAGCCCGGCAGATTAAAACCCCCAGAACGCCGCATCAATCCCGATTGAAAAGACAGCCGACATCCGCAAGCACCAGCCCGGCATCCGCACGGGGGCGTCACCAACCAACTCCATCGCCACGATCCAACTCAGTCCCAACGGGACGTCACGTTGTCGCCACGGACGCAAGCCCGTGGATAAATTGAAAGCAAGAAAAAGCCCTGAAGAGGCGACATGACTCGCTGCAGGGATACACGCAACGCTTGTCACCTCTCCCGCGTTTTTCGTGGTGGAGAGGTTCAGGGTGTGGGGCAGAATCACAACCCGCCGCGTTAGCAAGGCCGCACGCCTACTCCGCCTCATCCAAATCCGACGTCACCTTCGCGATCAGCAATCGCTCACTGGGCACGTAGCGTTGCCCCATCGTGAACGCAGTCGGCTTGCCCGACTTCGAACGTTTGTCGTTTGGGATGGGCTGGTCCAACTTGATCGTGTCGGGCGAATTCGGAGCCGACAGCATCATGACTTTGAACCGTTTGCTGCAGCGGCTTGCACGCGTAGCAGCACATGGAAATGCTTTGGCCGCCATCCTGCGTGTGCCAGAGCACGCCCGCCTTCCGCGAGCCGGGGGCACTTCGTCGCCTGAATCCTTAGCCGCGATCGTGGCGACGCGGACGGCCTCGCGGACTCCGTGGAACTGGTCGAAGCGTATTCGACTTTGACGCGGTTGGTGTAAAGCCTGTGCAGTTGTCGGTTGTTTTGTTCCAAGCTGGGATGATCGGTATTAGCGACAACGTGCACCACGTCATCGACGGCGGATTGCGGAAGATCAGGATTCAGCCGAGCCACCGCCTCGGCCAAGCGATCTTTCAAGACGACCACTCGGTAGTCGTCCCGCTCCGGATCGTCTCATTCGGGCGATTTGTCAACGCATTTGGCGTAGTCGCAACCAGTGTCTTGGAACCAGTCGAGGGATAGCTGTTCGAGTTGGTCTTCGGTGGTCATTTCCAGTAGTGTGTTTTATGTCCCAATTTTGGAAGGTGTATCGTCATTCGTCTTACTCTAACTCCGTCTTGTGCTCTTCAACGATTCGCTCCGCTTCGCGATCATAAGACTCCGCGACCCCTCGTAGCGTTGTCGCCAGGCGATGGAATCCAGCGTCTTCCATCTCCTCGGCTTGCCCACGATACTTGGCAGCCAAGTCCCTTTCTGGCTTACCCGTTGGGTCGACGCAATGCACGCCCCGCGAATTATGGATCGCCATCGCAAATCCCCGTCGTATTTCTTCTGAGTCGTCTGCGTTAAGAACTTCCGCAACGGCACAGTGGATCGTCAAACCGCTCGGGTCCGGTGGGCTATGAATCAGGACATTGCCGGCATTTGAAAGCGCCACCTCAAGATGGCCGGAATCCGATGCAGATTGCCTTACATCATCAATCCACCGCTTGAAGGCAGGGCCAGAGAAATTGCCAAGTCTATCCGTTCCGGGGGGCGTGCGCCATTCGTGAAGAAGCCGCCACGCATTCGTCGCCAACGTCCGTTCTTCTTCAGACGGTTCTTCGTCGCTCGGTGTCACGTTCCTCGAGCGAAAGATCATGCGTATGAGTTCACAAAAGAACGCGGGATCGTTTGCAAGACGACTTTCGAGGTATCTAGGCGTCGCACCATGATGTCCGTCCAATAACGCAACGTATGCCCATTCAATTCTAAATAAGTCTTCCTCATTCGTTTCGGGGTCTTCCTGAAGAGACTTAATGACTTGAACGGCATGGTAGCCATCTCCACTTGTGGGGTTGGATGAGACGGCATCAAGCAATGCTCTAACCGCCTGCTGCTTGTTCAGCCGCTCATTGTCGTGCGCCAGTTTTGCAAGACAATCAATTGCTGCCCATGGCCGCTCGTGTTCAAGTAGATTCTCGATGGCCGTACATAAACGGCCTTCTGCTTGATAAGGATTAACTACCACCTTTCTCCAATACTCGGACGTATCATCCTTTAGCAACTGATCTACTCGCTGCCATGTATTGTTCACAAACGGAAGGATCGAAAGACTCCTGCCAATGTCTTCTTTCGACCAAGCCGATACGAAGGTCGCATCCACCCAAGCCCATCCCTTCTCCTGAAACCTGCCCCACACGAATCCGGCGGCTAGCCCAGAGTGCTTTTCATTGGACGCATTCAGCATCGACGGCAGCACCGAGGCATCGACATCTTCAACAGCAATGCGGCCGAGTGAAAAGCCAACCTGTTGAGGTGACTCCACACTTTCAGCAAAACGAACCGCGTGTTCGATTCCACCAGCATCAAGAAGATCTTGCATGACCTTATGCCTACGCAATTCGAGCTGTTTTTTTTGTTCCTGCCAGTTCCCGCTCTCTTCGTACAGCTCCCAATCACGTCCGCAGAATAATCGCTGGTAGCGATTCGAAGGGTCCTTGGGTGCCAGTACAGCCGCAGCCGCTTCGATCTGTGAAACAAGATCATCTGGAAATGCCCAGTCAGCGTCCGAATAGCGTCGATGTTTCGAAGCCACTTCTACAAGCGCAGTCCACAAGCCGAGCCTCTCCACTTCCAACTTGCTTGTGATCTCATCTGACGAAATGTGGCCCAAAAGCCTCTCGCATGCTGGCCGTGGCAAATTGTCAAGATGCTCAATCAGCTGATTGAGCTTTGACATTTCGTTCTCAGCGATGCCGACGGCCATTTCAGCATAGTTGCAGATTTGTTCCCAATGCTCTTCCTGTGTAGTGCCATCCTCCCAATCATCAGGAATGACTCGCCGCCAAATTGGTTTATGCGTGCCGCTGCTTGCAGAAACCTGACCAGGCAGCAGATTAAGGAGAAGTTTCCACGCGATCTCCGGAGATTCTTTACACAATGTCCGAACCGCGATCTTGCGCTTTTCAATAGACGCCGTAGTTTGAGGAAACCAAGGAAGGAAAATGTGCGCGAGCGAGCTGGCCGGTCGGTTGGCCCATTGCCCTCCGGGGTCTCGCTCCGCAAGCCGGGCGAGAACGACCGTCGCACGGACGATGTCCGTCTCACTCCAGGCGATAGACTCCAGGGCCCAAAGGAGACCTGTCACATAATTACGTCCGGTAATACCTTTGCCCTCTTGGGAAAATAACTCATCGAATGGACATGGCTGTTGACGTAATGCAGCCTCAACAGCGCTCAGAAACTCCTCTGGTGATGTCTCGGCAAGGAGCGGAAGCAGATCGTTGATGCTTCCCCAAAATCGCCAGTCGGTATCCTGGAGCAGTTCACGAATCACCTCTACAGCGATCGTGCGCGGCTTGTCTCGCGAGCAGTTCTCTAGGCACTCGGGGCGGCCTCCCACCAATGCAAGACTTTCGGCAAGTCCTTTTCGTAGGTAGCGAGAATGGGCAAGAACTTTTCCGTGGATGTTAGCTGTAAGTCTCTCGTTGGGATTTAAATCAAATTGGGGATCAATCTCTGGCAATACGGCCAGCGCGCATCTCTTAAACGCATCCAGATGGGCGTCAAATACGCTGGGGCCAAGAGCCTGCCAAAGGTCGCCACGTTGCCTGACTGACCACACACCATTTCCCAGACTTAACGGGCTATCTGGTAATAGCAGAACCTGCCGGATTTTCGACTGCCAGTCCTCAAATGGAACGTCAACCAGCCGCCGAGCGATTTCGATGTCCGTCTCCGAATTCTCGTCCCACGATCCCAATAGATTCGTGATAACCAGCGCGGAAGCAAACTCCGAAGTGTTCCAATCGTGGACTTTTCGTGGCGGCAGGGTATGAGATAGAGACTCAGGCATCTGTCGAACGGCGCGTTTCTCGAACGCAGATCGAAGATCATGTTGTACGGACTTGCAAGTAATCGTTCCTGCATTCTGATTGGCAAAAGCCACCTCCTGTACAATCAGCGCCCAGAGAGATGCCGCGTTTTTCGGTGAATACTGCCCGATCAACGAATGCAGGATCGCGTGCATTACGCCCGATCGGATGTCCAGATCGTATCCGAGCAAGTGGAAATGTCGCAGGAATTGAAAAATATCATCGTCCGTTATTGCCTCGCCTTTCGCCGAATCAAGATGTGACCGAAAAGCCTGAAGCTTCTTTCTTTTCGACGCACTGCTGAAATTCGTCGTCTCAACTTTCTCGATGAACTCTTGCGGGGATTCGGACGAGCGGGACCACTCAAGGAGCACGCGAACATCGGTGATATCCGTTGCGCTCAGAGGACCTGTTATAAGCGCAATCGCATCCTTTCCTGTTGTGAATATGCTCCCATTACTGAAGTCATTCCAAGCGCCTCGGATCACGTCGGCGAATACGGTATTGTTCTCGGTAATTGTAATTGAATGTTTGATCTGGCCCAGGATCTTCCGTTCCTCCGAATCACCTTCATCACCCGTAAAGACAATAAGGTCATCGGTGTGATAGCCAGCGTATTTCCCTTGCAGCTTGAGTTTCCGAATTGGCCGGCAAGGCAAACATGGTGCGAATCCTCCCGCAAGCATCAGGGCAACAAACGAAGCCTGGACCTGTACTTCGAAGTTTACGCCGCCACCGCCTGTGGAAAATGGGTTGCTGATTTGCTTGCCATCGCTTGCCATCATACCACTCTCTCGGCTTCGTACTCGTCTTCGGAGTAGTCACTTGGATCCAAGTAGTAGTCTTGGTCCGGGTTCCGTAAGTGCGCAGCGACTTCGTTTTGGCGAAGCTCAAACGCGTCCGAAACGTACTTCAGAAAGATCAACCCCAACACGGCGTGCTTGTAGACGGCTGCGTCCAGGTTGGATCGAAGTTTGTCCGCTGCCGTCCAAAGTTTCTTGTCGAGATCCTTGAGGAACTTCTGGCCATCCGCCTCTGACATAGGCTTGCTTCATTCATTGAAATTGCGAACACACATTGCCACGTGAATCCCTCACGTGGTTGCAAACTGAAGCCCATCATCCTATTGTGCCAGAGACGACGGGACAAGCAGGCAGGGGGTCTGCCGGGCTCCAGTAGGTGAACTCGCTGGTTCGACACGACACACGTTTGAGTAACGCATGGATCGCTCACCGTTCTTAAGCGTCAACGAAAAGGATTGGATCGCTTCGAACGAACTGGCGTTCGCGTTCCTCGATCGTTTTCCGGTGACACGCGGCCATGCATTGGTGGTGACTCGTCGGGTGGTGCCGACTTGGTTTGATGCGTCGCCAGAAGAACAAGCTGCGCTGATGAGCTTGGTCAACGTGGTCAAGCAACGGCTGGATGAAACGCTGGCCCCCAAGCCCACTGGATACAACGTCGGTTTCAACTGCGGCGAAACCGCTGGCCAAACGGTCATGCATGTTCACGTTCATGTGATCCCTCGCTACCTCGGCGATGTGCCGGATCCACGGGGCGGTGTTCGATATGTGATCCCCGAGAAAGCGAACTACCTGGTCGACGAGCCACCGGTCCAGACAGCGGAACCGAAGCCCGGGAACACAACGAACGCTCCGCGTTTGGAACTGGCGACTGGGTACCCGGATTCCACTTTGTGGGAACGACTCTCGGACCGGATGGCTGATGCGAGAAAGATCGACGTGTTGGCTTCGTTTGTCCAGCCTTCAGGTCTCGCCGTGATCGAAGGTCGGCTGTTCGAAACTCTGCGAAGGGACGCCGCGGTTCGAATCCTCGTCAGCGACTACCTGTACATCTCGCATCCAAACGCATTGGCTCGGTTGCTCGCGTGGCAGGACACAGTCGGAGACGATCAAGACTTGCGTGGTGAGCTGCAGGCGCGGCTGGTGAAACACAAGTCGCTCTCGGGTCAACCAGAATCATTCCATCCCAAGGCGTGGCGAATCATCGACGATCACGGTTCGCTGGTGGCGGTCGGTAGCAGCAACCTGTCGAAGGCCGCTTTGGAAACGGGTGTCGAATGGAATCTGATCTGTTCCAGTCGAGGACACGTTGGCGTGCCCGATGACTTCGTTCAGGCGTTTGATGAACTGTGGAGATCCGCAGAACCGCTGACGGTTGATCTGGTAGAGCAGTACCGGTTGGATGCGAAAGCCTACCGCCAGGAACACTTCGAAGCCCAGAGCGTCGACCACACAACGATTCCTGAGCCTCGGCCTTGGCAGGCGGCGGCGCTTAAATCGCTTGCAAGGCTGCGTGCCGACGGTTTTGCGAAGGCGTTGATCTCGGTGGCCACCGGCATGGGAAAGACTTGGCTGGCTGCCTTTGATGTGCGGCAAGTCGGGGACGCACTCGGACGCCGCCCGCGTGTGCTGGTGATTGCACACCGCTCGCACATTTTGACGCAAGCCGAGAGCGTTTTATCCCAACTGCTGGACGACGCGTTCCAGGATGGCGATTCGCTGGCGTCTCGAACGTCGTGGTATGTCGGCTCACGCAGCGAGCTGGACGGTGAGTTGGTGGTCGCCTCGATTCAGAAACTCGCCCGCCCCGAAGGTCTGAAGCGGTTGGCGAACGAACATTTCGACTACGCAATCATTGACGAAGTTCACCACGCTGAGGCCCCGACGTACCGCCGCGTGATGGCAAAGCTGGACGCTGATTTTATTCTGGGGCTGACCGCGACTCCTGAACGCACCGATGGCGTCGATGTGGTCAGCATCTTCGACGACAACTTGGCCTATCACGCCTCCATTGGAACGGGCATCGAAGAGGGAGCGTTGGTTCCGTTCCACTACGTCGGCATCCGAGACACGGTGGACTTCGAGCAAGTCCCGTGGCGCAACGGCCGGTTCGATCCCGATGAACTGGAACAACGCGTCGCCACGAGCGAGCGGATGGAACGGCTGTGGCAAGCGATCAACGAGCATCCCGGTGAGCGAACGATCGTCTTTTGTTGCTCCCGGCGTCACGCCGTGTTCGCACGTGATTGGCTGCGTGGAAAAGGCGTCAGCTCGGCAGCGGTCTTCTCAGGTGGAGGCGGTGACAGCTACGGCGAGTCGTTGGAACAGTTGCGTGATGGCTCGCTTGAAACACTCTGCGTGGTCGACATGTTCAATGAGGGGCTGGATGTCCCGGCTGTCGATCGCGTCGTGATGCTGCGACCAACGGAGTCGAAGGTTGTCTTCCTTCAGCAGCTCGGCCGTGGATTGCGAGCCAGCGTTAGCAAGACACGGTTGTTGGTGATCGACTTCGTCGGCAATCACCGCTTGTTTGCTCAGCGAATGCTCCACTTGTTGTCACTGGGAAACCACACGGCCCAGTGGGGTGATTTGCGGAAGTGGATCCAGGGTGCGTCCCCTGAGCTGCCTGAGGGTTGCTTGCTGGATGTTGAGCTAGGAGCCAAGGATCTGCTGAAGCAATTCCTTCCAACGGGAGCCGCGGCCGGCGTCGAGGCGTATCGCGGAATGCGTGATGAACTGGGGCGTCGCCCGACGCCATCGGAATTGATCGCACGCGGGTACATTCCGGGAACGATCAGTCGCAGTGCGGGAAGCTGGTTTGCGTTCGCCGATGACGAAGGTGATCTGAACGCTGCGGAACAGCAGACGCTTCGCTTGTTCGCCGATTGGTTCAAGACGGTGGAGACGACCAGTCTGAACAAGTCGTACAAGATGGTGGTGCTTCGCGTGCTGCTGGATCAATCGTCGTTCTTTGATCCGGTTGATTTGCCAGAGTTTGCCAAACGCTGTCGGACTCACATGCTGGAACACCCTGTGCTCCGGCGGGATCTGCTGGAGGGCAAGCACGCAATCGACCATCGCCATGCAAGCGACACGGAGTGGATGGCGTGGTGGATCAAATGGCCCATTGATCGATGGCTGGATAATCAAAACGGATCGCGATGGTTCAAGCGGACAGGTGATCAACTGCAGTTGGCAATTGATTGCCCGCCTGAACTGCATGCTTCCCTTGAGTCCATGACGGAAGAACTGGTCGAGGGACGTTTGGCTCGGTACATCCAATCGAAACGCCTGGCAGAGTCGCCTGAGACAGCGAATTCGTTCACGGGAAAGGTCTCGCATGCGAATGGAAAAGCAATCGTGTTCATCCCAACGGTGGAGAAAGAACCGGGGCGACCGGTGGGGCCAACCGAAGTGCAATTGCCCAATGGGGACCTTTGGACGTTCAAGTTTGTGAAAGTCGCCTGCAACGTCGCGCACCCGAAAGGTGAAAAGAAGAATGGTTTGTCGGAGTTGCTCCGCCAGTGGTTCGGGGAGGACGCGGGGCTGCCGGGAACCGATTTCCGTGTGCATTTTCAATTGCGTGAGGGGCGTTGGCATGTGCAGCCGACCGGCGTTGAGAACGCCGTTGCTGCTGATACTTCCGAACGTCCAATCGCGGATGCACTGACCGAACCGGATGAACCGGAATGGGCCATTGAGCCGTCGGTCAAAGACTCTGCGAAGTACGCGAGCCACGTGCCCGTGTACGACTTGGTTGCCGCGGCCGGAGGTTTTGGACCGGAAGGCGTTCCGGAAGAGATCGGATGGATCGAAGTTGCCGACCGCAAGCTCTCAACGGGAATGTTCGCCGCTCGCGTGATCGGTCGCTCCATGGAGCCGCGAATCACCAGTGGAAGCTTGTGTCTGTTTCGTCCCTGTCCGGCTGGTTCGCGACAGAACCGCTTGGTGCTCGTTCAGATCAACACGCATGCGGACCCGGTGGATGGTGGACGTTATACGGTGAAGCGATACCATTCCACCAAGGGCGGAGGCGAAGACGGTTGGCAACACCAAACCATCGAGTTGCAGCCGCTCAATCCAGAGTATTCGGCAATCCAAATCGACCAGGAAGCCGCAACGGACCTCAGGGTGCTCGGTGAATTTGTTGCGGTCTTGCACGAAGCAACCCCACACGATGAAAGCCGCTGATGCCGAAGACGACTCTCGTGATCGTTCCTTGCGGTAGCAGCAAGGTTTGGTCGAAGAATCCATCGGCCGGACCAACGATTGCCCGCGATGCCTACGTGGGATCGCCGTTCAAGGTGAACCGCAAGTACGCGGAGTGCATCGGCGATCAGTGGCTGATCCTCAGTGCGAAGCACGGTTTCATTGATCCGGACTTCGTGCTACCGGGCCCCTACGAAGTCACCTTCAAAAAGAAATCGTCGGGTCCGATTGACTTGAAAACGCTATCGCAGCAAACCAAAGATCGCGGGCTGGCAAAGTTCGATGAAGTGATCGGTTTGGGTGGGAAGGAATATCGTCACGCGATCGAGACCGCATTCGAGGGAACGGAGGTGGACCTTCAGTTCCCATTCGCTGGCCTGCCAATCGGCAAAGCGATGCAGGCCGCAAAGCGAGCGGCCGAGAATGCGGACACTGGCGAAAGGTGATCCTTCTAAGCAGAGCACGGCTCAAAGCAGTTCGACGATTGATCGGCAGTACACGGTCAGCGTGATCGTTTGCTGGTGATGTGGGCTGACGATTGCATGGGCTGTTCTCCTCGACTGAGGCGGTCAACTCGTTGGAGGATGCTTGGAAATCGGTGTGGGCCGTGCATTGCCGCGATGTTGTGGACGGCCTGCGCAATTGGGACTCCTGCCGCGGTGATGTACAGCGGTCGTGTGCTGCCGCCACGTGTCAGTGCGGTTGCGTGTTCGGACCGCTTGAACGGATTCTTGGCGACGCCGATCACGGGGATGGATTCCGCAAGCGATCGGTGCAAGTGTGCGCCCAAGCCAGGATTGTCGAGCTCGTCCAGCCAGACGTAGCCATCGATGACAATGTAAGATGGCTCGTGAGAAAGCTCCGCCAATACGGCTTGGATGCACGGCAATTCTCGGCGGTAGAACTCACCGGGCTGGTAAGCCTGGACGTCGGTCAGATGGACGACGTGCTCAGACGACGGCTCGGCGTCTCGCCAGTCACTGATGACCACGCAGGCAGCGATCGCTCTCGTTGGTTTTGATTCGGACTCGGTGTAGCCGACGTCAACGTAGGCGATGGTCATCTTGTGGTATCCATGTCCTCAAAGATAACGAATCCACCATCAAAGAACGCCCGCGGGGATCACAACGTCTCGCAATGAGCATCCGTCAATCCACTCGCAGATGACGTACGGGCCGCCGTGAGGTGATTTGCCGTAGCCCAGATAGCGGATGACGCCGGGGTGTTGGATCTGCGACGCGATGCCTATCTCTCGAACGAACGACAGTCGTGCGTCTTCGTTTTGCCAGAACGCTTTGCGAAGAAATTTGACTGCGACGGTGCTGGCGTCGGATTGCATGTTGGCACGGTAGACCTTTCCGAAGCCGCCGCTGCCGATCAGCTTGCCGAGCACAAACTGGTTGTCGTTCACTCGCGGCAATGCGTTCCCGAATGCCCGACCGAAGCGATCTTCTACGAGGACGATGTGCCAGATCAATGGAAAGCCTTCATTGAGCTGAACTCCAAGAAATTGGCCGAATGTCAGTGGGCTCATGAATGAAGGATGGGATCCATTTCCAATCACACCAGTCTTCTACTTCGCACTCAGCTTGGCCGCCAAATGCTCGCGTCCCAGCAGTCGGTGTACGTGGGCCAGGGCACTACGACGAGTTCGGTTGGGGTCGCTGGTGTCATCTTTGATGGATGAGGGGCGTGATGCCCGTATCGCTCGCAGGGCAAGCGTCGGATGGAAATTGCTCAGGACACGGAAGACGCGTGAATACTCTGCGATTCCGTGGAAAACATCGCACTCGTTGCATTGATGCCGATTGACCAAGCCGACAATCTCCGACCATCGCAACTGTGAAAGCAGTCGATGGCTGATGGCGATGGAATCGACGTTGACTCCGATTGTGAACTTGTGCCTGACGCTCAATTCGTTTTCAAATTCATCCAGCAACGACTGTAGGAATTGGGGCTTTTCGCGAACACGTGTATTGATTGCCAACTCAGTTACGCGGCGTTTCAAGAAGTCTCTGCCTACCTCCTCCAACAACACAGGCAGCAGACTTGCGTCACCCCCGTCTTTCGTCAGCCTTGCGAGCAACCCGTCATCACCGAGCCAATTTGAATTCGTTTGCCAGGGTCCGTCATCGTACCAATCCTTCGCGACCAACTTGGAAACCTTGCCGCCAGTCGCGATTGAAGTCTGCATCTGCGAAGCAAGTTGCTCTGCAAATTGATCCACCGCTTCTGCGAAGCCATCTCGAGGATTGTGCGAGTAGCGATAGTAGGTGAGGACTTCGCCAGAATCATTCAACGCAAACAAGCAGCGGCCGATAACTTTCCCCGTATCCGTTTTTGCGTAAACGACGCGTTTGTTCAAATCGACCGCATTGGCAACGGTACTGAAAAAGTTGAACGAATCGGGCGACAAGCAGGTGTCGAAATGAAAACCCATCAGAAGGAAGTCGATGACATCGCGAGTGAAGGCCAATTGATAGGGTAAACCATCGGCGGTGGTTGCGGACTGTCTGACTTGATCGCTCAACCAAGGCTCCATCCGCACTCCCGTGGCTTCCATACGCTGGCGAAACACTAGGTTTCGGGGCTCTTCGTCAAAATTTCGAGTGGTTCGTTCCGAAGTCTCAAACAAGAGCCGAATGCCCAAGTCTTGCATGGGATTATCCAAGCCATTGATTTCGCGGAGCACGCGATCAAACGGCGGGCTGAGCCATTCATCCGGAAACGTCTTTAGGCTGAAACGTCGTTGCATCGCTGCGGCGGCGTGCAATCGAGACGTCGCTGCGTACTGTTGAAGAAGTTCAAGCTCCGTTCGCTTCCTCAACTTCTCGATCAGCTTTTCACGCCGCGCCAGCGACACGGACGGCACCTGCGTTCTCCTTCGCCGAAGGTTCGTCAGACGACCACGCATGCGGCCTTCGTCATTGGGCTGCGGAGTGTCGAACGGCTCCGCGGGGTGATCCCGCTGCGCATTGTCATTCCGCTTTGCCGCACTCTCGGTAAGTTTCGATTCAAGGGCGTCGATCTGTTGGTTCAGTTTTTCCGGGGATGGAAACGCTTTGCCCAACACGCTTTCCGCGATTCGGGGTGCGTCAGCGGCTGCTTGGCCGAGTGACTCGAGAGCCGAATGGAATTCGCTCGGATACCGATTCACCCAACCCGCAGCCTGATCAAACCGCTCGCACTTCGGGATTGGCTGTTTCAGGTTGCGGAGAATTGACGTCGTTGCAGCAATCCTCGATAGAACCTTCCCATCGTTGTCAGCCAAACGCCGTGCAATTATCCGTTTCAGATCTTTATCGTCGGCAAGCGGCTTCAACTGTGTCGCTAACTCCGTCAGATCGGGATGGTTGTCCAACGAGAGCAAGACATCGGAGATGACGTCAACCGAGTCGCCAAAGTGATACGCGAGTCGCAAATCAATCGCGGTGTAGGTCGTGTCGGGTTTCCGCGTCAAGTGCTCGATGAGTGAGCATGACATGTCGTCGTTGTCGGTCGCTTGTGCGAACTCCACAAGCGACGAAATCAATTCGGATCCGATATCGAATTGAAAATCGAAGGCAACCTTCTCTAACAGTCGCACCGTGCGAACTTCCAACTTGGGCTGGTCCGCCAATTCGTCTGCCGTGTCCACGACGAATTCGTTGTACGCACGTTTCTCGTCGACATGGTGGTACCAATGTTTCAGCATTGACTGTGGGATTCCACGTCGCCGAATCAATGCCGAAACCAATATGATGACTCGAATGAAGTTTCTCCGATGATCGGCCTTGTAGTTCCAGCTGTGGCACCATTTGGCAATCAGACGTATCGACAGTGCGACATGGTCAGGCGGGAATCCTGTCAAGAAATCAATCCAAAGTCTCGATTCCGTCGGACTGAAAGTCTTTTGCAACTGCAGGCAATTTCCCAGCGCAGTGATGGTCGCGATTCGGACGCGGTCGATCTCCGAAGTTGCTGCGACCTTGCGTTTTAAGTCACGGGAACTGAAATCCGGCTGCGGACCTTGGTCATGCCGAGGTTGCAACCGCCGCAATCGTTTCGACAATTCTTCTTCACCGGCGACGATTTTCGCCTGAGTCTCAGCGACGACGTCAACCAGCTCAGACGCCAGGAGTTGATTGAGCAGCGCAAAACGGTCGCGTTGTTGTTTTGGACGATCGGCACAAACTTCGAGGAAAGTGGTCGTGACTAGATGGGCGAGTGATTCTTCGGACGAATCCTCCGGGAAAACGACCTCGACTTGTTTCGCTGCCTTCAGGGTGGTTTCGCACAACTGACGCAGCCGAGCGTGCGGTCGCTTCCACCGGCAGGTGCAAATCAAGGGATCAGTCAAACACCGAACGAGAACATTCAACAATTCCGACGGGAAATTTTCTCGTGCGGTCAGGATGCGAATCGGAAGTTGGAGCGGTTGTTCGCGGTTGACACTGCTGAGCAACGTGAGTTCGGCAGCATGCAGCTCAATCCACACCAATGACTCGAGATCGCAATTTCGCTGGTCGGATAGCGTTTGGAACGTGACCGCATCCAGCAGATTCGCGAGCTGTGGATGCGTGGATTTCATCCGGCCGGCTAAGTTCGTCCAACGTGCCGGCAATACTCCGCTTTGAAGAACATCGTCACTGCCGAAAGTCTGGCCGTGGTGAACGAACCCTTTCAGCAAGCCCAACAGAAAGTCGATGCGTCTTAGCCAATCATCGGCATCATCCACAATTTTCGGAAGCGCACGAGGAAACCGATGACGCAGCTTGGTGACCGTCATTTGAGCCCGCCGTAGGTGTTCCCCGTCAATCGACCAGCTCGTGGAATCGTTTTCAGACGTCATCGAATCGGATTGCCAGGGACAAGGATTTTCGGGTTCGCCTTCGATCTTTGTCATCCTCATCGGGTAGCCGGGCAACCAAGCCAAATCGCGTTTGAGGAGCAAACGCGCACGGGCGATCCCCGATTGAATCTTGGTGCGTTTGTTCTCAAGCGGTTGCATGGCGACTGTGAACTATTTGAAGTCCGAGTTGAGTTGGAGGTAGTTTGACCACTTGCACGACGATCGCGTGTTCAATGCAGCAACCTTCGCATCGCCGAGGCCACGCCGAGGGTAACTTCGGTCATGCGGGGGTAGTCGAGCGTTTCGGGGGTGTCGGTGGATTGGTGGTAGTTAGGATTGCGCAGGAAGCTGGTGTCGGTCAGCATCAAGGCCGGGTAGCCCTGGTCCCAGAACGAACTGTTGTCACTGAGCCGGATCTCGTTGATCTTTTCGGGCAGGCAGATCGAGAACAGGGGCATCCGGCGGGTGCCGCGTTTGAAGCCTCGCCGGAATTGCCAGTTGAGTTTCCAGGACGGCATGTTGCCGACGGCGGCCAGGAAATTGCCGCGTTGCGGAAAGAAGCGATGCAGGAACTGGGGGATCGTGGGTGGGACGATCTGCGAGCCTTTGTGCAACGCGTAGTAGCCCACCATTTCCAGGCACAACATGCCGACGATCTTGTCGCCGCGTTGGCGTGACCCGCGAGCATGGTGTTGGCTGCCCATCGCATCGACGTTGAAGTACGGCGGCTCCTCGCAAGCGAACGCGACGTAGCGTGCGGTCCGCCGGCCGGTGTGCTCGCGCAGCAACCGGCTGACTTCCAGCAAGACGGCCACGGCCGAGGCGTTGTCGTCGGCTCCGGGTGTGGTTGCGACCGTGTCATAGTGGGCACCGAGCAAAATGATTTCGTCAGCCCGTTTGCTTCCAGGTTGCTCGACGATCAGGTTGGTGGCTTCGTCGCCGAGTGCGTCGTAAGATTCGCGATCATTGGAATAGCCCATCTCGGACCACTGGCCTTCGATGTATCCGATTGTCGCTTCGATCGTCTTCGGCTTCTTGAGCGTGCGCGGACCGATCAAACCTGCAAGTCGATCGACATGCAGGCGAAGGTTTGCTTCGATGAAATCGCGGTCGGGATTCATGGGCCCAAATTCTTCGGTTCAGTAAGGCGGTGCGAGTCGGCGGAAACCGTGGAAGAGAACGATGAACAGGAAGAGCACATTGCGGAACAACACGGCGACCGGATTGATGGACGGTGCGATCGTAGCAGACGAATCCAATCGCTCGCCAAGCGATCGCATCCATTTCATGCTGCGTGGGTACTCCCAAATGCCGTCGACCCATTCGGACGGAATCCCCGCTTCTCCCACGCCAGCACCGACGATCCCGCCCACGATTGCGGCGGTGGTGTCGGCGTCGCCTCCGCACTCGATGATGGCAGTGACGGCTTGTCGGAAGTCTTCCGGGCGGGACAACCAAGCGTGAATGACGACCGGGACGGTGTGGTACGTGTAGCCGGTGACGCCTTTGGGTAGCCCAAGCGAATCTGCAAACGACTTGGTTGATTCGCCAGCCGAAACGCGATCGACGGATCGATGCAAGAGATTGGTCAACTCCGAACCGTCGTCACCCACTGCGTTGACAACATCGGACAGCCACAGGTTCGCATCGACCTGTTTGTGAACGCGAGAGTGTCGAGCGGCAAACGCCACCGCGATCGCACCGAACTCCGCTTTGCGATCACTGTGTGTGACACGCGAGGAAGCACGCACGAACTCGAGCATCTGCGGCACGTCGTCGATCGCTGCGTCAAAGATCGCTGCACGCATCGCCGGTCCATTGCCCGCAGAGAACACGCCGGCGCTGGCCGGCTTCGCACCCAACCAGAGTTTGATGCCCGCCCGAGTGGTCGCTTTCACGACGCCCGCGGCAAAGCCAGAATCCACCATCGCAGTCGACTCGCGAAGAGACGTGCGAATCGATCCACATCGCCGTTGGCTTCGATCAGCAATTGAGCCATTAAGCAGGTGTGTTCGGTGTCGTCCGAGATCATGCCACGCCGAGTGCGTCGCCAACAGCGGTTCCCAGAATGCATCCGGAGGTGGCGTTGCGGATCATTGGACTTGCTCCAAGACGGATCTTTGAGTGGCGTTCAATTCAATCCCTGGCCTAACCGCTCGGACCATGATTCAATCTCGTGATCGTTTGCTTGTCGGAGTTTGGACGATGACGATACGACCAGTGAACTTTGCGTCCGCCAGTTCATCCTTCATCATAACTAGCACCGCCTCTGACGACCCGCTATCTGGGCCAAGCAACACGATTTGTCGAGAACACTTGGGTGTGAAACACCGGACGACGCGAGTCAAGCGGATTCATTGGATGAACGTCATTGCTGATCGGCGCGTCTGAAGCCACTGGGGGAAGGACGAAACGATGCCGTTTGGAAAATGGGCTATAGTGATCGATTGTCGCTAGCCCGTTATTCCTCGGTCAAGAGCCTGCTGATGCGTCTTCTTTGTTCGACTTCATGGTGTGTTTTCTGGATCGGGTTTCTTGCGCCGGCGGTTTCCAAGAGTGACGATGCGATTGGTGTCGGTGCCCGGCCGATCGCGGGGGCAGAGCTGATCCTTGATGGATCGCGAGAAATGTTGGACGAGAAATGGACTTACTGGGAAGGCCCTCGGTTCAGTTCTTCGCTGCCGATCAAATGGAAGGTGGTCGAAGATCCGGTGGACGATGGATCGACGATCATGACTGACGATCCAGCCGCCGCAGGGGGCAAGTACGGAACCGCCGATATCGTGACCCAACAGAAATTTCGTGACTTTCGATTGCACGTCGAGTTTTTGATTCCGAACGCGGGTGGCAATAGCGGCGTTTACCTGCAGAACCGCTACGAGATTCAGATTCTTGATGGCGACAAGACCAAGCATGGACTTGGTGCTGTGATCAACGAAACGCCCTCGCCCTATCATGCCTACAACGGGCTCGGCAAATGGAATGCTTACGACATCCAATTTCGGGCGGCTCGATTTGAACAGGGCAAGCTTTCCGAGAAGCCAATGGTGACGATGTACTTCAATGGTGAAAAGGTTCATCTCAATCAGCAGATCAACAAAGTTTGGGGCGGAGCCAATTCAGGAATCGACGGTGGCAACGACAACGGATTTGGAATCACGGACACTCCCGGTGGCATCAAATTGCAGTGCGAGGGTCACGAAGTGCTCTACCGAAACATCTGGATCAAGCCGATCGAACTGAGCGACCCTAACACGGATTTTTAGATCGATGACGAACGGCCGCAGGGCCGGCTCACGTTCAGCGTTGATTCCAGCCAAGATCCACGTGAGACCACAAAGCCCTGGGTAGCCGGCTGATTCATCATGCAACATCAACCAGAACCCGAAAACGCCTGCACCGGATTGCTCCGACGCAGGCGTTTGGCTTGGCTTCGATCTCTCGAACGCATCAGATCGCGAACGGTTCGGCTCGCGTCCATTCTTGACTCTTGACGAAGGCACTGGTGGCTGGGAGTGATGCGTAGACGATCTTTTCCCCGTCGCGGATCACTTGGCCGGTGAAGTGCTCCGAGGTTGCGGTGTCGATCGACACGTCGGCCCCAACCCGTCGGTCAGACACAGTTTCTTCGTATTGCAAGTCAAGTGGTTCGCCGAGTAGCTCGCGGACCGTTGATCGGGCTCGTTCGTCTTCTTGCGAAGCGATCTCGGCGATCAACGATTCCAGCTCGTCTAGCGATGCGATCTCGACCGGCAATTGGACTCGCGGTGATCGATCTGGTGCTCGATCTCCGTTTGCCTTGGCCGCTTCGATCGCCAACGATCCGTAGCACTCGCGAATCAGGCTTGGCCAAATGCTCAGCCAGTATTCGTGCGATGGTGCCCGCTCGATGCCGACAACGCGGTCATCGACCAAGACGATCGCTCCGACTTGCCGTGGAACACACTCGAACTCGGCGACGAACTCATCGAGTTCCTTCTTGAATGCCTTCAAGAAGTATTCGAGGTGACCTTGACCGTTCACTCCGAATCGCTGGTTGAACACCGAGATGTCGTCCCACAGCTTCTGGTAGTTCTTTTCGCCTCGCTTCTGCAACGCGTGCTCACGCAGCGCATGCGGCAGAATCAACATGCGGTACGAACCCTTCTTGATGAATCCACCTTGCGATGCCTGGATGCACGCCGCGGTGTCGTAGCGGCGATCGCCCGCAGCAGCGACCACGCCGGCGTGCGCCATCGCGTGGTCCTGTGCGTGCTGCTTAACGACATAGCCGGCATGGCACGGAACGATCATCACCGACTCGCTCGAGTTGCGAAAACCGAGCGTTCCGTAGCTGGTCGTGTAGACGTCCGCATCACACTGGACCGGCGATACGAATCGATCGTCGTTCAAGTCGCTGACCAAAGGGATGACCTGCATGTAGCCAACACTTTGCAGTCGGCTAGCCTCACATCCGCGCAGGACCTCGCGTACCTCGATGCGCGTGCTTGTGTTCTTCTTTCGCTTACGGAACATTTCTCAAAGATCTCCTAGCTATTCACCGAGATGCCCGGCGCCCGGTAGTGGATCGGACGCCGGGGCATTCGATGGAATTAGGCCGCCGGCAAGTAGCCAGCGACCTTGGTCATTCCAAACAGAGCCGCAACGCCTCGGTCGACGTCGGACTCGATCAACGCCTTCAGCAATCCAAGTCCGATTGCTTCCGGCTTGCTGACCGGCATCGCAACCACAGAATCGCTCAGCGTGCGAACGCCTTGTGATTCGGCCGCGAAGACCGGCGTAAATTGGTGAATCGGTGTTTGAATACCGATTCGTCGTACGGCCGCGACCGTTTCACCGAAGCGTCCGGCCGGCGCGTTTTCGTATCCATCCGACAGAACGAATACGACATCCGGATCGGACTTCAGCAACTGAACCAGTCCTGCCGCCAGCGACGTGTCGCCCGAAGGTTCAACCAGTTCGTAGCTGTCGATCGCTCGACCATCCGAAGTAATCGCGACGGCATCACCCGCAGTCGCCGACAAGAGGTCGCGTAGTGCGAGTGCCGTGGCGATCGGACGACGAGCCTGCGTGTCGTGACCGATCATCGACTGCGATGCGTCGATCAGCACACCCACTCGCTCGAACTGTACCGGCAGCCGTGCGGCAGCCGCTTCAGCCTTGTCGCGAAGGGCTTGGCGAATTGCATCGGTCATGCCCATCTCGAAAGCGTAAACGTACAGCCGAACTGCGTCGTACTTCGCCGGATCGAATTCGACCTCAACACCCGACCGTTCCGCCTTTCGCTGAACGGCGATCTTTTGACCGGTCGTCAGTTGAGACTTCGTCAGTGCGAGCACTTCGGCGTTGGTACGATCCTTGTGATATCGGCTTCGCAGACCTTCCATCGTTTCCGGTGGCAGGACTGATCCACGATCGAAGTCGGACTTCGCGTCACGGTACGCCGCCAAACGATTCAGTGTCACGCCGTCTTCATCACCGAGGATGAAACGAACGCATTGTTCGACTCGAGCGACAGACTGTGGCTTAGGCTTCCAGCCTGAGGTTTGCGACTCGACAGGCAGGATGCCTATCCCACTTGAAAAACGTGTCACGTTCTGGCGAACGATCTGCGATTCCTTTTCGGTACGCTCATCCTTCGACTTCGCCAACACGCTTCGCAGGATGCTCGTCGTTCGGCGTCCCCACGCGTGCGTCAACGCGACCCGTAGCTTCTCGCGGTACTTGACCGCCCAGAACTCCAGACCGTCAGCACCGAGGATTTCACTCAGGATCAATCGACGCGTTCGCGCGTTGTTGACGCGGTCACGACGTAGCATTCCGAACAACTTCAGCATTCGCTGCGTTGGCAGACCACGGACCAGGTGCGTCATTGCCGCTGCTTCGAACTCGGCCGGCAGGATTCCGCCGTCGCGAGTCGTTTGCAGCAATCGACGCACACCGATCTGTCGACTGTAGTCCGTCACGCCCGGCAGCATCAGAGCTGCGGTGTAAACGTCACGGTCGATATCGAACAGGTCACGGTGGGCTGCTTCGACGGCTGCCGCTTGTTCTTCACGTGAGTTATAGAACGTGCCGCGACCGGTAGCCGTTGCGACCGAGTCAAGGAAGGAACCGAATGCAAGCGGCAGCAATTCACGCTGCGAATCGGACAACGCATCAGTCGGCCGCAATGGCAGGCTTGCAGTCTTGATCAGATCCATTCGTGTAACTCCTTCGTGTTCAGTTCAAAAACAAGACGAATTGAGAACACAACATCGGGGCAAGGTGCGGGACGCTTACAACTGTGTGTCTGCCAATTCCACCACTCCCGCGTGTGTGCAACGACCGAGGAGGTCGTTGAAAGCGCAGGAGGAGGGATTCGAACCCTCAAACGCTTTCGCGTACAGCCATTTTGATGGCTCTGTATCGACGCGCTAGTTCCCGATGCAATGTGTTCAGGGTTCCCTTGCGATTTGGTTGTGATGCAAAAGTGCCGGGGTAAGGTTCTGGTCAATGCCTTTGGTAAAGGTTTCTCAAACCCTCGCGTTGGTAACACGCACTGAATTGACGAGAGAGTCCCCGGCATCACGGTTCCGAAGAACCATGTAAGAAATTCGAGGTAGGTTGCCAGTCATGTTTCAAGCACGGGACTCGAACCCGTTACACTCAGATTAAGGATCTGATGCTCTAACCAAATGAGCTAGCTGTAATGACGTGCTAGTCCTCGAATCAGAAACGCTGGTGGGAGTCGAACCCACTTCGACCGGGTTGCAGCCGGTTGCCTTGCCATCTGGCTCCAGCGTTTTGTTGTCCGCCGATGTGGCGGACGCGTTTCAGTCTTTGTCCCTAAAAGTAGTCGTCCCGATTGGAACCATCAAAAGTGGCCCGACTTGAGACAACATCGTTTGAATCGCAGACCGCTTCCGCATGGACAGGGATCGTTGCGTCCAAGCTTTTCTTCGAGCTGCTTGTCGCCATGAACGACTCGCACTCCGCATTTGACGTGCGTTTCCGACGGGAAACCGCGTCGTCGTTTACTCATGGGCTCGAAAGCAGTGGTCTTCGTTGTGCTCGTGTTCGTATCGCATTGGTCTGCTCCAGTTTGAGTGTTCAACGTTCGCCTGAAAACAAGTGCTCTCGCCAGGAATCGAACCTGGTCTACGACCTTCGCAAAGTCGCGTGCGTTCCGGCACACTCCGAGAATATGGGATGGCTCATCAAGAAGCCGAGTACCTCGCCAGGGAGTCGAACCCCGTCTAACGGTTTCGAAGACCGTCGTGCTGTCCATCACACTCGCAAGGCCTGTTTCTTTCGTTGCGGTTTGGCCGCGACTTGATGTTCGTCTCGATAGACAATCATTCCGGGTTGTCGGGTTCGCACCTTACTCACGAAAACACCCTCATCTTCCAACAGGTAGGCCAGTTCCCAGAGGCGACTGATGACCGGCTGTGAGTCTGAGCGAAACCAAAACAAGCATCTCAAATCTGCTTTGTCCAATTTGGGAACGGTCAGGTTGCGGTTAAACCAAGTGAGTACTTCGTGAAGCCTCTCGCGAGTCGCGTTGGGCAACGTTGTACGGTCTTCAACACGGCCAGCGGCAACAAAGATGCCTGCAGGACGACCAGTGTCCGAGCATCGCAATTGGGTTTGAAATCGAATATAGGTTTCCATCAGTCATCAAGTTGTCTCGGTGTGTTTTCAAGAAGGTTCAAGAGCCGACGACTGGGTTCGCACCAGCATGAGCCGCTTTACAAGAGCGGTGCCTTTCTGCGTCGAGCCACGTCGGCATGGGTTGTCGCATCAGTAGCCCGACCAGGAATCGAACCCGGAATTTCTGGTTAGAAGCCAGAGAGGATGTCCGTTTCACCATCGAGCCGTTTTTCAAACGAGCGGAAGGCGAGGGAGTCGAACCCTCATCACCCGAAGGTGGCACGCGTTAGCAGTGCGGCCCGGCAAACCGTATCCGGCTGCCTTCCGTAAATCAAAGCTGAGAGTGGACCGGAAGGGAATCGAACCCTTCCACCGACTTTGCAAAAGTCAGTCGCCTCCTTGGAACATGCCAGCCCATTTGTTTCAAACGTCACTCAGAGGTCCGTCCGGGAATTGATCCCGGTCTTCGTCCATACCACAGACGCGTGCTGCCGTAACACTTACAGACCTTGTCGTTTCAGTGATCACGGATGGAATCGAACCATCGGTCTCCTGCTTGTCACGCAGGCGTCTTAGCCGCTGGACCACGCGATCGTTGAGGAAGCGATTAGCTGTTAGCTTTTCCTCCTGAGCCAACAGCTAATTGCTAGTCGTTAAAAGGTATTTCAGTAGCGGGTTCGGGGGTCGCACCCGACGGTCCAGGCTTATGAGGCCCGGATGAGCCTGGCTCACCCGCATCGTTGTTTCACCTGCAAGAGTGAAAGTAGCCATGGCGAGAGTTGAACTCGCACGCCGCCCCGTTTTCAGAATGCGGTGCACGACATTCTGAGTGTCGCGTGTCTACCGATTCCACCACTTGGCTTTGTATGAATCGAAGTACTGCGGGAGGGAGTCGAACCCTCAAACACGAACGTTTGAAATTCGCCGCTTTGCCGGTTTGCGTACCACAGCATGTTGAGTCAGTACTGAGGGCGGGAGTCGAACCCGCAAGCACTTGTTCCTAAGACAAGCGGCTCGCCGTTGGCCTACCTCAGCGTTTGTGAATGAGTGGAGCACCGGGGAATCGAACCCCGATTTTCTGCTTGCAAAACAGACGTCTTCCCGTTGGACGAGCGCCCCATGAATGAAGCAAGAAGAGTGATGAGTGGATAGCGAAAATGGTTCATCTCGGGAGTTTCACTCTTCAAGCTTCCTTCCGTGCTACGCATGCAGTCGCGGAGCACTGTCGCCCGTCGACTTGCGATGGTTTTTGATCGCCTTGTGCGAGTCAGGAAGTTGGTCGCCTTCGACAACTACCTCACCGACGCATTCGACCACCCAGCCGTCGACCCAACCAACGCTGTCGTCTCGTAGTCTCAGCACTCGGCCGACCTTGGCAAATTCTCGCGGAATGAACGAAGTCATCTGCTCTGATCCGCCGGCGATGCTGCGTCTCATCGCACATTGCACGTACTTCGTGTTTCTGGACATTGTCGTTCTCCGTGGTCAAATGCGGGCCGGCGTCACCACGACGCCGGCAGTAGTCCCGGATGGAATCGAACCATCGTTTCCTGCGTGTAAAACAGGTGTCGTAGCCGTTGGACCACAGGACTGTGTTTGTCGATCCGGAGAGCACGTCCCCAAGGATTTGAACCCTGACTTACTGGTTTGGAATCAGCAGTGCTACCGTTACACCAGAGACGTGTGTTTGCAAAAGTGGGAACGCAAGGAATCGCACCTCTCGCCGGCTACCACACAATTAAAGGCAGAAGGGTTACAACCTCCCGTGTGGAAACGCTCCCAAGTTTTCGTCAAACAAGCGGAAGCCGTGGGACTCGAACCCACAACGGTTTGACCCGCAGCTGTTTTCAAGACAGTGTCCTCATCCGGCCGGGTGACTTCCGAAGTTTGCGATTGCTCGCAGCGACGTGAGCGGGAATCGAACCCGCGGACTCCTGGATGAAAACCAGACGATTCTGCCAACAGAATCTACCATGCCGTTTTGTTGCTTCGATCGAAGCGAGTACCGCATAGCAGTTTCGATCTCCTTCCTGCTGCCTGAGAAGCAGCCGACCTAGCCAGTAGTCGAATGCGGCTTGAGTAAAGCGATGGCAACGGGAGTCGAACCCGCAGCGACTTGATAGACAATCAAGCTTCCTTCCCAGAGGAAATTGCCACCGAATATGTTCACAGTGTGACCGATCGGAATTGAACCGACATGGACTTCGTTCACAGCGAAGTTCCTGAAACCAATGCAGGACGGCCACAGCGCCGAGGACAGGAATCGAACCTGTGTTTGCCTGAGTCAAAGTCAGGTGCAACAACCAACAGTTGCCGCCTCGGTGAGAAAATGGTTGCCAGTGCTCCCTCGTCGTTCCGCGATCGGTTGATCGCGACCGGCATTGCTGAAAAGTGTCCTGCGGGAATCGAACCCGCCTGATCGGATTGGAGGTCCGACGCCTTTGCCGATCGGCCAACGACACAAATGGAAGTTGGAAGCGGGATGGTTGAAGCGTGAATGCTGCGGAGGCAGGAATCGAACCTGCGTCAGCGCGGTTAACAGCCGCGTTCCCGTACCAACACAGGACCCACCGCATCGTGACTTTCTCGGGCTTCGAACTTCTCGTTGCAAACCTCAAAAGAGCGCCCAGTGGGAGTCGAACCCACACTTCCGCCATGGCAAGGCAGCAGGCTACCGCTACATCATGGGCGCAAAAATGCATCACTACCAAACTGTCAAAGATCAAAATAGCTTTTAGCGGTTAGCTCTTAGCAATCAGCTTTCCAATAATGGAGCTAGGCGCTAGCAGCTAATTGCTAGTCGCTTTCTTCAGTGGGATCGGTGAGAATTGAACTCACATCGCTCGGATTAAGAGTCCGATGCATTACCTTGTCTGCCACAATCCCATGTGTCGTCGTTGTTTCGTTTCAGTCGGCGTGGCGGGAATTGAACCCGCGACCGTCGCCTTATAAGGACGCCGCTCTCACCCCTGAGCTACACGCCGATGTGTAGCGATGGGGCCGAAGGGAGTTGAACCCTCACCGAACGGATTAAAAGTCCGTCATGCTGCCAGTTACACCACAGCCCCGCTTTTTCAGTCGCGGCTATGCGTTTCAATCGCAGTGCAGGCAGCATGTTGGTTTCCTTTCGTGTCGTTGTCGTGAGTGGTAGCCCCGAGGATCGAACTCGGCACAACCTCGTTATCAGCAAGGCCTGGACAACCAGCCCTCGACTACCATCTGTCGTTGCAAAAGTCGGACACCTCGGAGTCGAACCGCCCGTGGCGGAGCCACTCACAAATGAAAACAGCCTCCTGGTCCCAAACCAGGCGTGCTTCCATCTGCACCTGTATCCGATGTTGTGTTACTTCCATCGCCGCAGCGTTTGCTGTCGGCGCATATCTTCCTTGTCAGTGGGCCGGGAGGCGCTCGAATCCTCGTCTGCGGTTCTTCAGACCGCCGCTAGACCGTCTCAGCTACCAGCCCATGTTGGGTTCGTTATTGGGGTTGCCCGCTGCAATGCGGACACGAAAAAAGGCTCGATGCCTGTGTGACACCGAGCCTTCATCAAGAAGTCGTTCGCTAATAAAAGCGAGTGTCACATCAGACGCGGATACGCCGGGGCATTATCTGTATTCAACGGTTGCCCGCCGAAGAGATTGCCTTCGTGTATCCGTTCGAGTCGACTGGATTCAATATTCGTTAACATCAGAAAGCTCGTTACTCGCTCGTCTATGAATGTGACTTGTGTGTTCGGAGAAATAGACGCTTTCGCGTCAGCAGGGTTCGCACGAAATCGTTTTTTCGCGAAAATGTTTCCCTGCGACGTCTCCGCCCTCAACTACAGAACCGCACGCTTCTGCAAAAGTACTCGACCGCATGAACGAAACCGAATCTCTTCTTGCTGCAAACCTACGCCGTCGGCGGCGCATCGGCTCGCACGCACAAGTATGGTTACAAGGTCTTCAAAGCCTTGCTCGCCGCCGACCGCAAAACCTATCCGCTCAAATGAGATTGACGTGAACAAGGCGTATCCGAAGATCGCCGATCTACCGATCATTCCCGAATCACTTTCGATCATCACGCCACCCGAGATCACTCGGCAAGTCGTGGCCGATGCCATCATCATCTGATTCAATTACTGAGAAGGTCGTTCTAACTCACGGAATACGTACGCACGCGAATTGGCAGCCGATGGTCGGGCGAGTACTTCGTGAAATCGACGGAGTGAAGGTTGTACCGATCAAGTTTGGCTACTTGGACATTATCCGTTTCTGGATTCCAATCGGGACTCGTTCTGCGGCGATCAATGACGTTCGTCATGAAATTCAGAACGCTAAGTTTGCAAATGACGGCGCGGCTATTTCAGTGGTCGCGCACAGCTTTGGAAGCTATGCAATCTCACGAATCCTCGCCGATCAGACCGACCTGAAGTTAAAGCGTCTCGTGTTGTGCGGGTGCATCATCCCGCGCTCGTTCCCCTGGGAGACAGTCACCCACCGTGTTGAAACCGATGTTATCAATGACTACGGCACACGCGATGTTCTTCCCGTCTTAGCCAAATCTTTGAGCTGGGGTTACGGAGACACTGGACGACACGGATTCGGACGTGGAGCGTCAGTCATTGATCGAGGCCACGACTACGGGCACAGCGACTTTTTCAACGAGGAGTTTGTTCGGAAGTACTGGAAGCCTTGGTTCGCAAATTCGTCTTACGTCGAGTCCGCGTGGGCCGAAAAAGCCCCTGCTTCCCCATGGTGGCTGAGCCTCTTGTCAGTGCTGCCCTTACAGAATTGCTTTTTGGTAAGCGTGCTTTTTGCGATTTGGCTACTCCTATAACCTTGTTTTACCCATAACGTCTTTCGCCCCACTCCGTTCGGGTCGCAATAATTTTCAACTCACTCAATCAGGACATTCAGCGCCTAGCTGGGCACCCCGATCCACGCACCACGTGTCTTTACGATCGACGAAATACGACGTTCATTCGTCAAAGCGGCGCTTTCCAGCTAACCTCTTTGTCGATTTAGTCGAATCTGGAGTTTTAGTTTTTCTTCAGGCGTTATCCTAGAAAGAGCGACACTCAAATAGACTTCATGTATGTGCCAATATTTATCGTTCTCATAGAGAACTAGATATTTCTCGTCTGATGCATCTAACTCCGGAGAAAACACAGTCCCAGCCCGGCAAGAATTCGGAGGCAGGCAGGCCACTACACCAAGCTGCAAATACGAGGAATCACCTGCGCTGTAGTTCAAGAATTCGACAAATTCACCAACTCCAAATCTTAAAGTAGTTTTTGGGCTGCCTTTTAGCCTTCCATATGTGTGGTTGTACTGCATCCAGAGCGTACTCGACGCTAGCTGGCGGGACGTTGATAAGTGAACAAACGGCGACTTGAAAGTGTATTACTCAATCCGAAACGCCAGTAAACGCTCCGAAGGATCAACACTCCACAGTTTCTCTACACGTTGGGCCTGAGCTACACGATCGACAAACTTCTGCGCATTTCCATTTGAATCAAAAAAACCTAGTCGCGTTTCGCTCGCTTCACACGGGTATGAAATATTGTTCTCAACAGTCTCGGCAATTACTTCAAATACACTTGGCATATCGGTGTCAATACGTTCATAATTTGCTCTTTTTTGCAATTAGTTATTTTCTGGGTTGCATCCTTCCTCAGGAATGCACTGCAGTGTCTGCGGTGTCATAATGTCAACAACTGCTCCGACAAAACCGAGGAAACGCAAGCACTTGAGGCTGATCTTTCCAGCTTGGTTTGGCCATCTAATCTGTTTGTCGAACTCTCCGATTATTGAGTCGGAGGCGTTTTTGATTTTCTTTCGAACATTAGCCGGGATTTTCTTGCCATCCAATCTGTCACCAGCTCCCATCTTCGACAAATCATCGACTTTGACTTTTGTGATGCCGTCTTTATGTTTGATGTCGACGTGGCGCGGGCCGTGCTCAACACGGGAGCCAGGGCTGGCTGTGTCTCCTGCGGTGTTCGCAAATACATCGAATCCTTCGCCAGAAAAAATCCGCGGTAGTTTCCCATCAGCATCGACGTACTGCAAAGGTGAATTAGTCACATATCTGTATAAGTTCGCATCCAGTCCTTCGAATCCAATTGTGTCCTCGGAAAAGAATCGACCAACTACAGGGTTAAGGTATCGCGATCTCGAGTAAATCATGCCTGATTCTTCATCGATCTCACGCCCAGTAAATCCGTAGCGGCCAATTTGGCTTTCATCATCTTTTCGATTACCAAATGCGTCGTACCGGAACGTCGACACTTCAGTACCATTTGCCGAAGCGATTGCTTGAATTGTCCCAAGCTGGTCAGTAAGCAACCAATCCAACCTAATATTGGCAGAGAGCTTCGCCGTCTCTTGGCTAATAACCTGGTCGGTATCAATGCCATGCAGATACCTGACAGATTCTTCAAACGTTGCGATCTCTCCTGAATTCGATGATAACGTCAAGTCTATTATTACGTTTTCAACGTCATAGATAAAAAAGATCGTCGATTCTTCGAATTCACTATTAGGCGATACACGAACGACTTTCGTTATGCGGCGGTTCATCGCGTCATAGTTGAACTTTATCTCTTGATACAATATTCCGTTGCCCATGAAGTCATTCAGTGCGAGCAGGCGATTTCGATGGTCCCATTCAAATATTCGATAGTTACCTGTCGCAATCTCTATTCGTTTGACTGTGTTGCCTTCGTCGTCGTACTCGTAGCTGAAGGTGCCGTCGGAAAGCAGACGGTTGGAGTCTCCGGTGACGTACCCGTCACCGTGTAGTTCGCTCGAAACACGGTTGCCGTTTGCATCGAAGACGAAAGCTTCATCGCCTCTTGCGTCTGAGTCGCTTCGCTCAGCCGCAGTGAGCTGATCGCGGTCGTCAAATTGATAGTCCGTGACGCCGTGGACGTCTTCGATTCGCGTGATTCGACTTGCAACATCATAGCGGAAGTCGAAGAAGCTCAATCGCTCGCCAGATGCGTTATCGTGCGAAAGATTCTTCAGGCGGTTGAGCGAGTCGTAGAGATAGCTTGATTGAACCGAAAGCTGGCTGCGAACGGTGTCCGAGTATCGCTGGATGCCTGTATATTGAGCGATAGCATTGTAGGAAAAGTCGACGAGTTTGTCCGCGACATCCGTTCCCGTTTGCTGGAGTGTTGCGAGTCGGTCGAGTCCATCGTAAGCGTAGCTTGTTGTTGCTCCCGCTTCGCCTTCAATCGTGTCAATGACCGTGAGGACATTCCCATTACCGTCATACGTGTATTCGAGAAGGACGTTTGGAGCTTCGGGTGTTCCCGCGTTGTCGACCGATTTTACTCGGTCGAGGCTGTCGTAAGTGAAGGTCAAATCGCTGTAGACATCTGTGATCGATTCGAGGTTTCCGACGATGTCGTACACCGACGTGATTGTGTTGACGATTTCTTCACCGACGAGCCAGTTTTCAGTCACAAGTCGATCAAGATCATCGTAATGAAACTGTGTGACCCGACCGTTCCGATCAACTTTCTCGATGAGGTTATTCGCTCCGTCGTAGCGATACTGCGTGATTGCCCCGAGTGGATCCACTTCGCTCACTAGCCTGTCACGCGAGTCGTAGACAAACTCAGTGCGGTTGCCGACTGGATCAATGAGAGCGATCAAGTTGTTGTCGAGATCATACTCGTACCGAATGCCACCCCCATCGGGATCAATCGACTTGACCAAACGATTGCGAGCATCGTATTCATTCTGCGAACCGTTACCGAGCGGATCGGTGGTGCTGGTGAGATTATCGTTTCCGTCATACTCGTAGCGAGTGATTGGCTGCTCAAGCGGCCCGTCGCCATCGGGATCGGCTTCGATGACAGTCACCTGACGATCACGCTCATCAAACTCGTACCTCGTTTCATGTCCGAGGGGATCAACCACCAAAGTCATGTTGAGTTCTTCGTCGTAGAAGAACGTCGTCTCAGGCGACGTGAGTGGTCCGTCACCGTCTGGATCGGCTTCCGAAATCCGCTCGACTGGATTCATTGCCAAATAATCGAACTCAGTTCGATTACCGTTCGCATCAATCGTCGCCGTCGGCATCCCTGCTCGTCCGCCAACTTTCGATTGGTCGTACTCGTTGCGATAAACAACCTCGTCAGGCGTGCCCTTAGCCATCGTGGTTGTGATCAGACGACCAAATTGGTCGTAGTCGTAGTCCATCACCCGCCCGAACGGGTCTGTCATCGTGTCAACCAAGCCTTGTGGCGTGTAGCTGTACCGAGTGATCTGGTCATCAGAATCGCCAATAGCTCCGAAGAAACGCTCGTGCGCCGCGAAGATGGTGTGCAATTCTGAAGAGTCCGCATCGTTCGCTTTATGACGGGTCCGAATATCTAGGCGTCCATCGTTATCAAAGTCTTCGACAAAAACGTTCCGAGGATCGTCTCCGACTGCAACGGAAAATGGATTTAAGAAACCACCATCGGCGGCAGACAGTCGGATCACAAGATTTCCGGGCTGTTGATCAAGTCGTTGGGTTGCGTTGTCACCCCTCACGATTCCAATAATATCGAGGCGTCCGTCATCATTGAGGTCAGCAAGCGAAAGATCTGTCAGGAAACGATCGACATCCGCGACTTGCAGATAATCCAACGAGCGGTCCGAGTTTATCTCGACATTCCTCAGCGTTGGAGACACGAGTTCAAGATTTCCGTCAAGGTCCGAATCGATTAGCTCAAACTCCATTCTTGCTGCGGTATTCGTCTGCCCTAAGAATCCATCCCCTTCATATTGCAAAGTTGATGTTCCCCAGGCTACTCGGAGAAAGCTAAGACTTGACCCTCTTTCATCTACGAGCTGAGTAACCAACAGGAGTAAGTCTCGTTCGCCATCTCGGTCAAAATCGCCCGCTTTGATGGAACTAACAGGACCGTTTTGTGTGAACTCTTCTAAATAGCCGCCGGCCAGAATTGTTTCATTACCACTGCGTCGGTAGAAATCAAGCTGAGTTCCGAATGTCCGACTGTTTGGGTCAAAAGCACGTTGTCCAACGACAAGTTCATCGACTCCATCCCCATCAAGGTCTTCTAATGCCGCCATTGAAACCAACTCATCTGAGTCAGCCAAAATGCTGAGTTCTTCAAATCCTCCGGATGCCGTTCTTAGTAAAACGCTTGCTGAAGTTCGCGTCGCGATAGCAACGTCTTGCAAACCATCTTGGTTGAAGTCACCTTCGGAAAAACTCGTTATCGCATCTTCCGACTCGAAAGCAACCAACGCATCAACAGTTCCGTCGGTTTCAGTGCCAACGAACAACTGTGTACCGCTAGTGAAGGCAAGTTCTCGCGATTGATCTCCATCAAAATCGATGTATCTGTAGTCAGCCCCAGATACATCAATCGCAATCGAGGTGTCTTCTGGAAAACTTCTTTGAGATCCAACTTCGTTCGTAACCGATAGAACGTTTCCGTTTCGAGGATCAATTTGGTAGAGTGTTTGCCGTCCCAATCCATCTGATTCATAGACCATTTGATTGAAGATTGGGTCATAGCGAAACGTTCTTGAGAAAACAGTCTGAGGTTCTGTTGGTTCCTCGTCATCTTCGCCCTCGGCGGCAGTTACGCTACCTGCTAGCTCCGACGCCGAAAAGAAAGTCGACTGATTCAAGAACTCGCCTTCTCCATTTGGCGGCTCATCAAAGAAGAACTCAGACGTAGCATCGGAGTTAAGTTCGATGCCGGCCGTGTCAGCTAAGCTCAGAAGTGCTGCACGACTATTATTGGTTAAATTGAATCGCACTCGGTCGGCATCGGCGTTCACGAATGATGCTAGTCGTAGACTTGCTCCATTGTTCGCGGAAAAAGCGAATGACGATGTCCCGGCATCGCCAACTGAGAGGGTTATCAAATTGGGAAACGAGAGTAAAGCCTCTTGACCAGTGGCCTGGAACTCAAGTCGGTTTGTGCCGTTCAATTCAACTGTGGTCAAGCCGGAAAAAACAACGGATGAGTCAAGGACGGTTACCGCAGTGTTACCAACACTTGTGACTTGACTTGCTGGGAAAGCAGCACTTCCCGTGATCGACAAGCGACCCGTGACACTCCTCAGACTTTCCGCCATGAAGATCGAACCGTCACCGACTATCACTTCGGAATTTTCGATTGTCGTCAGCTTGGGTGCTTCGACCGTGCCACCATTTTGCGCCCGAAGCCCTGCTGTGTTGCTTGAGATGAGAAGCGGTAGCTCCAAAACGCCTCCCTGATCGGCTGAAAACACGGTGCCAGCGACAGGTGAATCGACAATCGATTCGAGTGCTGGAAAACTCAGGCTTGCCGATAAACCGCTTACTCGGACACTTCCTCCAAATGGCCTTCCAGATTCAACATAGCTGGTGATCAACGGAAAGCTCACCACTGCATCAACTACTGTAATCGTTGCTTCATCAATGTTTGAAATTTGGTTTGTAGGAAATTGGCCGCTTCCAGTGATTGCGAGGCTGCCAGTGAGAGTAGTCAACAGAGGTGCTACAAAAAGCGATCCGTCACCAACAATCACGTCTGAGTTTTCGACGATCGTCAATGTCGGAAGATCGATCTTTCCACCACCCTGTGCTCGAAGTGATGCTGTGTTACTTGACGTGAGTCTTGGCAGCTCAAGTAGACCACCTTGCTCAGCGGAAAAGACGGTTCCAGCGACTGGTGAGTCGATGATGTTGGCAAGGGCTGGGAAACTAAGCGTTGTAGAAACTCCAATCGCGCGAATGCTTCCTCCAAACGGATTTCCTGATTCTTGGTAACTCGTGATCAACGGAAAACTAACCGCTGCGTCAGTTGCCTTGATAGACGCTTGATCAATGTCTGTAAGTTGACTCGTTGGGAATAGACCGGAACCGAATATCTCAAGTGTCCCGGAGAGAGTTTCAAGTTTGTCGGCTTCAAATGCCGAACCATCGCTGACGATCACCTCTGATCCTCGAAAATCAACGAGTTCAGGAAGTGTGACCATCCCGCTGTTCGACAAGCGAAAACTCGCTGTTGTCACCGTAGAAATTTGCGGAAGACTCACTTGGCCGCCACGAACGTTCACCAAGGTGTCATTCAGGCTTGTGATTTGATCAAACGGAAACGTGACATCTCCGACGACAGTAACCGTACCAGACTCAATTGATTCAACCATGGGTGCCTCGAACACACCACCGTCCGAGATAGAAACCGTGGAGCGATCAAAGTTGGTCAGCTCAGGAAGCTGAACTACGCCATTCCTGCGAGCTTCAAACGTTGCAGTGTTACTTTGTGTCAGCAGTGGAATGCTGAGCGTACCACCATCCTCAGCAAGGAAGGTTGTCACCGCTTGTCCGGCACCTGAGTCGACGAAGGTCGCGAGTTCAGGTAACGACAACTCCGCGTTCTCGCCACTTACCCGGAGCGATGACATCCCGGCGAGCTGATTCGGCTCCAAGTAGCTGGTGATCAGAGGAAAACTGACAACCTTGTCTGTGACGTGAACTGAAGCAAAATCGAGACCTGTGATTCTCTCCGATGGGAACTGACCGCTTCCGGTAAGTTGCAGGAAACCAGAGGTGAATGTTTCTAATTTCGGAGTTTCAATGGCGGATTCAGAAGCGACGATCACATTCGAATTATTGAAAGCAACCAATTCTGGCAATCGTATCGTTCCACCCCGACGAGCCTCAAACCTTGCAGTGTTACTTTGTATTAGCAGTGGGATATTAAGCGTGCCACCATCCTCCGCAAGGAAAGTCGTCGCTGCTTGCCCGGCACCGGAATCGATGAATGTCGCAAGTGCTGGCAAAGAAAGTTCAGCTCCCTCTCCCGTAACTTGAAACGCTGACATACCCGCAAGCGAATCCGGTTCCGCATAGCTTGTCAGCAGCGGCATCGTCACACTGATATCCCGAACTCGAACAGTTGAATAGTCAAAGTCCGAAATCTGAGCGATAGGGAATGCGTTCACATTTTGAAAACGGACCTCACCACGCGTGGCCCGTGTCAGCTTTGGTGCATCGAACCGTGAGTCGCCCTGAACATCAAAAAAGAAGTTGTTCGCTTCCAGCAACTCTGGAGCTTGGACTTCTCCACCAGTGCGTAGGCTTGCCGAGATATAGGAAGAACTTTCTAGCGATCTAAAAATTAGAGTTGCGGCTTCGGAAATATCGAAGCGGGATTGGCTAGTCGCCCCCCCTTCTTCAAATGTTGATAGTAGCAAAGGCAGTTCGAGAACTGATCCAGCCGAAATCGAGATGTTCGTATCACTAATTCTTTCAAGTGATTCTATTCCGTTGATCGTTCCGCCAGAAATTGAGATTCCACCCCCAATCAAGCTAGTTGCGCGGGCAAGGTTGATTACACCGGAATTGGATGCTTCTAGCTGCAAACCAACAGGTGCCTCAATCGACCCCAGATCGACAGCCCCCCCTTCCAAAGCAGAAATGGTCAAGCGTCTAGGAATTGCAGCAATGCTTGTGAGGTTCGAAAATTTGACGCTGCTTTCTGACCCAATTGCTCGAATTCCCAAAGCGATGGATCCATCGGCATCAATAATTTTGTCGACCGATATAAATTCGATGGTTGCCCCATCGCGAGCGATGATCTCGCCTTCATCGTCAGAAATCTGTCCCAGAACAATGAGATCGGAATCGTTGCCCGTAACGACCAGTTGCCCACCAGCGACAACCCCCAGGTCATCTTGCAGGCGAGACTGGCCACGCAGAGTCAGTGCCACGCCGTCAATCGTGATTGGAAGGGATGAATCAAGTGCATCGACATTGACTGGAGCTTGACCAACCACAACCGAACCAATCGCTTCGTTCGTCCGTCGAATCAAAACCCTATCAACAGATGTTGGCACTCGTTCTTCATTCCAATTCAATGGATTATTCCATTGATTATCGATAGCCCCCGTCCAGGAAATCGAAGCTTCAAACGCGACCGCCCCACTTACAACTTCATCGATGATTTCGACGACATTTCCCAGATTATCGTATCGATATTCAGTAAGATTACCTCTTCCATCAATAACATTGGAGACCTGGTTCTCCTCATTCCGCGTTATGCGTCGAACGTTCCCAACTGAATCACGTTCTTCTGTCGATTGCCCACGGCCATCGACCACAGTCTCAATCAGGTTCCCGTTTCCATCTACATAAGGAACTGTCGCCTCGCTCAGGCGTTCAAAAGCGTTTGGCGGATTCGTGAAGTTTCGTGTTTGATCAGGAGGCAACAAGCCAATGGTTTGCAGCGGCTGGTACTCAATGAGTTGTCCGTCTTCGCGAATCGCTTGATAGGTACGACCTGAGAAGTCAAAGAATGCTTGCTGCTCAAATCCTCGCTTGGTTGTCTCGCTGACCATATGCCCGAGTTCATCGTATGACCATGTTCGAACGGTTGTATCGGGATCCTCGATCGAAGTCAGTCCATTGTTCTCAACCGATAGTTTCGTAGTCCGACCAGCGGGATCAGTTATTGAGGCAACGTGATCCCCGACGTAAACGAATGTTGTTGAGAGACCGACGGGATCGACGATTTCCGTGATTCCGATCCCGTTGTCATAACGGTAACTAGTCGTGTTTCCGTTTCGATCAGTCATCGAAATCAATTGCAGCGTCTCGGGACGACCAGATCTGTTTTCGCCAAATACGAATTCATATCGATATGTTGTCCCATTCTTCATCCGGTGTACGAGCGAATTGAGCCCTTCTTGCGTCAAGGTGGAATAATCACCAGAAGCAAAACTCTTGAACTGATTTTCTTTTGAAGGGTCGCGCTGATACAAAATCTCACCACCATCGCCATCGACGATCAGCACGTTATCTAGAAAATATGCCGTGATGCCTCCTCCACCTCCACCTCCGCCAGCTGACCGCCAATCAAGCTTGGCTTCCCGCAAACCTGATACTCCCCACCCAGCACCAAAAACGCTTTCGCGAGTGTTGACATGCGTAAGTATGGATTGAAATTCAGTGTTCACGACATTCCGGAATCGCCCATCATCTCCAACAAGTAAGCGGGGATAAGTCGTGTATTGGTAAGTCCCGGTTCGCAAATTACGTAGATCGAGCTGAATGGCGCCACGTGCCGTCGTTTGTCCATCTGGAATTGCCCAGATGTTCTCACCCGGCAACAGACCATTGTCTACCGTTCCAATCCCTCCGGATGTGAATGCTGCCGAGTCAACTCGACCTGTCAGAAAAACCTCTGGAAAATTGCTTGCCACTCGGTCAAAACCGAAATGGATCACCGGTCGCGGATCAGCGCGAATTGAGTCGTAAACGAGCGATACGCCGCGTTGAACACCCAGCGAATTGTATGAAACGAGATCGTGCGTTTCGATTAACGCACCTGTTTGAAATTCAACATCGGAACTTGCCGTTCCAGTCGCCGATGGGCAGGTGGGGCATCCCGGATGTGGATTCTGTGGATTATTAGACGAATCTGGATTGGGCGGACAGAAGAAATGCCAGCTACTGTTTCTAACCCCGCCCGAGGTTGTGGTAATTTGCAGGCCGTCGGCGCTGACAACACCATCGCCCACATCATCGAACTCGCCCGTCGTGGGATTGATCGAATAGAGATCGACGATTGCCCCAGGTTCGTAGCCAGCCGTGTTTGGCAAACTAAGTGGAGCTGGAGTCTCAAACACCATGTCGGCTGGCTGAATGGTGACGACCATTTCTGGAATCAAGTTGTCCGGTAATGAGGCAGGCGTGAGATCGCGTGGCACTTCGGTGATGCTGATATTGCCACTGAACAACTGCCCTTGACGATTTTTGAGCGTTCCCGCTGCAATGCCAAGCTCGGCCATCGGAATATTGGCTGTCGTCACCATTGTCATTGCGTTCGGATCGACCGTCACCGAATTTGCCATGTCCAGTACAGGCAAATAGATCGGACGCTCAATCTCATTTAGAGCACCCACGTAAGCATCGTGACCAAGAACAAGGCCAAGTCGTTCGGCAACAAAAGGATACGAGTCCGTTCCTTCTTTCAAGTCTCCAAAAATCTTGAGCGTGTCGGACACGCCACCAGGAGTAAGCCCAAGATCGTGGTCGATAAGCTGTCCCCAATAAACCATCATGCCGGAAAGACTGGCTGATGCACTCGCTCCTCGATCAGCTTGTACGTTGTTGCTAATGGTGCGAGGGTTAGGAGCATTTTCACCTGCGGGACTGTTGAAACCGTCGGAGTATCCCAAGGAGTGATTCTGAACAAGCGGTGTGCCAACCGCACCGAGTTCTGGTTGTGTTTGGTTGTTGCCCACGCCCGAAAAAGTCCGATACTCCGAGATGAGCGTATCGCTTGCCGTCCCGTCACCAAGCTCCATTTTTGTCGAGAGGTCGGGCGTGAGGACACTATCGGGTAAGCCCGAAATCTCCGTGTTCCGTTCGATTAGACCCGCAAGTGTCGTTTGCTGAATCAAGTCGAGATCGCTTTCGTTGAATACCCCGTTCTGGAACCAGAAACGATCGCCGTCTCTCGCACGCTGGAATTGATCCGCAATGATTCGACTGAATAATTCGCCCGTTGCGCCGCCCGCCACATGATCTTCTGAAAGTCCCCCAACCCACACGTCGACATCATCGACCGACTGATAGGTGTTCTGGAGAGACGACACGATTGACGAGTCAGAAGAAATTTCATCAAACGTCGCCGCAGGTGCCAAGCCAAAATCAATCCGAGCTTGGTTGTAGGACGGCAAGCCCATGTCCCGCCCGCGCTGAATGTTCATCGCGGCGAGATCCATACCGCCTGACCCAGGAGGGCCGAACAAAAAGTTTCTTAGATCATCGATAACAAACGGATCGATTGACTCCGCCCTCGATTGAACCAAGCCGCGAAGAAACGGGTCGATTCCATCCAAGCGAATCGGGTCGGTGCTGAAGAAGGCATCTTTCAACGCGATCGGTCCACCCGGCAGCGAGTTTCCGTCCGTGTCGAGTCGCTCAAGTTCACTGAAGACTTGCGAGTGCCCCAGTCGAAACGCTGCGACAGCAAACAATGCGCTCTGGCTTGGGTTCACTTCAGGATCGTACCCATCATAGGGAGCAATCGCGTCTTGGCCCAATAACGCCGGTAAGTATTCAGAATACGTGATCTGTTGCAGAAGACCACCAACGACCTGCCTGGCACGTTGGTAAAGCGTTTCATCATTCGCTGCGGGATTCTCTGCTGCGAAGAGGTCGGTCAGCCGATTGTGCTCACGCACCAGAACGGTGTGAAGCGAAAGCAGTGCAACGTTCTCGTTTGCTCGCGTGTCACCCGTAGAGAAAAGTGTGGACGGGTCTGACCGTCCTTCATTGTCGTTTTCAAGCGGGCCATCAGGGAAGTTCTCATCCGTGTTTGCAGGAAGCAAATTGCCTGCGTCCATTTTGAGCTTCCCACCCGAAAGTGTTCGTAGTGCCGTCGCTCTCGCTTCGTCAGAGCCGTAGACGACGCTTGCGTCTAGAAAGCTGGAGACGAGATTCGGATGGAGGCGAGGGTTCGCGAGGTCCGTTCCTGTTCCCGGTTCATGCCGCGCCCGCCTGAAGGGAATGGTTTGGGTGCCGGTGTTGAATGGATCGAACTGTACATCCCCAACAGGAATCGCTATATCGAACCGCGCGGTGGGCACAAGCATTGTCGGGAGTGCGATTTCAAATCGCCCGCTTTCGTCGGTTGTGTCAAAGTATCCGCCGAGTTCGATTGGCACGCCGGCCAGGGGACTACCATCAATACCAAGTACGGTTCCCGCGATGCGTGTGTCTCCCTCCGTCAACTCAGGCACATTGATTTCAATTTTCTGCTCGGTGCTGAGGAGGCCGTCAGAAACGGCGACAACTATTTCATACGTTCCTTGATCACCCGGTTCAGGCCGTACAATCAGCTCGGTTCCTGAAATAGTGACCGCCGTCAGTCCATCTCGATCTCGCATGACATAGGAGAGCAAATCTCCATTTGCATCGGACGCTGCAATGTTGATGCGTCCTGTCGATCCGATCGCAACCTCTCTCGGCGGAATTGACGATACCGTAGGCGCTTGGTTTTCACCTGTCGCAAGCAAGCCAATTCGAGTTTTCCCAAAACGTGTGCGAACACCAGTCAAATTGACTGTGATCGGAAGTGTCGTCGCGTTCTTCCCGAGCCATCCACTTGGAATGGCGTTACGAAGCGATACATAGGGTAAGCCGTCGCTTGTGATTCCAGAGCGGTTGAGTACCTCCACGCCAGTCGGAAGGTTTTGGAATGTGAGAACGCTACCCGCTCCAATAGCTGATCCTTCGTTCTTGATCGAGAGTGTCACGGAAGTCGTTTCAAGGTCGCGATCAAAAGAGACATCTTGCAGGGAAATCGCAAAAGTTTCTTTTGACTGAAGTACCGTCGTATCGGTTGCTTGCCCAGGTTGGACAGCAAAATTTGGCGAGTACGCGGCGCTCACTAGGTTCGCTGACCGCACTTCATTTGTTAGTGGCGTCACAACAACTCGGCTGCTCAAATTCCCAGCCCAGAGCGGTCGAAATTCGAGCAAGGCTCCCTGCAGGTCGCCTGCGCTCGAAAGATCGACTTCAACGACATTGCCATCGAAGCGAACGCGTTCATTCCCAGACGCGATACCTCTAGGGGTCACCGTCAACAAGGAACGGTCTGTCGTTGACTCATCGTTCAAGTCAGAAGCGTTTTCAGATACCAGGTAAACGCTGACGCTATCTAAAACATTGCTCGCCGATTGGTCTCCCCAAAACGTGTCCAGGCGGAACCGATACTTCCTCGTTTGTTGTGCCGATTCGCCGATGGAAATCCTGAGAGTTTTGACATCACTCAAGCCAAGAGAATCTTCGCTCTCGCGAAGTTCAACGGGAATTGTTGAGTTGCGATTAAGGGCGTTGATTACCCATAGTGCGTCAGCCGCAGTCAAGCGGGCATCTCCGTTTACATCGTAGAAATAACGCTCGGAAGCTGGACGCACCGATGACAGATCCTCGTTCAATCCTTCACGGTTGATTTGGTTGATTACATTCAGTGCGTCGAGCGCACTGATTCGACCATCGGAGTTGACATCCTCCCAAACAACTGGATTGGTCCAGTCGGAAGCGAGAAGGTTCCTCGCTTCGAGTCGTTCGATTGAACTTCGTCGTGATTTTGCAGATTGCCGTCGAGTGCGTTTTTTCATGATGTTCTGTCTAAGCATTCACGTGCGGTTCATCCTGTGGTGGATCTTCCGCAGGCAGATTATCCTCGCCCCCCCACTTGTGGGCAAGTGATCAGCATGTTTTAGCGGGGGAATAAAGTTGCCCGGCGGAAAATCGGTGCGCAATATCTCCCGCGGGGGCGGATGGATGCCGCTACACTCAAACGGAGCAGGAGTTTGACGATGGGCCGGAGCCGAGGGAGGATGGGGCCGAGAGAAAAGTTTCCATTCGTGATTCGAATCACCGGAGCGGCGGCGGTTACTTGCCGCGAGCGTCCTGGCCGACGAGACGTTCGAAGACGGTGTCGCTGGCTTCGAGAGGACTTCACCAAGAATCACGATAGGGACGGCTGTTGCTAGCCGCCCCCCGCACAGATCCGTAGGCGAAGCTGTAATTCACACTGCTCCTGCTGCCAGTCGAGCGAGAAAGCAGTCTTTCAGATACGGATGTAGAATCTTCGGCTGCCGGAGGTAGCGGTCAACGAGTTGGTTGATTCGAGTTGAGGGCCATGCCGCTCAGCCCCTCTGACTGCGTCGATGCAGTTGATGGAGCCAGTGCTCTGTGACCTCGGTGACGAGCTGTTCCAGCCGAGGTTAGTTGTCTGGCACGAAATGGGGTATGGGCGCGTGAGTGGGGCCCCAAGCCACGACAGTCAACACTGACGGTGGCTTATGCTTATGCTCGCCTCAACGGCTGATCGTCTTGCCTGGTCGTAATGCCAACGGAGTTCAGCCGACTGACTCGCGAGTTGACGGTCCGAAGGCTCGGAAGGCCTATCCGGATGGAGGAGTGTTTGGCGACGAGGCCTTTGGGTCGCTGCTGATTTGCTGGTATTCCCCGCGTTGGTCAATCTTAACAGTGATGGGATTTTTGTTTGTCCAACTTCGGATCTGGAGGTAATCCAGTGAACCCGAACTTGGACAATTCTTGTTCTTGGCGATCTCCAGAAATACGGGGGCTGGGTTGATGTCCAGTTCAGCAATCCAAGTGTGCCCCCGTTTGGCCTTGGGGCCCTGCGTGATGTTGACTCGGCCGAGCGACTTTGCCAAGACTTCGTGTGATGCAACCACATCCTCGTGCATCAGCTCACGTAGATGCACTAGCAACGCCATGAACGCTTCACGACCAATTGGCTCCGGACGAAAATTCACTGCCGAAGCGATATCCAGTTCCGCCTGCAGGCGTTTCAACTCTTCTTGAGCTCTCACGGCGCTTTGCAGCAGCGTCTGGGCCGCGATGCCGTCACCGAGAACGGCAAGCCGTTCGGCAAGTCGCTTGATGGTATGTTCTTCCGCTTGAATCTTGGCAATCAGCTCCGCAGTGTCCTTTGTCGGCTTCGCGGCCTCTTCGGCTAAGAATGCGTTGGCCTTCACGAGCAGACCGTCGACGATCGCTTCGTCGAGAACCTGGGTTTTAATGAATTGGAGAATGCAGTCATCAATGATGCGGATCGATTTGGAGGTTCGCAGCTCACAATTATTTGATCCCCCTTTTCCATGGAGACACTGCAGGTGAGAGTACTTGCCGCTTCTGCTGAGCCATAGCGGCTTGTCACAATACCCACAGTACAAATCGAACAACCTCGTAGGATAGCATGCTTGCCGCGATTTCTTGGCCCCCTTCGGCCGGGTGTTGCGCGACATTTCAGCGAGGCGGTTTTGGACGGCCTTCCAAAGTTCGTCGTCAATGATACGCAGGTGAGGATCCTCGCGTCGAAGATGCTCAGACTCCGGACGCATGACATCTTGACGCTTTCCGGTCTCTGGATTCTTTGTGGTACGGCGCTTCCCCCACACGTAGACTCCAATGTAGCGTTCGTTTCTCAACGTGCGGCCAATCGTTGTCGCGTTCCAGCCATTTCGATCCAACGCGTTTTCTTGGCACAGTGTTCGAGCAATGTCTCCAGGGCTCTTCTTCTCGTCTGCGTACATCGAGAAAATTCTGCGAACAACCGCCGCCGCTTCCTCATCGATCACGACTTCTGTTTCGCACTTGCCGTTCCGATCGAGGATGGGAACTCCCGAAGCGTCACGTTTGGGCACAACCTTGAATCCCGTTGGCGGAAGGCCGAGATTCTGTCCCTGGGCATGTTCGTCTTTCATCCCTCGAATCACCTTCTCCTTCAGCTGATCAACGAAAAGCTCATTCTGAATCGCTTTGAACGCGTGTGTCAATTTCGACATTTGCTGCGACGAGTCAAAGCCATTGGCAGTTGTGAGACGCATGTTGTTTGCGTTTACTAGCTGAAGAAACCGAAGCGACTCGATCTGCTCTCGATTCAGTCGGTCAAGGTCGTCGACAAACAGTCGAGTGATCTGCGATTGATCAGACTGAACCAGCTCGCGGAGCATTTGGTAGCCCGATCGATTGACCGTTGTTCCGCTAATTGCCGCGTCGGCGAAAACGCGGTTCCAAGGGATGAAGACCTGTTCCCGCCGCGCGATTTGCAGAACGTTGATTAGCTGTTGATCGAGCGACCGCGTATTCGAGTTGGCGTCGCTGTAGCGGATGTAGGCAGCACCAAGTTCAGGGGAGTCGGATCCGAGGGTCGCCGGAGCAATTGGAGAGCCCAACTGGCCCGAGGCGTAGCTTGCCTCGAACTCGTTCGCCAACCGAGCAAGTGACTCCTGGTCTTGTTTGGGAAGAAGCTTGCCGCCGGCGAGCCCAGGCCAATGCAAAGTCTGTTTTTCCAGATAGGTTGTCGCGAGTGCAAGCAAGTCGGCACGTTCCGGAAGGCCCCGAGGACGCTTCCCTTGACTGAAAGTGGACACGACAACGAAACCTGATGACGTCGTTTGAGGCGAGTTGATTTTTGACATGTGAGTTACTTTCGATTTGTATGGTTGATTCGGCGTTGGACGAACGCCTTGCTGTGTGCGAGAACGAAGAGAGAGGTGCGTCTTTCGAAGATCCGAAGGACGCACGAGGTCGCATCAAAAGGGATGCAGACAACTGAGAGCCGAGACACGCCGGAAGAAGTCGCCGCGTGGTGCGGCAACTAAATTCACACCAGAGTGCGTCCCGGCAATTGATGGGCAGGCATGCCGCCTACGAAGAAGCCAAGTCAAAGCTCCACGAGGCTTTTCAATCTGTCCGCTTTCTGTCCCGCTTTTGCTGGGCATCATCATCTTGTTTTCCTTGTTTGGAACGAGGGAAATTGGAATGGGTGTCACTTGATCGATTAGCGATTTTTCCTGTCCTGGCGGGGCCCGTCATATTCTCGCTTCTTGATGATCACGTAGTGTCGCATCGCTACATCGACCGTGTTGCCAAGCCAACGACAAACCTTGTGGATCGGGTGCTCCTCAGCCAAGTCGGTTAGTGCATTCGCTCGTAGATTCTGGAAGAGTTTTGGCCATGGCTCCATCTTCAGCGACTCAATCTTGCGAAGCAGAGGTGTCCGCAAATTCAACTTCGGGCCTCGTAGTTGCCTGAACACGAAGTCATCGTGCTTTGCGTCGGCTGGCCGTACGGCCTGGAGGTAAGGAACGAGCTCAGGAAGAAGCGGGCAGATTCTGTGGCCACCACGTGAGTGGTGCTCCGTCTTGGAAGCAAAGACACGCATCGTCTCCTCATCAAAGTCGATGTCATCCCAGGTGAGGCAAGAAACCTCCGAGGGCACACGCAGCCCAGCAAACCGGGCCAACGCAAGGACCAGCTTGAACTCAGGATCGTCGAACGCATCAATCAGTTTCTGCACCGTCTCGCGAGTCACTTCGACCAGCCGATCAGGATTGTCCTGGGTTGGAATTCGAAGATCTTCGAATGGATTTTCGTCGATCAGTTTTTTCTTGACCGCGTAACGGAAAAACTGGCGAGCGTCCTTGAGCTTCTTCGATGCCGTGGCCGCGGATAGTCCACGTCCCTTGGGAGCTGGCTTCTGCATCCACTGGAACCAGTCCTCCGCGTCACCAGCACTGATTTCGTGGAGAGCCTTGTCTTCGCCGAAGTACCGGACCAAGTCATCCGCGCTTTGTTTGCGATTGTTCGAGGTGCCAGGCTTCCAGCCGCCGCTTCGTCCGCCACCGCCCTTCTTGAGTTCTCGATAGTCATCAAGGAAGACTTTCAATCGCGGCAGGGTCGATGCCTGACGGGCAGCCAGGAGCCCGGCCCTGACGAGCAAATCGTAGGTCTCGTCTTCCAGCTTCGAGAGCCAGCTATAGAGCTTCGGGCTCAAATCGGTTTGGTACTTGTTGCATTCCAGAATCTCGTCAATCCTTTGACCGAAGTCATTTGCAACGGACTTCGAAACGACACCCAGACGCAAGGTGGTTCGCTTGCCTGTATCAGGTCGATTGAAACGGAAGAGGTACGCTGTCTTGTTGTACTTTTTGTACGCAATGGGGTTTGGCATGATGCCCTTTCTAAGAAGTTGATTGGTTTAGGATTTGGATCCATTCCAGGAGCGAGCAGCCGACGGCTACGCTTCGCCCAGCAGTTGCTGGATCGAGGCTTTGGGGATCCGGGGGAGCGTGCCGATCATCACGACGTGGAGATCTCCTGATTCGACGCGACGCTTGATCGTCGACACGCTGACCTGCAACGCGTCCGCTGCTTGCTGGTACGTGAACGCGAGGGGTTCGCTTGATCGGTCGGTTTTCGGACGCCGCAGTTCAATCCGCGTTGAACGGGCGTCCAATCGTTTGGGGACGGAGATCTTTCGATTCGGAGAATCACTCATGTGCTCGCCAAAAACTTGCAATTGAGGCGACGCATCAGGTGAAAATCGAGTGGCCACGTTGACCAACTGCCCGACGTTCACCCTGGTAAATGCGTCAAGTACAAACTGAATTTGGCAAACGGCTATTCCCGATTTGTTGCACCAGGGAACAAAACGGCGGCTGAGCGAGGAAAATTTGCAGTCGATTCGGTGCAAGCCCTCACCGCAGCAAGAGTGGCTCGGTGCGGCCTCAAGTCAGAAGACGCGAAGGCGACGGATCAAAACCTGATCCGCAGAGGGAGTGGAGTGATTGAGAACGACGCAATCAATCCAAGTGAGCAGCGCCCACGCTAGATCCGATGGGCGGTTGCGAAGCGAGGTCGATCGTTGTTGCACCGTCGAACTCTCCGATGTTCCCGTGTGTCGCTGTCGTTGGAGACACGCCGGAAGAAATCGCCGCGTGATGCGGCAACCGAAATCATGCCAGAGTGCGTGCCGGCAATTGATGGGCGGGTGTGCCGTCGATGAAGAAGCCAGGTCAAAGCTCGACGAGGCTTTTTAACCTGTCCCGCTTTCTGTCCCGACTTTGCCGCAGAGCCTACTTTTCCCCGAGAAATACGGCCCTGGTCGAATCCTGTCGGGGGTACTCAAAACAGCTTTGCTATTCTTTGTTGACTCATCGATTGCGGTGCGAAAGCCATTGGGCGTGCGAATCATTGCCACCAAGTTTTTAGGGAATCGATACCCAAAAACTCTTGTTCGAATGAGCAACGACCATGGGACGCATCTGAAAGGCAATGCCGCAGTACCGGCTCGAAGTTTCTGGACAGGCCGTCGCCACACTCAGTGGCAGGACGTACTACCTGGGTGAGCACAACTCACCGGAGAAGCGAGGGCAAACGACCGCACCCGAGCCGAAGAAGCAGCAGCAACCAGTCGACCTCACTATCGTTCGGGCCACTGCGGAGTCTCTCTCTCCGACCGTTGTTGCGACGGTCCGTGTTCAGGTCGCAGCAGGCGCCCGCCCATAGGAGATCTGCCGAATTTGCCCGATGGATATCGATCGACTAGGCGAAGATTGGATCCATGGTCCACCGGAACACAAGACGGCAGGCATGAAATCGACAAAGCAATCCCGACCGTCGGCGACGCAAGAGATGCACTGACACCCTACCTGTCAGGTTATGGCCGAATGAGCGACGTGCCGTGCGGCGAGCTGCTACCAGGATGCGCGCGATGGCTGCGGCAAGCCCATTTCAGAGTGGCCAGCTTTGCCAACAGCGGCTTTTGAACACAAGCTTCACCGATCTATCAGCGTAAATTTGAATCCGGGCTGAAACCCATTACGCTGAACAAAAGGAACGAAAGAAGGTTGAAAACCAGGAGCCAATGGATGGAAAAGTTTGAATTCAATATCAGCATTCCGATCAGCCGCAAAACAAAGTTCGGAGTGAAAGGGCTGCTCACCCTCGTCTTACTGGTCGGGTGCAACAGGATGACAGGACTCAGCAGACTTGCAGGTGCGAACTCCCGAGTGAGAAACATGGACTCGTAGCCTTCGTCGAATCCCATCGTTCAGCACGCTCGTTGGAAGTAGCAGACTTCAACCAAGTTCTCTCCGCGGTTCAAGACGAGTGTATCCGGCGGGGGATCAGGAACCAGCCAAACCAAGTCGATTGTTCCCTCACGTTCCATCAAAATGAATCGGCGATCCAAATCGCTCTGCCCGCGAATTTCACGCATGGGCCTATGTCAAAACGCGGCCCGGTCAAGCAAAACGTGTGTTTTGGCACACAACCCGCGATAGCCATACGGCTCTCAATGCGTCAACGCACGGATCGAGCAAGAACATCACGAGGATCCAATGTATCCCTCACAATCGATGGAAACGGACTGACCAAACCGGAGATGGACCAAGGCTTTTTGAGTTGATCCACCTACCTGATAACCAAACATGGGTCACACCTTTGTGTCCTACAGTTCACGTGCCCCAGCAGGCGAATCTGCCCTATCGATCGCAATAACATCGAAACTGACATGACCATCAATATACTTCACGTCGAAGATCGAAAAGAGGAAGCCCAGTTCATCCAAATGATGCTGGGCAGGTCTCCTGACTTTGAAGTGTCGGTCACGCAGGCCGAATCATTGGCCATGGCGCTCTCCGAACTGGCAATCTCCAACTTCGACCTCGTGCTTCTCGATCTCGGACTGCCCGACAATGTCGGAGTCGAAGCCGTCGAGACGATACGCAATCATTCACCCCACGTCCCCATTTTCATTCTGAGTGGTGACGAGCGGCAAACAACTGCGATCGCAGCGATCCAAGCAGGCGCACAGGACTACTTGCCCAAACAACACATGGTGGGACAGGTCCTCGCAAGAATGACTCAGCTTTCCATTGCAAGACAGAAGCGTCTGCGGCAAGCGGAAGAAGACTCGCTCACCGACGGACTCACGCAACTTGGCAATCGTCGTGCGAGCGACATTGCCTTCGAGCAGCGACGAACAAGACTTGGAAATGATCACGTCATGTTTGGTTTGGTCGTCGTCGACATCGATCGATTCAAAGCAATCAACGATTTGTACGGGCACGATGAGGGCGACCAAGTCATCCAACGTGTTGCAAACCAACTCTCGCAAGCATCCGATGAGCAGTGGGATCTACACCGCCATGGCGGAGAGGAGTTCACCGTTTTGTTCCCGGTCGAAGACCTGAAAGAACTATCAGCGATTGCGAGTCGACTACAAGCTTCCTGTACTTTCTCACACGGCCCTCAGGATCTGATCAAAATTTCAGTGAGCTGCGGAGTCACCGCCGTTCACAGCGACGACACTTTCCGAACCGCCTTCAAACGTGCCGACGCTGCACTTTACGCGTCCAAGGGACGTGGTCGATGTTGCAGTAGTGTCCACGACGGACAATCCATTCACCCAATCCTCATTCACACTGACTTCCCTTCGTCCCTCGCCATTCACGTGCCCTGCGTGAAAGCTAACTCGCCCAACTGAGCGAGATCATTGACTTCAGAGTTGCCACTGTCGGAATTCCAATTGTGGCCAAGTCCCTTTAATTCGCAACCGCTTGAACGGCGAACTCGACAAGCGGAGCAGGGTCCTTCAATGAGTGCGGGTGATGCCCCAATCCGGGTCGACGGAATTCTCGGACTTGGCCGCCGAATTCTCGGTAGCGTCGGACTAACACATCACTGTTCTCACTCGGCGGAACGACGTTGTCCTGTTCGTTGATCATGGCGAAAATGGGCACTCCCGCTTTGGCAAGTCCAGCCAAACGATGCAGCGGTCCATCTTCCATCGACTTTGATTCTTCTTCGGTGATTTGATAGGCATCCAAACACGTCTTCCATGCTCGAGGCGCGCCGATGCCGTCTCCTTTGCCACCTGGCCACGAACGAATGTCCATGACCGCGTTGTCGACATAGATGCCGCTGACCTGGTCCGGGTTGGCGGATGCCCACCGCATCACAATCAACCCGCCACGACTCATCCCTTCCAACAACGGCTTGGGATTCAAACCGATCTGCTGGCTGAGTTTGTAAAACTGATCCCAACGCTTGAGCGCGGTTTCGTTGCCAAACAAATCTGCGACGTCGCAGTAACCGACGTGCCACCCCTGATTCAACAAAGCCACGTCGAGTTGCGGTTCGTGGCCCCAAAACCGAGCCCGCCAAATCCATGGTGCATTCTCGGCGGACGTCGCAGGGCTGACCAACTTACAAGCCACTCCGTCCAGCTTGAATTCACGTTGAACAAACCCATGGAAATCGCTGACGGAAACTTGGACACCAGGTTGATTTTCAAGTTGACCAGCGGGAGTGTCCTCCGCCACCGCAACAGATGCCGGCTGATTGGAACCCACCGATTCGTCGCCAACCACCACAACCGGCGAAACGATGCTGAGAACGAACACCAGCCAGAACGGATGGAACAGGCAAAAGCAGACTGGGTTGATCATGTTCGGCAACGAAGGCGGGAGCGAGGAAAGACTTGGGTGGTCAGCGACAGCAGGAATGGTCCGGAGGGATGGAAAACAAATTTGATTCCACCGTTCCCTTCCACACGAAGATACACAAACCATCGCCGGGTGTCCGTCGCCCCCGACCAGATTGGATGATGAAGACAAGCGTCACTGCGTCGTGGTCGAGGGCGGGCATTTCCTCGCTGGGATCCCTGGAGATCAGAGCGATCCGAAAATGCATTGACATCTCTTGCCACGCGGCCAACACTGGTCATGTCAACCGTTGAACCGAACTCCGGAACAGGTCGTTGGCGTTCAAGCCTCCTCCACCCAATGCATTGGCAGATTCCATGACGACCGAAAGATTCCGCCCCCGCCTCCACTGCTTGGCTCTCCTCGCGATTGGGCTGCATGCGATTCCGGTTGTCGCACAGGATTGGCCCTCAATCCGAGGACCGCAGTATGACGGATCAGCCGCCTCAGGCGACCAGGATTTGGCGGAAGGCCCACTGCAATTGAAGGTGGTTTGGAAGCAACCCATCGGCAGCGGTTATTCCGGTGTCGTGAAATCAGGCGAACGTTTGGTCTCGGCGATGGCGGACGTGGCGGCTGACCAAGAGTACGTGGTCGCCATGTCGGCAAAGACCGGCGAGACACTCTGGAAAACTCCGACCGGGAAGGTGATGAAGGGAGCGAACGGATCGTTCGACGGCCCTGTGTCTACCCCAGCCGTCGATGACACTCAGGCATATCATCTTTCACCGTTTGGCATTCTGGCTGCTTATGACCTGACGGACGGGAGCATCGCTTGGCAGCATGATTTAAAGAAGGAGTATTCTGTCGAACCAAACTTTTATGGATTTGGAACTTCACCGATTGTTCATGATGGAGTGCTAATCATTCCAGTCGGATCGCCCGAAGGGGCTGTGATGGGATTTGATACGAAGACGGGCCAAGTGGCTTGGAAAGTGGGACAGGACCAAGCCGCGTTTCAGTCGGCCGTCTTGATGGAGCTAGCAGGAGAAACCACCGTTCTCGTCGCTTGCAACACAACTTTGTTTGCGATCGCACCTGCAACCGGAAAGGTCATTTGGTCTCGGCCTCACGGCGGTGCCTCGGGTGAACCGGTGGCCGCAGTCGTGCCTGTTCCGCTGCCGGGCGACGGGCTGTTCTTGAACGACAGTCGTGATGGATCGACAGGCTTGAATCTTCATGCGGACAGCGCGTCGGAGCGTTGGTCAGGACGCACCATTCGCAACACGTACTGCGTGCCGGTGATGTCGGGCGGGCTGCTGTGTTCGTACTCGTCTCGTTTTCTGGTCGCCGTGGATCCCGAGACCGGCGATCAGGTCTGGAGAACTCGGTCGCCGAGCAACGGCTTTCTCGCGACGGTTGCCGGACGCTTGGTGGTGGCAACGCTGGACGGAACGTTGCATGTTGGCGATGTCACGGAAGACGGGTTCGACGAAGCGGCTCAAACGCGAGTGTTCAAGACAGGCGACACCGATTCGGACGGGCTGATGTGGAGCCTGCCATCGATCGCCGGTCGTTCGATTTACCTGCGAAGTCTCGGTGCAATCGCGAGAATCGATCTCGAATCTGGCCAACAACTTCAAACGGCATCTTCCGATGAACCCAAACTTGGGCCTGACTTCGCCGCGTTCATCCAGAGTGTGGAGTCCTCGGACGACAAACAAACCACGGTCGACGAGTACTTGCGTGGGAAGTCTCTGCCCCTGATCGAAGACGACTTCGTCCACTTCATTCTTCAAGGGGACTACAAAGACGTTGCCGTGGCAAGCGAACTGTTTGGTGTACGCCAAGAACGAGCCATGCAGCGAATGCAAGGAACCGACCTGTTTTACTTTGGGGTTCAAGTTCCTGAGACAACGCGACTTTCTTACGTCTTCTTTGCCGACTACCAACCACTGGTTGACCCAACCTCGGATCAACAGTTCACGAGTGGTTTAGTCGCGGGCGAAATGGAACCGATCTTCCGAAAACCAAGCTCCTCGCTGCAGCTTTCTTGGTTTGACAAAGGCAACCTCACCGAGGACTTGGTGATCGATGTTGACCAACCGAACTCGGATATCTCGGGAAAAATCGTCGAAACACGGCTGGACAGTGCTGCGTTGAAAGAGAGCGTTGAACTTTCGATCTACTTGCCACCTGGATACGTCGAAAGCGAACAAAGTGCCCCAGAGAAAACCTACCCGGTTGTGTTCGTGCACGACGGCAACGGTGCAATGGATAGCGGCAATCAGGCGTCGATTGTCGATCAGTTGATTCAGTCGAAAACCATTCATCCCGTCGTCGTCGTGTTCATCGACAAACGCTTCTACCCGATGCAAGGGGCATCCGGCTATCCGGAGTTCTTCGCGAAAGAATTGCTCCCGATGATCGACCGTGAATACCGCATCTCTGCGAACCGCGACGACCGCGCCAGCCTGAGTGGCGGGTTCGGTGCGACGCTCGCGTTGATGGCGACTCTCCCGGTGAGCGACCAAATTGGCGTGATCGGATGCCATTCTCCGTTTGCCTTTGAAATGTTGCACCCGATGGTGTCACAGCTTTCCAAACTGCCCAACGACCGTTGTCAAATCTTGGTGCAGTGGAGTCGGCATGAGTTTCGGAACCCGTCGGAAAACTGGAACATGGGCGATCAAGCACAAATTGTCGCAAAAATTTTGGCGGACGGTGGCCACGAAGTCACCTCCGAGGGAATCGGCACGGGCAGCGATTGGGTGAGCTGGCGAACCCAATCCGTTCGAATGTGGCAACACTTGCTTGGTCAATAGCCGTTGACTTTGTGGTCGCGCTCCCAAACACTTGTCATTGTTCACAGTTTCGTTTGACAAATTTGGCGGGTGGTGAGAGTGACGAATCCAAAAATCGGTGGCAAGCCAGCCTTGATGCTGACGAGTTGCGACGCGATGGAGGTCAGTGACCAAGAGCGAATCGCGTGCGGGCTGCACATCGCCTCCCGCAGTCTGTCATCGGCCATGGCCGCGGCGGTCGCTCCGCATGGGCTCAGCGGAATGGAAGCGAACCTGCTTCTCAAATTGGACAAAGGTTTGAATTCGCCTTCGGAGATCGCTACTTACCTTGGGATCGACGCCTCCAATCTCTCGCGTTTGATGCGCAAGATGCAAAATGCCGAATTGATTCGGCGGGAAGTGGACGCCACCAATCGCTCTCGGGTCATCATTGAACTGACCGCGAAAGGCAAACGACTCACGAAGAAGATCAAGCCAGATGTTCGCGAAATGGAAAAGAGCGTGATGTCGGTGCTGACAGCCAAGGAACTGACGACGCTTCAGAAGATCCTGATGAAAATGTGTGTCAGCGTGATCGAGGCCTGAATGCCCGCGTTGGTCGATCACTGGCTCAATTCCGCAAATCTTCTGTGTTTGATGCAACCCTTACAAGCAGAAAGGTCGATGAACGAGACAACGTCTTCTTGTTTGGGCAAGTCATTCCGATGGGTAGCCGCTAGCACCACCGCGCCGTCCACTGTTTGACAGTGCTAGCTCTGACCGTCATTGGTTCAGGATCTGCTCCCAACGCACGAGCTGAAACCGACGGTCTGGTCGCAGAGCCCTCCGCCGTTTCAACAACCTTCGCCCCCGTCGAAGACAGTGTCAGTCAGAGTGATTTGTCTGACGCCATCACGTGAATTCGCGAATTGGAAACGATCGTCGCGGACATGCAGGCCGAGTCGGCGAGTGCGGCCATACCAGCAACGGTCGACGGGACAGCCTCCCAACACGTGCCGTTCACGGATCGATCCACGCACGATGGAATCTATGATTCCGGCTGGACATGGCGTCCCCGCAACCCTCAGGAATCGCCTTTTGAGTTGACCGTTGGATTGCACAACCAGTTTCGCTACACGGGCTTCTCTCGTGAGGAAGCCTCGTCGGTCGACGCTGCCGGAAACATTCGCGAGATCAACAACCGGAACGACTTCAACATCAACCGAGGTCGGTTGGTGTTTTCCGGGTATGCGTTTGACGAGGACCTGCGGTTCTATTCCAACATCGACTACAGCACCGTCACCTCCAATCCCATCCAATTGCTGTTGGGATGGATTTCGTTTCGGATGTCCGATCGGTTATCGATCTACCTTGGGCTTGGCAAACTGCCAGGAACCTGGGAATGGACGGAAACATCTCGGTACACGCTCGGTGCCGACCGAACGATGGCGACGACATTCTTTCGACCGTCCATCACAGCGGGCATATGGGCCAAAGGCAAACTGACCGACGACATCTCGTATCACGTGCTGGTCGGGAACGGATACAACACGCTGTCACTGCAAGCATCCGAACTCGACACGCAACTCGCCTATTCCGCCCTCTCGTGGTGGGAACCATTGGAGGAGTTCGGGCCCGGTTTCTCAGACATCGAGAACCACCCGTCACTGGCATTCCGGTTGGGACATGGACTGACTCAAACCAGAAACGCCAGCAGCAGCAACGCTGACCCCGCGGCCGAGCAAACCGTCATTCGACTCAGCGACGGAACTCGCCTGATCGAACCCAATGCGATCGCTCCCGGGGTGACGGTGAATGCCTTTGATATCTGGTTGTACTCCGCTCACTTTGGAATCAAACGGCGAGGATTCAGCTTCAGCAGCGAAGTGTTCCTAAGGTGGCTTCGCAACATCGAAGGCGACACCGGCACCGGGCTACCGTCACAGTTTGACCAAGGGTTCTTCGTTCAGAGCGGCGTGTTTGTGATTCCACAAACGCTGGAACTGTTTGCACGTGGATCCCAGGTGAACGGGGAGTACGGCAGCGGCGACGAAATTTCGGCTGGGTTCAACTGGTACTTGTTCAACAAGCGATCCGCTCGATTCACGTTCGACGTGACTTCCATCGACGATTCACCCGCACAGCAATCGCGAACGGGTTATGTCGCAGGAGAAAGCGGCACCCTTTTCCGGTCCCAGTTGTGGACCTTCTTTTGAGCCGCAAAGCTTCGTCGTAGTGGGTGAACGGCGACCTTTTCAGGTGTTCGCCTGTTTGTGCCTGGGAATCATGGCGAACGCCAGTGGTTCACCTTCCAATCAGTACGCCAAATTGCCACCAAACTCAGGAACGCGGTCGGCTTTCACGAGGTCGGCCCATTGATTCAATCTTCCACGAGACATTTCCCAAAACTCTTCGCACAGTTCGAAGTACTCCAGAACCACGTTCTTTTGCCCCACCTCCAGCAATGCTTTCGCCAAAACCATGTTGGGCCCGAACGATTTCAACTGAGGAGAACCTGGCGTTTGGCCGGCCCGAAGCAGATACGATTTCGCTTCTTCCACGTCGCCGTTGAAGAGTGCCACGCGGCCCAGGATCAAATTCCCATGATGGAGATGGTTCCCTCGATTTCGTCCGGACTCAGCGACTTGGAGCATCTCCTTGGCATAGGTTGCTGCCGCGTCGATGTCCCCGGCTTCGAAGGCAACCTTGGCCAAACTTTGCAGTAGAAACTCTTGCTCCATTGGCCCCGAGAGTCGATAAGCGGATTGGTACTCGCCAAACGATTTGATTGCAAGGTCCTTCCGTTCGGGCCCCTCGGAAAGCGAGATCATTCCCAAGGAATACAATTGGCCCACAGCGGAAGACCACTCGGGATCATTTGGAGCCAATCGTTTGCCTCTCTGCAACAACGTTTCTGACAAATCACGATCGTGAAGCAAAAAGTAACGTGCAGCATGGCGAAGAACCGCTGGACTTTCAGGCAAATCATCCGTTGTCTTGATCCAAGCCTTCTTCGCTGTGTCATAAGCATCCGGTTGCAAGATTCGGTCGATTGTGACAAAGGGCGTCCCCATGATCTCGGCCTCCGGTGCATTCTCAATCAACCACAGCACGTGTCGCTGATGCGTTTCCTCTGCACCAGGCTGCTCACGCCGGCAGAGAAAGTAATACCCTAATAGCTTGGTTCGAGAATCAATGTCCGCCGGTTGGTCAGCCACCTTCTTTTCGAGCTCAGCGACCTCTTCCGGTGTCAATCGCCGACCCTGCATTGCCAATTTTTGAACATCCGACGCCATCCCCACCACTCCCATCTCACTCACAAGAAATCTGTTTGCGGCTTACCTGATCTGCTGCATCCTACTGAGGCGGGGAAAGCTTCGCGACAACGAGATACATCACCGGGGCCAGAATCAATACGACGAGGGTGCTGAGTGCAAGCCCGAAGGTGAGGCTGGTTGCCATCGGCGAAACCACTTGGGCTTCCTTGGATCGCTCCAGCAGAATCGGCATCATTCCGGCGCATGTGGTCACCGACGTCAGCAAAACGGCTCGAAAGCGTCGTCGTCCGCCGTCGATGATCGCTTCGTGAAGCGGCAAGCCATCGGCCACACGACGATTGATAAAGTCGACCAGCACAATCGAGTCGTTCACAACCACTCCAGCGAGTGCCACGATTCCAAAGATGCTGAACAACGTCAGATCGATGTTCATCACGATGTGACCGAAGATGGCTCCGATGAAACCAAACGGAATGATCGAAAGGATTAGAATCGCTTGCCAACTCGAATTGAACTGGATTGTCAGCAACAGGAACATCGCTCCCAAAACGAACACAAACCCCACCACCAAACTATTGACCGTCTCATCGGTCTGCTCCTGTTGTCCGCCCCACTGCAACTGAACTCCAGGAAACTCCTTTCGGAATTCCGGAACGAAGTTCGCTTTGAGATCGGAGACGACATTGAACGCATTGCCGCGAGTTTCGTCGACATCGGCCACCACTGAAATGCTACGCATTTGGTTGACCCGACTAATCTCGGAGTACCCCCGTTGCACATCGACTTTGACAATTTCGTTGAGGGGCCTCTCCATACGATCCGTGCCTCGAACGCGAATGTCGTTGAAGCTGACCAATGTGTTGCGATCCTCACGAGGGTAGCGAACTCGCAGGGGCACTTCATGGCGTCCCCGCTGCAATCGCATGACCTCTTCACCGTAGTAAGATGCTCGGACGGTCCCCGCTACATCGGCCAGCGAAACGCCCATCGCTTTCGCATCGTCGCGAACCTTGATGCGGTATTCCCATTTGCCTTGGCGTGTGTCCGTTGCGATGTCAGAGACATAGGGGTACTCACCCAGCTTTGCCTTGCATCGCTCGATCGCGGCGTCCAGCATCGCCAGGTTCTCACCGGTCGCCATCAACCTCAGCTCGATGGGCAGAGATGCAGGTCCACGGGGCGTCGCGCCAAAAGCAACGGCTTCGGCTCCAGGAAATCGCCCTGATTCCTCACGCCACATCCGCACAATGTCATCGCTTGATACCGTTCGTTCACCGATGTCGTTGAGCTGGATGAACAGACCGCCGACGTGACCGGCAACGCTGCTGCCTACCTCATCGCCCGACGAGCCAACGGTTCGTTGAACCGCTTGAACAAACCCACCAGGATCAGCCGTCATCTTTTCGTCGATCGAACGCTGATTGACTTTCCAGATCGCGTCTTCCAAGCGTTTTGTGGCCGCGTTGGTGATTTCCACCGGCGTTCCGTCAGGGTAGGTCACCTGCACGGTGATGAAACCAAAGTCGATCTTGGGCAGCAGCAAGAACGGAACCATGCCCGACCGAACGACTCCCACCGACAAGATCAACAGACCGGCAAGCGTCGACAGTACAACGGCCGGGTTCCTGAGCGACCACCCCAAGATCGGTGTGTAGATCCGATCAATGCATTTGGTCAAAAGCTTCGACATCCCCGAGTTTGCTTTTTGAAGCAACCACGCCAATGGACGCAAAGGCATCAACAAATACGTCACCACATCCAAGAATCGACTGCGTTTGTGCGAGAGGTGCGATGGCAGGATGGTCAAACTTTCGAACATCGAGACGATCAACATTGCACCGACACACATCGGTAAAACGACGGTCAATCGTTTGATTCGGCCTTCCATGTACATGATCGGCGCGAACGCAATCACCGTCGTTAGAATCGCGGTGATCACGGACGGCATCACCTCATACGCCCCGTCGATGGCAGCTTGGTGATAGCTCTTTCCCATTTCGCGATGCGCATAGATGTTCTCGCCAACCACGATCGCGTCATCGACGACAGTCCCCAACGCGATCAAGAACGCGAACATGGAAGTCATGTTGAGTGTATGTCCGCCGAAGTGCATGTAGATGCATGCGCCCAACAACGAAATGGGAATGCCGAGCATCACCCACCACGCCAATCGCATTTCCAGGAACAAAGCCAGGACGATAAAAACGAGAACCAAGCCCATCCAAGCGTTCTTGCTCAGCAGATTGAGGCGATTTTTGACGCTGGTCGAGCGATCGCGCATCGCAATCAATGAGTAGCCGTTTGGCAGTGCATCACTGCCCTCTGCAACGAACTGTCGAACTTCTTCCGCAACCTGAATCAGGTCATCGGCACTGGTCGTTTCAATTGAAACCAAAACAGCGGGATGACCATTGACCTCATTGATGCTTCCTTCGACCGAGAACTCATCACGAACGCGACCGAGATCTCCAACGGTCAACACAGCGCCACCGGGCTGGCTCACCAGCGGAATTTCTTCGATCCCGGACCCAACCGAACTCTTGTCACTCCCGCGAAGCAGCACCTCCTGCGATCGGCCGCGAAGGGTTCCGCCGGGAAGTTCCACGTTGTTTGCACGTACGATCTGGGCAACGCTCTGCAATGACAAGTTGTATTTGCGAAGCGTGTCTTCAGGGATCTCGATGTCGATTTGATAGTCGGGTGTTCCGACCAAATCCGCGACGGACACCGACGGCAACGCAAGAATCTCTTCGCGAATTTGTTCTGCGACGCGGCGAAGAGCGAGTGCCGCTTCCGCTTTGGCTTCCGCATGATCGAACGGAGGGCCGCGGGTCACATCGCTAGAACTCGATTCATCCTCGTCGGCGACATCCGAGAACTCAGGCACCTTTGGCCCCATCACCGCCACTCGAATCGCGGTCACAAAATTTGTGTTCATCCGGATGTCAGGCTTTTCGGCCAGCTCAGGGAAGCTGGGAATTTGTCCGATCAACGTCGTGACTTCCGTGAGCACACGCTGGGCATCGGCTTGATTCGCATCCGGATCCAGTTCCAGGGTGACCGTCCCCATGCCTTCGCGTGCCAACGACGTCATCTCATCAACGCCATCGACCGTGCGAACCGCTTCTTCAATCTTTTCCAGAATGCCTTCTTCGATTTCGTCAGGGCTGGCACCGGGATATTCGACCGATATCGACAGCACATACAGCTCAAAGTCGGGCCAAAAATCTCGACGCAACTGCGACAGGCTGAACGCCCCCAACAACAGCACACCAACCATCACAACGTTCATCGCCTGCCAGTTTTTGACAGACCAAGCAATCAGAGATTTCATCCGTCAGCCCGCAAGCTTGAGTTCGCTTGATTGGGATTCAACGTCGCATCGCCAATCGCCGGCGAAGCAGATTGCCCTGTTTTGTCTGGTCCCGCTTCTGCATTGGATGGCGTTTGCCCGCCCAAAGGCATTCCTTCGATCGGATCGCTGATGGGCGAGACGATGATTCGGGTCGATGCCAAGGTGCACAGATGATCGAGTTCAGGTTGAACTTGAACGACGACGTCATCACCAGTCCGACTGACAATCGTGATGGGAACGATTCGCAGTTTTCCATCAACGTTCAACCAAAGTCGGTTGCCGGGTCGAACGGCCGATTCAGCCACACGAAAGAGTAGTTGATTGGGTTGAGTTTCGATCGAAACGTCAACAAACATCCCACGGGTCAATTGCCGACTCGCACTGCCTTCCAAGGATGACTCTGGGGACTCCACCCGGAAGAGACATGGATAAGTCCGGGTGTTGACATCGATGCCAACCCCATCGAGGCGTTCGAAGACCGCTGACCATTGATGGGATTCCGATCCGAAAACGCTGGAGATCGTCGCCGACACCGCCGAATTGATACGGTCAGCATCAGAAACCGCCTTTTCCGCCTGATCAGGATCACTCGCAGCCAAGGTCGACAAAACGGATCGACTATTCCAAATCCAGAACATCTGATCCGCGGTCAGACTCGCCCGAACCTCGACGGCTGACGTGTCTTCAATCGTGATGAACGGAGTCCCCGTTGGCAGGAACGATTGCTCCTCAACTTCGGATGACACAACGCGCCCGTCGATCGGCGATTGGATCTCGCAGCGAGAAAGATCCAACCGGGCCCGCTCTAATAACACTTCCGTCAGCGATCGTTTCTCCGTTACCAACTGCAACTGAGCAGTCAGTTCACGCCGACGGTTTTCGAGTTCCACCAAGGATGAATCCGCAGCCAACTCAGCACGGCGAGCGGTGTCAACTTCGGAAGCGGATGCGGCCCGCTGGGCAACGAGCGAGTTAATTCGTTCGCGTTCTTGGCGAGCAATCGCCAGTTGCTTCTGGGCCAAAGACTGCAACTCCACAGTGTTCTCAATGCCGACCTGGACGGAGTTTTCTTCAGCGGCTTCTTGTTGAGCCAAAGCTTGCAAACGCTTCACTTCCAACTCGTACTCAGTCGAATCGAGTCGGATCAGCACCTCGCCCGTTTTGACCTTTCGACCGGCACGAACGTTCTCAGACAACTGGACCACGCGGCCGGCAACTTCAGAAGCCAATCGCAGCTCACGCAAAGGAACGACCACTCCATTGACATCGATCACCACGGGTCCGCTATGAAAACGGACGTCGTTGGTGCTGACAATCGTTACGGGTGACTTGGCCGGTTTGGTACGCTGCGGACGCTGACGTTCACCCAGGAATGTGTAGCCGTAGATTGCTGCGGCCAATACGGCTGCCGAGACGACCAGATTGACGACGAAGTGGAGCGGCGACGATGGCTGAGTGTCCCCCAACGCCGGTCCCGCCGACGACTCACTGGATGCCAAGTGCGTCCCAGTCGCCGACTGAGGTATCTCGGAAGTCGCCGCTGAACCGCTACCGTTCGCAGCCGCTGCCTCGCTAGCATCCAACTCAAAGGTTGGAGCAGAACTCGGCTCAAGGTCAGTCGATCGGCGCGATCCAGATGAAGCTGACTGAGGCGATTGAACGTCAGGTACGTGAGTCATGAAATTCGCGGGAAAGACGGGTGAATCATGGTCGCTAATCAGCCGGAAGCCGGATTTCTCGATCGAAAACTGCTTTGGCGCCCAGAGAACCGGAACGCTCATTTCGAAAACTCAACCGCGCAGCAAGAAGCGCAGTCAGGTACGCCCATTAAAACCCACGGTCGAGCGTTATGTTCCGTGAAAAAGTCGGTTCAGGTGAGATTTGTCACTCAAATCCGCCTCGCCCGACCCAACGGACGGGCGGCACGAAGCGATTTCACCGGCCGCCTGATGAGTCCAGAACGCTGCTTTGGCCCGATTCATCCAATTCCAGATGCTCTGCCACTCGCTCTTTGATGGATTTCACCAACGATCGAACTTGATCCTGATCAACATCGCGTCGGTACTCGTTGTCACGCTCGACATTCCCGCCGCCGGACTGAATCGCTTTGAATTCGCGACCATGCTCGCTCGAAACAACGTTTCCGACGACGGTGTTCCCCTCCGTCGAAACCTTCAGCGCGATGAAGCGATCACCACGTTGAGAGCGAGTGTCGTAGACCAGGTTTCGTAAGAGTTGGTTGTGATCCGCGATCGACGGCGTCGGCGAGGAACTTGCGACCGCGTCCACAACATAAATGGACTGCTCTCCCGCATCCACGATCACGTTCGATTCCAATCGATTGTCGGACGATTGGATCAGCACACCCTGCTTGGTCGAACCGAGGACAACGTTCTTCCGGATGACATTGTTTTCCGAGGAAGACAGAACAAAGATCCCGCGACCGTGGTTCTCGATGAAATTGTGCTCCACCAAATTGTTCATCGCATCATTCGGCAAGCGGATCCCCGCGTACCCGGAATCCAGCAAACTCTCCGCAGTGATCTCATTCCAAGCCACATAACAATCGCGATGACGACTGAGATTGATGCTACCGTTTTCGATCGAGTCGAATCGGTTGTGGACGATCCGAATGCGATCGCAGTTGTCGCTGGCATAGCCCGATTTACCGAGATTGTCTCGAAACAAGTTGCCTTCCAACGAGATGTCCGAACAACCTTCGAGCCGGACGATTCCGCCCGCAAACTCAACATGGTGAAAATGCAGGTTGCTGACCTCGTACATCGCCACGGTGCGGTATCGATTGCGTAGCGTCAGTCCTGTGACGAAGGCTTTGCTCCCGTTGATCCGCCGCGCATTCAGCAGATACGAGCGTAGCCTGCGGCTTTCCAAAATGGTTTTGCCGACTCCATCACCGATGAGGTTGACGCCCGAACGCAACTGGATTGGCCGAGAGAACCGGTACGTTCCGGAGGGAATGTAAACCGTGTCGATGCCGGGTGAATTCGCTGCGTGCGAGATCGCCTTCGCCAACGCAACGGACTGGTCTGAATCGGAGCCCGCACTCAAACCGAAATCGGTGGCGTTGATGGACCGAGACTTCTCAAGAACGTGATCGCCGACGATCCACGTGCTGGATGTTCGCTCACTCGGTCCGAGGGTTTCTATTTCCGGAACCGGTGGATCATCCGATCGAGCATCCTCGACCGGAAGCAAACCAAGCGTCAACACCATGCCGAAGAAGAGAATGCGATCTCGCATGGTGGATGCCTACATGATAAGCGATGAACGCCGACGTTCTATTCCGAAACCGACTCGGAAGGAAAGTTTGCGTTCGTGCTGACGGTTTGGATGTCGTCGTGGTCATCCAAAGCTTCTAGCAATGACAGAACCTTGCCTGAAACGCTGTCGTCCAAATCCACGTTGGTGGAGGCGACCTGCGTGACTTCACTGACTTCGGTGTCCATACTCGCTTCGTCGAACGCGACTTCCAGATCGCTAAAAGCCTCGGGAGTGCAAGTCACTTGAATCTTGCCTTCATCGTCGACCTCCACGTCGTCCGCTCCGTTTTCCAAAGCGAGCTCCGTGACTTTCTCTTCGTCCGCACCGTCACCAAAGACGAAGATGCCCTTGCGTTCAAAGAGGTACGACACGCATCCGGTTTTACCGAGCTCGCCGCCGAATTTTCCAAACATCGTCCGAAGCTCAGGAGCGGTCCGGTTGCGGTTGTCAGTCAGTGCCAAGCACATCACGGCGACGCCACCGGGGCCGTAACCTTCGTAGAGCACTTCTTCAACGGCATCGCCATCCAGCTCACCGGTGCCACGCTTGATGGCCCGTTCGATGTTGTCCTTTGGCATCGAGACCGCTTTGGCGTCATCAATCGCTTTCCGCAATCGGATGTTGAGCGCAGGATCGCCACCACCCATCTTTGCCGAAACAATGATCGCCTTGCTGAGCTTGCTCCACATCTTGCCCCGCTGGGCGTCAACTCGCCCTTTGCGGTGCTGGATGTTCGCCCATTTACTGTGACCTGCCATCAGTGTTGTCCTTCCCGTTTGGATCAATCGTTGTTCTATGCAATGCGATCGAGTCCATCGGATTCGGACCGATCCGCATCGAGGTCAGCGGGGTTTCCGCTTCGTCAATTTTCGGTTGGTGGCCTTCTTCCCAGCAGTCGAGCCAGTGGCTTCGGTCGAAGTGGGCTTAGCGGCCGTGGTCGTTTTTTTCTTCGCTGACTTCTTGGGAGCAGAAGCTTTCGTGCTACTCGGTTTGGCGTTGCTGCCGGACTTCTTCGCAGGAGCCTTCTTGGAAGCCGATGTCTTCGTAGACTTCTTGCCGGCCGATTTGGTCGTTTCAGTCGACTTGGACGCAGTCTTCGAAGCCGATGTTTTGCTCGACTTCTTCGCGGTGGACGAAGACGAACCCTTTGCAGAACCAGCGGACTTGTCGGTCGTTGCTTTCTTCTTGGCTGACTTCGATCCGGCGGCCGCTTTTGCTTCGGCCTTCTTCGCTTCAGCAGCCAACCGTGCTTGCGACTCAGCGGCTTGTTCGGCAGCCGATTTCTGCGGAACCGCTGGCTTGGTTGCGCGGCTGCCTTTTTTTGCACTGCGTTTGACCAAGACAGCCGACTTGGCTTCCGCTTCCTCGGCGGCTTCCGCTTCGGCTTCCTGCTTGGCCGCTTCGCGTTCCTCTTTCTTACGAGCCTTCACTCGCTTGATCGCGGCCTCTTTGCTGGTCAACCATTCGTCGAGTTCTTTGGAGCTGCCCTTGGCAACCGACTCGAGGAACGTCCGAGCTTTCTTGTCCTTCGGATCCATCAACAAATCGACGGCGGGTTGATGCATCAGGGCAGCGAACTCGACACCCTTGCTCTTCGGCACGGCTCGCTCGAGACCCGGCACCCGACCATCGGCTGCTTCTGATTGGCTGGCGATCCCGGTGACCAACATCACGACCATGGCGGAGTAATCGATCGGGATCGAATGACCGCCGAGGCCATGTTGAATGATGTAGCTGAGCACGAACGGAGTCATCGATGACATCCCTTCGAACTTTGCAACGGCTTTGCCCAGATTCTCTTTCTTCAGGTGGTCCAGATCGAAGCTGTAAAACTCTTCGAAGATTCCTTGCAGGATCGACTTCAGGCGCTGAGCAGCTTTGTTCGCATCCGGCAGACTCGACAGAACGGTCGCCAACTCGGTCACCGTGGTGACTCGGACTTCATTCCAATCGAAGTAGTCCTGCTCCAACTTCGCGAGGCCTTCGTCGGCCAAATCAGCGGGGCAATCTTCCAGCAAGCAGGCATACAGCGCGTGCTCGAGGAGCGGACGCGACGGAGTGGCCGGGGCCACGTCATAGTGTTTCTTCAAAGCCGTTTGCAGCTTTGTAATCAGTTTCGCGCGGTTAGTGGCTGACATCTAAATGCGGTAATCAATCGTTTGAGTGGGGAGTGGCGTCATCGCCAGAATCATTTTGGTCACGATCGTCGGTCGCGCCATCTTTTTCTTGCCGAATCCGGGCAAGAATCTCGCCGACCGTCATCGCGTTCTCTTGGCCTCGATCGACCTCGAACCGCAACTTTGGCGTGTAGCGGGTGTCCATTCGGTTGGCAATTTTGCTTTGCAGGAAGCCAGCCGAATTTTGCAAACCACGCAATGACAAATTCTTTTGCGTCTCGTCGCCCATCACGCTGACTTTGACTTTGGCCTCACGCATGTCGGGTGAAACCTCCACGCCGATGACAGTGACATCACGGACGCGCGGATCGCGAACTTCGGTCACGATCGCATTCGCGACCACTTCGCGGATCGCTTCGGCGGCTTTGAGCAAACGTCGACTGGACAAAAGACAAACTTCAACAGAGAGGAGCGTGCAATCGCATCAGAAAAAACAACGAGCGGGCGATGGAGCCCGCTTCGATTGCAGGACTGAATTCATTCCGTGATGGTCACTGACGACACATCGATGCCATATGCCGTCAGTTTCCGACTCGAAAATCAATCTAGTTTTCGAGCGACTTCTTCAATCTTGTAAGCTTCCAACACATCGTCTTGTTTGATGTCGTTGAAGCCTTGCAGACGGATACCGCATTCCATGCCGCGTGGCACTTCCTTGACGTCTTCCTTGATCCGGCGAAGGGTGTCGAGCTGATAATCGCCAATCGTTCGTCCGTCTCGGTTGACTCGAATCCGGCAATTCCGCTGGATCGAACCTTGAGCGACGTAACAACCTGCGATCGTGCCGACTCGGCTGATCGAGAAGACCTGCTTGACCAACGCACGGCCGAGTTCGACCACACGTTCTTCCGGTTTCAAGCGTCCTTCGATCAACGCACGGATGTCATCGGTCAATTTGTAGATGACGTCGTAGCGACGAATTTCAACACCACGTTCTTCAGCCAACGATCGAGCTTTGTCATCGGGGATGACATTGAAGCCCAGGATGACCGCATCGGAAGCACTTGCGAGCGTTGCATCTGCCAATGAGATACCACCGACACTGCGTTGCAGAACTCGAATTTCCACTTCAGGATGATCGAATTTGCTCAGCTCTTTGTCGATCGCTTCGAGCGAACCACGGGCGTCGGCACGGATGATCAAGTTCAACTTCACGTTGTCAGCGGAAGCACCAAGCTTGCCGTCTTCCAACATCTCTTGGAAAGAGTCAAAGCTGACCTTGGTCGTGATCCCTGACAGGCTCTGACGGCTTGATTCACCCTCACGAGCATTCGCAATTTCGCGTGCTTGCGAGATGTCTTTCAGGACGTGGAAACGATCGCCGGCACCGGGAGGCGTATCCAAGCCCATCAGGCTGACTGGCGTGCTAGGACCAGCTTCCGTGATCGACTTGCCCGTCAGTGTGTCTTGCATCGCACGCACTCGGCCGTGGGCCGGACCGCACACCAAGATATCACCAACACGAAGCGTACCGTTTTGAACGATCAGTTTGGCGACCACACCGCGATCACCTTGCTGTTCCGATTCCAAGCACACGCCCAACGCCGATCGATTCGGGTTCGCGGAGTACTCGTTCAGTTCAGCAATCGTCAGCAACGTGTCCAGCAACTCATCCATCCCGGTGCCTTGTGTGGCACTGGTTCGAACGATTTCGACATCGCCACCCCATTCACTAGGAGTGAGCTGATGCTCGGTCAGTTGAGTCATAACGCGGTTTGGATCCACGCCTTCCAAGTCGATCTTGTTCATCGCGACAACGATCGGCACTTCGGCCGCTTTCGCGTGGCTGATGGCTTCTTCGGTTTGCGGCATGATGCCGTCATCGGCAGCCACAACCAAAACCGCGATGTCGGTCACGTTGGCACCACGGGCACGCATTTCGGTAAATGCTTCATGACCAGGAGTGTCGACGAAGGTGACCGAGCGGCCGTCTTTATCAATTTTGTAAGCACGGATGTGCTGGGTGATCCCGCCGGCTTCGCCCTTGACGACATTGATGCCAACCAAGTGATCCAGCAAGCTGGTTTTACCGTGGTCAACGTGACCGAGGAAAGTCACCACAGGCGGTCGAGCGACCAAGGTATCTGGAGCGTCGGCCGTTTCTTCGATTTCGGTGATCAGCTCTTGTTCGAGCGATTCAGCAGCCTTCAACTCGATGTCGAGATCGTGCTCGGTCGCGAGAAGTTCGGCGGTTTCGAAATCGATGTCGGCATTGATGTTCACCATCATGCCCATGCCCATCAGGGTTCGCATCACGTCAGCGACGGTCAACCCGGATGCTTCGCAGAAGTTGCGAACGGTACACGGCAATTCGATCTGAACCTTGTCTTTCCGAGGTGCCGCGGTGTTGACGCCCTTCCGACGGATCCGAGGACGCGAACGTCGGTAGTGATGACGATCGCCGCCATCGGAACCGATGATCCGACGACCACCGCCACCGCGTTGACGTTCGGCCCGAGCACTGGCCATGCCGGCCAAGCCCTTCTTCTTTGGCTTTTCGTCTTCGTCGATGATGCGTTTGCGTCCCGCAAGTCCAACGGTGCCTTCCGCTGTCTTCTTGCCACGCTGCTTCTTGTCCGCTTCGTCTTGTTCCAGACGAGCAAGCGGAGCCTTCATGCCCTGCTTGTGTCCTTCGATGACATCACGAGTCAGCTTGATATCTGGCTTTTGCGCCGCCGGGCCGGAACTGCCGGTCGGAGCAGCTGGCTTGGCAGGTGCGTTTGGCAATTGAGCCAAATTCACTTTGATCCGTGGTTCACGTTTCTTCGACTTGCCAGCTTCGCCGGGCTTGCCACCCTCTTCAGGGCGATTTCGCGAACGGTCCAGCGACCGCATCTTTCCACCTGCCGAAGCGGAGTCGCGACGAACGGCTGACAATGGCGTTCCGGGTGTATTGGGAACGACACGGCCGGAGGAGTTGTTCCCCATTCGGCCCGCGATTCGGCTTGCCAATCCACCGCCCTTGTTGGACGAACCATCGTCGTCCGACGAAGCGACTGGTGCCGATTCACGCTTGGGGGACTCAGGAGCCTTGCGTCCACCGGAATCCGATTTTGGACCAGGGACACTGGGCGCGGATGCGGCCGAGTCCGGTTTGGTCGAAGAACCATCCGTTTTCGCACCCATGCCAATCCCACGTCCACTTGGAGACGCCATGCCCGTTCCAACACCGCCAGTTTTTGGCAGCCGAACTTCGGGTTTGGGCGAACTGTCAGCTGGTGCGGGCTCCGGAGCTTTTGCTTCGGGTGCGGGCGCCAACTTGGGCGTGCGGACGATCGGTGCGGGTTTGCCGACCGGGCGGCCTCCGTCGCGAACGGGCTCCACCGGTGCGGCGGGGCTTTCGGCAGCCTCAGCGGGCTTGGCAGAGCGTCCCACATTGATCGCAGATGGCTTTCGACCGGTCGCTCCGCTCAAGTCTCGAACGGGTGCGACGGGAGCCGTGGGCGTATCCTTCGTCGGAGGTGCAGCTTTGGGTTTTGGTTCAGACTTCGCAGCGGAACCGGCGAGATGACCTCGCACTTGCTGGGCCTCATCATCTGAGAGACTGGCCAGCGCGGAACCTTTGCCCGTGATGCCGGCTTTTTTCACCACATCAACGAGTTCTTTGCTGTCGAGATTCAGTTCTTTGGCGAGCGCGTAAATGCGTACTGGCACTGGGTCGAGATCCTGTCAAATTCGATAGGTGAAGTCCGCTCGCAATTCCTTGCGGGTGCGGCTTCGTGGTTTCGTTCGTCAAAATCGCATAAAAAGACCTCCATCGTTGCTACCGCCAGTCGGTGAAAAAGCACCAAACTCGCTGAAAACAACGGGGAATTTCATAGCGTTCAAATTGTCCCAAGGACGATTGCAAAGACCAACTTTGCTTCTGTCCCACGTTAGGATAGCGTACGAGGACCGTTTTTGAAAACGGCTCATCAGCCTTCCTGCTTGTTACCTTCGGCCTCGGACGATTCCATCGCCTCGGCAACTGGCTCCGATTCAACGGATTCAGCCTCGCCCTCTTCCGCCACTGGCTCGCTGGCTTCATCAGCGGGTTCGACGGGGGCCTCTTCGGTGGAGGTAGCCTCCTGTGTTTCGGTCGCAACTTCCGCAGCAGGCTGGTCGCCTTCGGCTGCGTCGGTGCTCTCAGCTTCCACTGTTTCAGCAGTTGCTTCTTCCGCAGCGGCCTCGGGAGCCGGAGCTTTCGTCTTGGCGGGAGCACTCTGGTCGGTTCGCTCTTGATCTCTTCGAACGCGGCGTTCTTCCGCGGCAGCCTGTTCGGCCTCTTCCGCGTTGGATTCCGCCGTTTCGACGATCCGATCGACTTCCGCTTCGCTCAATCCGCTCATTTCCATGAACAGATCGGGTTCGATGACAGACAAATCGTCGTAGGACAAGTAGCCCTGCTCGACCAATGCCTGAGCAATTTCTTCTGTGATGCCTGGGATCTGGCTGAATCCACCCACGGCTCGTTCGATTTGTTCTTCGAGCTCAGAGTTGGTCATGATTTCGATGTCCCAACCGCAAAGCTTGCTGGCCAGACGCACGTTTTGTCCACGACGACCAATCGCGAGCGAAAGCTGGTCTTCTTGAACCAAGACGATCGCGCGACCAATCATGTCACACAACAAAACTTGGTCGACTTCAGCGGGCTGCAATGCGTTGGGGATCAAGATCTCGGGATCGCTGTCATAGCGAACCACGTCGATGTGCTCACCGGCCAATTCTTCGCGAACGGCTTTGATGCGACTGCCGCGATAACCGACGCAGACGCTGATGGGATCGATCTGCTGATCTTCGCTGCTGACGGCAACCTTGCTGCGATAACCCGGTTCGCGGGAAATCGACTTGATCGCGATCACGCCATCATTCAGCTCTGGAATTTCTTGTTCAAACAATCGCTGGACGAACTGTGGCCGGGTGCGAGACAACACAACGCGAACGCGGTTGCCACCGGATGGACGGACTTCAAATACGATTGCACGGACGCGTTCGTTCGCATGCAGGCTCTCGCCAGGAATCTGTTCACTACGCGGCAGGATGGCTTCGACGTTGCCCAAGTTAACGGTTGCGACGCCGCCGTCGGCGCGCCCGATCATTCCGCTGACGATCTCACCGATCTGGTCGCGGTATTCCAACATCAACGCGTCGCGTTCTGCTTCGCGGACCTTTTGGATGATGACTTGCTTTGCCGTCTGAGCTCCGATTCGACCGATTTGATCATCGCCGAGAGGTTCGCCAGCCAAGGTTGCAGCGATCGCTCCGTTGTCGCGACTGATCGACACGATTACGTCTGACTCTTCGCCGTACTGCTTCTTCGCGGCACTCTGCAGGGCCGACTCAATCGCCTGAAACAGAAGTTCGGGGTCGATGTTTTTATCGCGATGCAGCGAATCGACGTATCGCAAAATGTCTTGCGGATTCATGGCGATGAGAAGTCTTGAGACGAAAAGATAAAAAAACAGCCCGGACCGAATCGGCCCGGGCGAACGATTTCCCTGGTTGATGGACCGAGACTATCGCTCGGTGTTTCGATTGTCAATCCGAACTGGGGTCAATCCAACCGTGATTGTGGGGTTGGCTCCGTCGATGAGTCTGCTCCTTCCGTTTGTTCGGACGGTGGCTCTGATTGCTCAGCCGACGGCGCAGAATCTTCCGTCGCGGATGGCTCAGTGGTCGCGGACTCTTCCGCTGCGGAAGCCTCGCCCTCGGATGGCTCGGCGGTTTTCAACGCAACAGCTTCCGACAACTTGCCCGAAGGTCGCAGCTCGTACTCTTTCCCGTCAATTTCCAACAGCACCAGACGAGCCGAAACCGATTTGACGCTGCCCTTCATCGAACCGATCTCGAACAAGTCTCCGATCTGCAGCTTCAACGTTTCACCACGAGTGCGAACGTTCATCCAAGCCGTCCAGTCGTTGCGTCCCTGAACCAACGCGGTCAGGTAAGTTTGCGTCGCGTCGTCAAACTTCGGCGGCAACGGATCCGGTTCTTTTGGCGGAGGAGCATTCTCGAGTTTGACCAACAACGTCTTCTCGATCTGACGTCGCGGGTACCCCGTGTCAGTCATTCGAACAACAACCTTCACGGGTTCCGAGTTCACTTCAGCAGAACCATCACCCGCGTCTTCGCCGTTCTCACCTTCACTGTTCTCTGGATCAGCAGGCGGGTCAAAAGTGAACGTTCCTGAGTCAGCTCTGAAGCTCGCCCACTCTGGCAACTCGCCTTCCAGTTCATAGTTCACGTCCGTGCCTTCCGGGTCGTCCACCTTCAACCGAACATCGGTCTTCTGACCTTTGACGGCAACCAAGGTTGCATCGCCAGCGTAAACCGGTGGCTGGTTTGGAGGCTGAAAGAAGTTGCGATTCAAAATCGACTCGCGAGTTTCGTCGAGCGACTGTGCGATGCGCCACGATTCTCGATCTGGAATCTTGGCATCGATCGCCGCGTTGCTGAGCGAGATCACATCGATCGTCATCTCAACATTCAAATCGCCCGTTCGCGATGGCCCGAAATTCAATTCGCGAATTCGGTGCAGGTAGTCGCGAGCGTAGAAATCGTGCAACAAGCCAACCAATCCATTCAACGAAGTCTTGCCGGACACTCGGAAACCGTAGCGGTGATACAGGTCGCCAACCGGTGCGTCACTGACCGGGTCGACACCGGCGTCCTTCAATCCGGCTTCGCGGACAGTTCCCAGCAACCAAGATTGGTAGGTGCTCTGGGCTCGTTCAGGATTGCTCGGCAACGAACGCACCATGTACTCGCCCATTTGACGATCGGCGTAAGCACCGGCCAACATCTTTTCATTGAGTGTATTCGCTTCGTTCTGCAGACCAGCCAAGCGGTTGTCGCGGAACTTGATCGCGTCTCGGTAGCGATTGAATCCCCACTGGAATGCAATGACCACAAACAGGCCGCCAACGGCCATCGCTAAAAAGCGTTCGCGCTGAGTCATGACTGCACCTCCGGTTGAACGTTCACGTTGAGGCTCGCAGACTGAGAAGCTTCTTGGGTCTCCGTATCAGGCGGCGTCCCATCGGGGTCCGGCTTCGGTTCGCCCTCCGCTTCGCTCGTGGATTCGGCGGCCGTCTCCTCTTCCGCCAGCTTCGCAATTCGCTCGTAACGATCTGCACGAACGCTTTCGCTTCCGACAGACACCGTTTCACGAATTTGCCAGCGGTAGGCATCTTCTGTATCGACCTGACTGGCCCCATCGCCCACAACGCGGTGCGATTCGTCTCGCAAGGACGATTCCATTTCGTCGATCACATCAGGCGATGTTACCAACCCCGAAACGACCATCCGTCCACCACCTTGGCGAGAATCTGACTGAGCGGAAACCTGTTTCAGAATCAACTGATCCGACGGCGGCAGAGCTCCTGCCAAACGGTCGATCTCTTCCAACCAGTTCACATCTGCGTCGAGGAATTGATCAATCCGCTCTGTGCGTTGCACACTCGCGTCGGCCGTCTTCACTTGGTCTCGCATCTGGGCATTGGCTGCTTCCAATCGATCGATCTCAGTGTCACGCGAACTGAGCTGACTCCAGAACAACCACCCCAACCCCAGCACCAGTGCGGCAGGGATACCAATCATCGCGGCCATCTTGCCACGATTGGTGGAGGGCGGAATGTACTCTCGCGGATTCGCGAAATCGATCAGGCGATCCGCATGAGCTTCATCCGCGACCAGCAATCCAACCAGTGGTGCCAAACGGCCGACGGTTTCACCAACGGAAGGCTCCACCGATGAATCGCAGTCGACAATTTGAAGTGGGTTGATCAACCGCTTTTCAGATGGCGTGTCCTGACCTTGATCCAAGCGATCGGCAAGCTGATCCAGCTCATCGCGATGGCGATCGGGCGTTCCCCAAATTGCGATGTCACATGGGGAACCCGACGCGCCACACGCGATCATGCTGCGACGAAGCTCACCGGCCAACGCATTGACTCGTGCAGGCGATTGCGATGGCAAACGGACGGACCGAACAAACGAAACATCGCGGCCACGAAACAAAACGATCTCGGCTTCGTCGCCGACCAAGTCAATCAGTGCCAACGTCGATCGAGTCGAATCATTGGTCTTGTCTCTTAAAATGATCTGATACAGCGCGGCAGCAGCGATCGGACGCAGTGCAATCCGCCCGACGTTCATGCCGGCTTCGCTGATCGCTTTGCGAATCGGATCAAGCTTGTTCGCACCGGTTGCCGAAACGATCGCCCGGACACCTTTCTCGGTGCGACTGGTCGGCAAGTAATCCACCGTCGCGCTATCGCCGGCGGACGCAAAAGTTCGCACCGCCTGAAAGCGGATCATGTCCGGCAATTCTTCGTCCGGCACCGGTGGGAATTCCATCTGACGAAGCTCTGCCGAATCGCGTCCAACCGCGACCAAGCACTCCGATTTTTCCAGCCCGTGTTCTTGGATCCATTTGCGCAGCGTGGTTCCCACACCGGCGGTTTGAATCGGCAAAATCGCGGCATCAACGATTCGCGTTTGTTTGCCGGAGACCTCTCCGACCACAATGCGAATCTGCTGTTCGTCCCAATCGACGGCTACTTTTTTAGTCATGGTGCAATAGTTTACTCAGTTGTTGTCCGGAACCACGATGTTTCCGCCCAGGACCGACAGATCAAACCCGCGACCTAAATGGGTCAGGTCTCGGTAATGAACGATGCGTGGATTTGGCGTGGTTGCGTCGATGATGGCTTCGCCACGTGCGGCCAAACCGGAGCCCGAATCGAAGCCGATGACCTGAGCCCGGAAGACGTCACCGCGAGCGGTCACCAATGGCAACAAGGCTCGCATCTGGTCCACGGTGACTAAACCCTCGGTGAGTGGCCAAGTTTCGTGAGTCCGGTCGGAAGTCGTTCCGCCGCTGTCTTGTGAACGCGCCTCGAGAATGGCGGTCATCGTATCGCTATCAACCAACGGTACTCCCATCAGCAATTCCGCCGGACACTCGTTCAGGTTGATTCGGCCCGGCAAAACGTCGCCGTCTTGCGTCGTTAGTTGATCCATCAGAAACGGCAGGAACTCAGCCAGCAAGGTTGGCTCTCCGATCAACGGCGAGGTGTAAGTGACGGTCTCACCGTTTTGCTCTTGAGTGACTTTCGCGTCGATCAAATCAAGCACCTGGTTGAACTCAATGTCGGCTCCCCCGGTCAAATCGAATGCAGCCAACGCGTCGACGGACCAGGGCAGAACGGTTCCTTCGGATTCGGAGTCAGCGTTCGCCGCGTCTTGAGCTGCGATGCCTTGAGCTGCCAACGCTTCCGCACTCGCACCACTGGCGACCGAGTCGGCCAGCGATGACTGTCCCCCGATGCGGTAAGCGACAATGAAGGATGCGAAGACTTCGTCACCGATTGCGGTCATCAGTTCTTCGTAGAGCACTTCCAGATCATCGCCGTTGATGTTGACTCGAAAATCGCCATCCATCGTCTTGTTCGCTTCGGCCCCGTGCACGGTCAAGTAGCTGGCCCATCCAAGCACGCCCGGTGTTTCGATGCTGGCGGCGTAGCGCTGTTGTTCGTCGGAATCTAAAACGCCATTTCGATTGCTGTCCGCCCCGAACAACAACTGAGGCGTGACACCGCGAACCAACAACAGTTCCTCGACCGTTTGAATGGGACCATTGGCTGCGGCGTAGGGTGTGGCCAGCGAAGTGTAATACTCATCCTCGCAACCGTTCTCACGCGGCTCGGTGTCTTCGTCGATCCAATCCAAGATCGCGTCGGCGATGGTGACGTCCATTCCCGGCAACGTCATCAACAACGTCACGGCGATGTTTTCCGTTGACACATCTGAATCTTCCGAAGCAGTCGCACCGCCAAGGATACCTTCCGCGTCGACACTGCCGCCCGACAAACCCGTCAACATGCTGATCGCTTCTGAGTTTTCCTCGAGCACGACCAATGCGTTGACGTTCAAACGAGCCGATTCGTTTTGCAAGCCATAACGAATGCCACCGAGCGTTCCCATTTCAGTCAGACCGGGAGCCAACACCGTGAAGTTGCTGGTCGGGTTGCCCAGCGATCCATCAGTGATCGGCACTCCCTGAAACATGTTTGGGTTATTGAAGACGCCGCCCGCATCTTCACGCAGCGATGACGGCTGAGCCAATGTCAAACGAACCGCTTCGATTCCGGAGTCGACCGTCGCTCTTGCTTGAACCAAATCGCCAGTCAGATAAGCAGTCTCGTCCGCCGCGATCATCAAATCGGTGAACGAGTAAACCGCCATCGTCGCGACCGCAATCACGATCAGAACCAACACCAAAAAGAACCCACGTCGACGATTCTGGCGTCCAATAGGTTTCGCGGCGAAAGCAACGGTTGGATCGCTCAACGACTCTTCGACGTTTCGCAAAGGCTTATTCGGCGACGACATCGGGTGCCTCCGTGGTGCTGGCGGCTTCCTGCTCTTCGAGCAAGGCTTCTCCGTCCTCTGGAAACGACATGGGAAGACGAATCAGGTGCGTGAAGATTCGTCCTTCGGTCAATCCAATCGATGTGGGACTGGTCTGATCCGCGGTTGCCGCCCCACCGGAGGTCGCCATCGGTTCAAGTTGCAAACGCACGCGAATCGCGAGGGGCAAATAACCCATCTCATCAGTGCTGTACTGCGGCAACCAATTCACTCCGTCGTAGTATTCGAATCCGATCGCGACGACCTCGGGAGCGATGACTTCGCCGGTTTGATCCAAACGCGATGATCCGCCCGTCGACAACGCTTGAACACCAATCGCTCGATCCAACTGGCGACGAACCAAGCCGCCTCCCGTGGACGTGGTTCCGGCCGCCGCATTCTCATCCGTCGCGGCCAACTTTTGCATCTCGTCCTGGATCCCAAACGATCCGGCAACTTGGACAAAGTAGGAAATGGTTTTGATATCGCTGGGTCGATCCAGCAGATCCACGCCAGAACTGATCGCCAAATCGGGATCGATCGCGGTTTGCTCCAAACTCGGCAAACGGCTGATATCGATCTGCAATTGGGTCTCGTTGCCGATCAACCCAGGCGACTGCAAAACGACTCCCGTTTCCAAACTCGTGTCAGTCTCCAACGTCGGATCGCCGTTGAGCGAGTCGGGGTCATCCGGTGGCAAAGAGTCGTCAGTTTCACCACCTTCCTCAGCCGTTGCACCAAGACCGAGACTCTCCAATGGAGCGGCCGCGGCAGCCAACACTTCCGACAACGCTTCGGTGGAAACGGGGCGAGTGACCAACGTCATTCGCAAGTCGTCTTCGATCAGTTGCAACAAAGCAGACGCAAGCTGAGCCTCGCGAAACTGTTGCTCCGCGTTGTCCATTTCACGAGCGTAGAAATTGATCGCGCCGCTGATCAGTCCCATCAACACGACGCTGAGCGCGAGCGTCAACAACATCTCGAGCAGGGTGAAACCGGCCCGTGAAGACACACTGGATTGCTCGGAAGAGATCGAGCAACACGAGCGGCGACTATTCAATGGATGCAGACTCGGCACTGGCTTCCTCCTCTCGCAAAGCGGCTTCTTCTTCGGCCAATTCTTGCAGGCCCAACAAAGGATCAATCATCCAACGAGTCAGTGAGTAAGTTGCGAGGGCAGGACCACCGTCGGGGTCCAAGGCTTCCACGCTGACTCGGACGGCCAACATGCCTTCCATCGGAGCCGGAACGACATCGACCTGAACTTGGAACATGGTCGTCGCATCGGTGTCCATCGCCTCAACGGGCGTCGCGGGAGATGCCGCGGGCGACATTCCGGTGGAAGCCGAAACCAACAGCTCGGACATTTTGCTAGACGCGATCAACCGAGCCTGGCTGAGGTCACGCGCTTCGCGAGCGGCGTCCGTTCCCGTTCCGGCGATCTGAGCAAGAATGCCCAGCGACACACCTAGAATCGCGAGCGACAACATCATCTCGAGCAATGAGAATCCGCAACGAGATCCACTGCCAGATCGGCTTCGCAAATGGCAAACGACGACAGGTGAACTCACGGTGACACCTCGACGCTGGTGTCACCCGTCAAACCACGCAGCAAAACGGCTGCCGAGCCAACCTCAATGTGACTGAGCGTGATTCGCGCGTTGCTCGTTTGGCCAGTGGGGTAGAAATAGATGGGTGGGAAATCCGAAGAGGCAGTCAAAACTACTTCGCCATCCGTGTCCGGCACCGTTGCCGTGGTCGATTCCGTCGCGTTGATCAGCAACGTCGCCGCTTCAGTGCTTCCCTGACCGCCAACCGGCGATGTAAGCACCGTGGTGATGGTCACTCCTTCAGGCATTTGAATGACTCTCGCGTCGGCTTCGACCGGTGTCACAGTGGAAGCGTCAAGTGTTTGTGAAGCTCCCGACAACAACGACGACTGAGAACCCGATTGATCGGCGGCTTGCGTTCCGTCGGCGGCGGAACCCAGCGGAGAAACAATCCAAGCATTCGATTGGCTGGCACCTTCCGCGTCGACAAAGTTTGCCTCCGCCGGACGAAGAACCATCACTCGGCCATCGCGCATCGCACGCACCCGCAATCGAGTCATCTCAGCAGCAAGCTGGTCTGTCCCTCGAACCAATCGGCGATCCGACAACAACGCACCAGCCGTCGGAATGACCACCGCCGCAATGGCAGCAAACACCGCCATCGCAAGCAACAGTTCCAACAAAGTGAAGGCCGTGTGTGAGACGGCCCCGGTGCGCGAACGGATCTTTGCGCGAGGCGAATGCGTCATCGCGATCAGCCTGAGATGATGATGTCATCATCCGTGTTGACTTGTCCGTCAATTCCGCCACTGCGGATTTCGAACGTGTTTCCGTTCACGCTGTAAGTCAACGCATTGCCCCAGGCATCCGCCGGGATTTCGGTGATGATGGGAGCGACCCACTTGGCCTTTTTGGCCGAGTCACTTGGCCCATCGCGAAGCTGCTCCAACGTTTCGGGAAGCGAGTTCATCCGGATTTGATACATCTGGATGTTGCTTTTGAGCGAGTTGAGCTGGGTCGTCGTCGCGTTGGCGTTCGCCTCGGCTTGGGCACCGGTGATGTTGACCAGCACGATCCCGCCGATCACGACCAGAATCGAAAGCACCAACAACAGTTCCAACAACGTGAAGCCGGCACGAGCGGCGGTCACACTGGAACGAGTGCGAGGGGAAGTCAAAGTCGCTCGCTGGCGACGGGCTCGGTGAGCCACACAGTGGTGATCAGTGAGCATCATGGATCGGGACATTCTGCAAAGGTGGGATGGATAGGAAGGATTCCCGCCCGGCTGATCGGCTGGCACATTGGCCGCCCGAGGGCGAGGGGATTCTTCCAAGCGTACATTGAAATGAACCCCAAGCCAGCCCTGAAGTTTCGTGGATCCGGCCAGGTTGGACGATTTGCAACCGCCGCCCCAATTCGCACCATCAGCACACAGCCCGTTGCGAGTTCGTTTCAAGCCGGTTCATTTTGGTCCCAGTGGAGGTCGCACGATGCCGATTGGCCCCACCTCCGGTTCGACGCGAAGGACGAAAAACGCGGCATCTTCGATACTACAAAGAGTCGCTCCTTTGCAGTCGTTTTCCAGAGTTCAAACCGCGTCGAATTTCACAAAAAACGAGGCGTCGGCATCCCACCAATCCGGTACCCAGGAGCATCCCCTGATCTGGCCCGTGATGGATTGGCACTCGGCATTGGACTCTATTTGGGCGGTTCGGCGAGTCCTTTTGGGGGCTTTCGGCCGTTTGGTTTGCAACGGTTGGGACGACAAATTGATCGAATTTCTGAGCAGTTTCTCGCCGCCGAGTTGACAATCCAATTATCTTCAGACGTCCGGCAGGCCCCCACTGCGCTCCGATAACGACCATGATCGGGGTACAAGAATCTGCTCAGAACGACATTTTCATTCTTTTCTATTGATTATTTCGATTCGCTTCGCTGTCACGGTGACCGTGGCTGGATCCCTTCATCCTTTGAGTTTCTCATGACGCTTCGACGCTTTCAGACTTTGTTGGGCAACGCTGTTTCAGACGCCTCCTCGCCATCGGATGGACGAGCGAAGGGCCGCCAGCACTCCAAATCCCGCCGAGCCCGAAACGAGCGACGAAGCAAATGGCAGACCGCTGACCGCCGCCTGAACCACGAAACCCTCGAAAAACGAGAACTACTCGCCGCGGAGTTGGGCCTGATCGCTCATCCGGTATTCGCTCCTGGCACACCGAGCGAAACCATTGAGCAGTGGCATGAGGAGCACGGCGACAACCATGCCGCGATCACATCTGGCACAAAATTGCCAGGTTTTCAGTTTGGCCCTCAGCTTCAACCCATCCTTTTCAATCCAACGGACCCATTGCGTTGGCGCACCTCGGCACTGAATCCAAACGGGGCACCCAACTTAGGCGACCCCATCACGCTGACCTGGAGCATCGTTCCCGATGGAACGCCGATGCTGGACCCCAACACGGGGAACACAACCGGCAACAGTGAACTGGTCTCGTTCCTTGACGGCGTCTACGGAAGCGGAGCGACCAACGAAATCACCGAGAAGCCCTGGTTCAATATCTTTGCCAACGTGTATGACGTTTGGTCACAGGGAACCGGGCTGAATTTTGTTTACGAAGACGACGACGATCAATCACCATGGGCAGGGGCGGCGAGCATCGGCGAAGCTGACGTGCGGGCCGATTTGCGGATTGCTGGCGCAGCGATCGACGGGAACTACAACGTTCTCGCCGCGAACTACCCACCGTATGGCTTCGGATCCAACGGGCTCGATGGTGACATGATCATCGACACTTCCGACAGCTACTACTCGGACACAGCCAACTCTGCTTTCGATCTCAACATCGAATTGACAAACATTCTCGCTCACGAGATCGGCCACGGTCTGGGATTGGCTCACGTGATGCCAACCAATGGCACCAAACTGATGGAACCATTCATCAGTGCAAACTACTACGGTCCGCAAGAAGATGACATCTTCAACATCAATATGTTGTATGGCGACGCAATGGAGCCAAACGACTCCATCGCCAGTGCGGTCCATTTGGGGGTGCTTGACCTTGCTGCCCAGACCATCACCGATGTGTCGATTGACAGTCCCAACTCCGACGTGGATGTATTCGCATTCACACTGAACAACCCTACCGAAATCGATCTGGTTGTCACTCCAGTCGGAACGTCTTACGAGGAAGGCGAACAAGGTGGTGATCCTCCAGTCAGTGTTGACCGTCAGCGTCAGCAAGACTTGCAGTTCCGCTTGCTGGACGGAAATGGCAATGAAATTTCATTGTCGAACGACAACACCTTGGGCAACGCAGAATTCCGCGCCAACGTTCAGTTGGCAGAAGGCTCTTATGCAATCGAAGTTTCGGCGTACTCGGGAACTGATTCGCAAGCCTATCGGATGTCGGTGGGCAATTCGGCTCGAGTGTTGGTAGGACCAACCTTGCTCGCCATTCGCCCTGACGATTCGGGACTGCTCCAGAACGGCGACACCCTTGAGACCGCCCCCAACGAATTCAACCTGTTCTTCAACGGCGGGGCGGACCTAGACGAAGCCACGATCAACGCAGACACAGTCAAATTGGTTCGCGCTGGCGAAGACGGAATCTTTGGCCCCAACCCAGCCAACCTGGACGTCAACGGAAACCCAATCGACGACGATATCCAAGTCGAATTGGGATACGTTGGACTGCTGGAATCGGGAAGCATCGAAGCCAGCAACCTGCAGCAGATCGTCTTGCGTCCAGCCAGCAGTGCAGCTCACAACGCGTTCGATCCGTCGTTTGGTTTCCCGGATGACCTCTATAAAATCGTTCTGGTCGGCGAAGGCAACTCGCCTCTGCAAAGCCGCGCCGGAATTCCGTTTGACGGCGGCAACAACTTTGAAACAGCCTTTCGGCTCAACCGCGGGTCCCAGGTTGTCGCGGTCGTCCCCCAACCGATCGTTCGCTCAAACGCGACCCAAGCCAACCCCAAGGGCGTTCTCACACAACAATCTGATACCGTCGTCGTTCACTTCGACGGACAGTTGCTGGACGTTGGTGACGCAGAAAACCCCGCGTTTTATCGCCTAGTCGATACCCGCGCTACCGCGGACAAGTCGGACGACCAGCTTGCACCCTTGCAACCCAATCTGGCAACGTATGACGTGGCGGTCGGAACGGTCACGCTCCTGTTTTCCTCTCCCATCCCAGAGGGCAACTACCGCCTGGACATCGGGGAAGCAGGAACACCGGTTGGTGGATCACCTATCGTTCCAAGCTCAGCACTCACCAGCGACGATGACAACTCGACTCTCCTGACAGCCAGCGATCTGACTGGAACACCAGCGAGCCCCGTGACACTGGATGCATCTGGGGTCCGAATTTCCTCACAAATCCAGGTCCAATCTGTTCCGCTTGCTCAACGAGTTGGCAGCGAAGATGAACCAGGGCACCGTGAGATTCAGCGTGAACCACATGTCGGAAACAACGAAGGAGTCGGCCTGGAGCTTCCTTCGGCAATCAGCATTGTTCGCTATTACTTCCCCAGCACGCTGGGAACGGATACCAACGGACAAGACTACATCAACCTGATCACCGAAAAAGAAAAAGAGATTGTCCGCACTCTCTTTGATATTTACGCCAGTCTTTCAGGGTTTGAGTTCGTTGAAACATCTGAGACCACACCCGGTGCAGATCAACTGATGATTGGAAAGGGAGACTTCCGGGCAGTCTCCCCAGGACTCGGTCCAAACGATGGGGTTGCAGGCCTTGCCAACAACACCTTCGCGATTTTGAACGGCTCCATCTACAACCAATCCAACCGATTCTTTGGCGATGGTTTCACAGAAACCATGATGCACGAGATTGGTCACTCCTTGGGCCTGAACCACTCTTATGACATCCCATCCGTTCAAGGCGCTGCCGTGCCAAACGACGTGTTGCCGGGTGATCATGATATCGTTCACCTGCAGCGGGTTTCCGCTCCCAATGCAACTGACATCGATCTTTACAAGTTTGCTGTTGGCGAGACAGGCAAATTCACTGCGGAAACCTTCGCCGAACGATTGTCGACTCCAAGCGGCCTGAGCACGGTCCTGACATTGTTCGCAGTCAATGACGATGGAACGCTTGAAATCGTTGCTCGCAATGACCGCTACTTTGGCAACGACTCGTTCCTGAATGTGGAATTGGATGCAGGAACCTACCTGATCGGAGTCAGCAGCACCGACAACGAAGAATACAACCCGCTGGTCCCTGACTCTGGTTTTGGTGGAACAACGGACGGCTTGTATGAACTGGAATTGAAATTCCACGGGGAATCGGCATCGGTACTTCGAGATGTGGACGGCACTCCGATCGATGGTGATCGTGATGGAACGCCGGGTGGCGTGTTCTCCTTCTACTTCCAAGCCAGCGATGCCGACACCACTGTGTTCGTCGATCGGTTGAATGACCCGAACGCGGCAGCACTGGATGGCTCAGGCACTCTTGGAGACGCATTCGACAACATCGGCCAGGCGCTCCAGCGGGCAGGAGAACGACTTGTGTTCCCGACGGTGGGACTCGATACGCTAGACGCCACCGATACGTTTGAGGTCATTCAAACGATTGGTGGCACACCCGTGACCGAAAGCTTTGACTTCGGCCCTGGTGGAATCACCCTTGCCCCCGGTGGATCACCAGAGGATGCGGCCACTGCAGCTGCAAACGCGATCAACTCCGTCCTTCCTGGCGTTGCGACCGTGGTCGGCCGAACCGTTGAATTGACCGGGATCGATCGTCTGGACCTGTCGGGATCGGACACGCTTCTGAACACTCCCAACCTGGTTCGGATCATCGGAAATGACGCCGACGGCGACCCGTCGACCACCGCGGATATCAAGCCCTATCTGATTGGGACGGCGACCAGCGGCGCAGCACTACGGGACGGGGCCGACTTCCGTGTCCCACAGGGCGTCACCGCGATGATCGACGCGGGTGCGTTGATCAAAATGCGCAAAGCCAATCTTGATGTTGGCTCTTCGTCGATTGACATCGATCGATCTGCCTCTGCCTTGCAGGTCCTGGGAACCCCCGACACACCGGTCTGGTTGCGATCCTATTTCGACAGCACATTTGGTGGCAATTCAACGGGTTCTTCGGCAGCCAATCCACCGGCAGCAGGTGACTTTGGCGGCATCGTTCTGCGTGATGATTCCGATTTGGAATCCTCGGGAATGTTCCTGAACTACATCTCGCACTCTGACATTCGTCATGGTGGGGGCAAGGTATTCGTCGATTCTGCGGAGGCTTCCTTCAGCCCGATTCACATCATCGACGCTCGGCCGACCATTGCGTTCAACCAAATCACCGACAGCAACAGTGCGGCGGTCTCAGCCAGCCCTGATAGTTTCGATGAATCAAATGGCCGCATCGGCCCTGAAATCGTCGGCAACTACCTGTCCGGCAATACGATCAATGGTTTGTTCATTCGAATTGAAACACAGGATGGCGAAGTCGTCACGAAGCTGACCACACCAGGCCGCTTCAATGACACGGATATCGCACACGTGTTGACCGAAAATCTCGTGATCGCTGGCAACGTGGGTGGGCGTTATCTCGACAAAGTCACCGGCGAATTGACCGCTCGCGATTCCGGGCGTTTGCTGGTCGATCCAGGCATCGTGATCAAATCCTCGGGATCACGAATCGAAGCCGAGGCGGGAGGCTCAGCCCTCATCGCCGAAGGCACCCAGAATCGCCCTGTCATTTTCACGTCCATCAATGACGATCGATATGGCGGGAGCGGTGTCTATGACACGACGAACACGCCCAATTCAGCAGGACAAGCAGGCGACTGGGGTGGCTTCTACTTTGGATACACCAGTTCTGGCAGCATTGACAACGCCATCATTTCCTACGGCGGTGGCGACTCGTCCATCGAAGGTGGATCCGCCAATTTCAATGTGATTGAAATTCATCAAGCGGAGGTCCGAATCACAAACTCGCTGATCAGTGACAACGCAGACGGAAATGCGACCGGCGTTCGAAACGGCCGTGGCGCCAACGACGCTGCCACGATCTACGTTCGCGGTGCTCAGCCCATCATCATTGGCAACGAGATCGTCGATAACGCCGGCCCCGCAATCAACATCAATGCCAACTCGCTGCAGTTCTCCAACCAACCTGACTACGGGCGGAGCACCGGAAACCTGGACGTGTTCGCGGAATTTGATGACAACGTCGGTCCTTTGGTTCGACTGAACCAGTTCGAAAACAACGGCATCAACGGAATGTTGGTGCGGGGCGAAGTCCTTACAACCGAGTCGATCTGGGACGACACCGACATCGTTCATGTCCTGCAAAACGAAATCACGGTGGGCAACCATCATTCCAACAGTGGGCTGACGCTGCGAAGCAGCGGCAGCGATTCGTTGGTTGTCAAGTTGTCAGGCAACAACGCTGGCTTCACGGCCACCGGCACACCTGCCGAAATCATTGACCGAATCGGGGGCACCGTGACCGTTTCCGGTTCACCTGGCTTCCCCGTGATCTTGACCAGCCTGCAAGACGATTCGGTGGGTGCTGGCTTCACACCGAATGGTGCGTTCTTGTACGACACCGGAAACGATGGTCAGACAGGGGGGCAAAAGGGTGATTGGCGTGGTTTTGAGTTCGACGAATTCAGCAACGATCGAAATGTCGCCGTCGTTCGCGAACGCGAGACGCCCCTTACGGCAGGCAAGGACGAAAATGCCTTCCCAGGTGTCGCCCAGTTCGTGGGCACGTTGGCCCCGGATCAGAAAAGCGGAGACGAGAATCGACGCCTCGGTTTTGAAGTCCAAGGGTTCATTAGCCCTGACTCTCCAAATGATCTGGACGTCTACAGTTTCGAGGGAACGGCGGGCACGCCGGTTTGGCTGGATATCGACCGAACCGACACTTCTCTCGACACAGTCATTGAAGTTTTGAATGCGAATGGAACAGTCATCGCGCGTTCCCTTCGTTCCACCGACACCAATCTGCCCGGCACGCTGAATGCGTTGCCGCTGGAACAGAACCCGCTGCTGGGTGGTGATTTCAACTCGGAGAACTTCCGAGACGCCGGAATGCACTTTGTATTGCCAGGAACCCCGGACACCGTGGGGCGATACTTTGTGCGGATTCGTTCTCTCGGATCAACGCCGACATCTCTGGATGGAGTCAGCAGTGGCCAATACCACCTGCAAATCCGATTGCAACAAGTCGATGAGTACCCTGGCAGTACGATTCAGTACGCCGACATGCGATACGCCACCACAGCCATCGACGTCAGTGGATTGCCTGCTCGCAGTCACATCCTTGGTGAAGCGGGCGAAGTCCAGGCAGCGCCGAACAACACCTTCGCGCAGGCTCAACCGTTGCAAAGTCTGTTGCAAAGCGATATGGCAGCGATCTCGATCTCAGGCAACCTGGGGACCGAGCAAGGCGTGACCAATCGCGACCTGGACGTCGACTGGTATCGCTTTGACGCGACTCAAACGGGCATCCAAGTGATCAGCGGCGTCAACGACTCTGCCGGCACCGTGGCTGTCGTCTTTGACATGGACTACGCCGACAAGGCGAACCGTGGTGACACGACGCTCGCTGTTTATGACGGCAATGGCCAGTTGATCTTCGTCGGTCGAGACTCCAACATCGCTGACGATCAGCCGGACACGATTGACTCGGACCCAGACATTGACGATCTGTCGCGTGGATCGCTCGGCACCAAGGACGGCTACATCGGCCCCGTCCATTTGACCACCGGTGGCGAGTACTACATCGCGATCATGGGCAACGGCGTCACACCAAGCGCCTTGATGGGACAATATGACAACCTCGGTCACTTCCTTCAGGACGACGATGGAGACGGAGTCGCGGATAGCGCGGTTCAATCCGAGTCGGGTGAGATTTTTGTCCCCGAAGGAAATGCGGACAACCGCTACGTTCGTCTGGAACCAATCAATTCCGTTGACCGAGTGGTGGAAGATCGCATTGGATTTTCTGGGTACAACACGATCCCACTGGATCCATTTTTCCCAAATGGCATCAACATCCAACCACAAACGTCGATCTTCAACATCGACACGGCAGCGGATGTCGAATCCCACTTGCCAGCATTCACGCTCGAGAACGTGCCGCTGTACGTTGCCACTGACCGCCCGTTGCCCAATGCGGACGATCAACTCTACATCGCGGACGCCTACAACGGTGGGACGTACACACGGCCGGTGTCACCGAACAACTGGTCTGCCAACAACAATGACATCCAAGACATCACCATCCGCAGCGATGGCCGGATGTTCGGGTACCAACGCCAGACCAACGTCGCTGACTCGGTCGGCCAATTGGTCGAGATCGATCCTGCGACCGGCGCGCTGACGGTCGTCAGCCAGGACAACATTCCGGGCGAGACGCCGACGATCAACGCTCGGAATCTCAATGCAAATTTGACCGCCCCGGGCAATCGTTCCACCCTCAACGACCCTCGCCTGGAAGAATTCACCAACTCGGATGAAGTCGATGCGTTGACATTTGAACGCACCGGCAACATCACCAGCGATCCAAGCTACGACCTCTACTATGTGGTTCGAGAATCAGACGCATCGTCGAAGCTTTATCGAGCCACTTCGGACGGGGACGCTTCCCCGGTTGCCGCCGCTGCGTCCGGTCCCAACACAGGCGCAAACGTCAAGTACGGCGTCATGGGCAACATCAATCTGCCAGGAGCGACCTATGCGACCGCGAATTTCCAGGTGTTCACCAACGGAAACAACGTCGCCCGGACCAACATTCGGATTCAATCCAATCAGCCTGGTGTGGACGGAGATTTCACGGTCAGCATCAGCCGTCCCAACAATGGCAACCAAGCCGGAATCGGCAACGTCAGTGTGGCAGGACGCACGATTACTGTGATCATCGGCACCGATGCCAACGGAACGGGAGGGCCAAGTGCGGCCGCGATCGTGAATGCAATCAACAACGATGCTGACGCTCGACAGATTGTGACCGCTTCCATCTATGGTGGAAACGCAAACAACAACGGGGATGGGAACGACGGCACAGCAGCGAATAACGTTGGCGCATTGAACTACACCGCCGGTACCGGGACAGCATTGGCGGGTCGCGTCACTGGGATTAGCTTCGACGATCCAGTCGAACCCACTCAGATGTACGGCGTCACCAATGCTGGTGAAATCATTGCCATCGACAAGAACTCGGGGGACGCCACCCTTCTGAACACCGTTATCGGAGCCGACTTCAGCGCTCTCGCACTCGGTCCTCAGTCGGTCGAGAACGGTGCGTATGCTGACATGCTGTTCGCAACCACGACCGGTGGTCGCTTGTACGCGTTTGACTTCAATGGCATCTTGCAAAACATCTTCGCGGGTGGAACAGATTCCGTTGTCTTCAACGACATCGCACCTGCCAACGGTGACAACCCGGTCGGACTCGCGTTCAGCCCGTTGGATCTGAACCTTTGGCACCCCACCACTCGGCGCGCCAATGATGTCGGACACGGGATCAATGAAGCGCCCGACGGATCTCGGACGCCTGGCGACATTGATCAGACGTATGGCGAAGCCGGAGCCGTCGGTGGGGACCGGGAGTTCTCCCAAGCCAGCGGTGGTGCGAGTTTCTACTTCGGACTCGAAGAGTGGATTGCGCCCAACGATTTCGACAACACGACCCAGGGATACATCACCTACGATGGCCAGGAAAATGCCCAATTCGGGCTTTCCGAGAAACTGCATCGCGACCTGACCTCCAACCCTGCGGTCGTCAACACCTACGCATTGGCAGGCGGTGCCCAAGGCCAATTGGTTTCCAATTCGTTTAACCTCGATGGATCGGTGGCGGAAGACCGACCCACGCTTTATGTCAACTACTTCCTCGAAACAGAAAACCACCCGGGTGAGACGACTGCGAACGGTCAAGATCCATTCCGTGACGCGGCGCGAGTCTTCGTGCTGCGACCGTCGACGGGAGAATGGGAGTTGGTTGCCACTAACAACTCGGCGTTGAGTGTGGCGGATCCGTCACAGAACCCGACAGCAGAACTCCCCGGATTCATCTCGCATCTCTCCGACGCTGGTTTGAACAGCACCACGCCTCGTGACGAAGACGCACAAGTCGTTCAGGAACTGTTCGACAACACAGGAACCTGGCGACAAGCTCGCATCGACTTGTCTTCGTTCGCGGGAGAAGTTGGTTTGCAACTACGATTCGACTTCAGCACCTCCGGTCGAATCGCTGGCGATGGCATTCCGCCTGCGTTTGGTGAGATTTCCTCAGACTCGCGTTCCAACGCAACCCTGAACAACTTCTTCGAAGGCTTCTACATCGATGACATCATCGTTGGGTACGCCGAGCGGGGTGAAATGGTCACGGTGCCAAACCGAGTCCCAACGGTCGAGGGCGCACTTCAAGGTGGAACACGAGAAATCAACACGGATGCGGGCACCTCTGCCTTGCTCAACGACGCCCGGTTCAGCAACCGCGATCCGAATCGCAACCCCGAGATTTTGTCGGGTCCCTATCAAGTCGAAATCCGACGGGTGGATGAGTACGCAACACTTGCAGAAAGCAATATCCTGCCTGATTTCGGCTTCTCATTCCAACCCTTTGACACCAACGACCGACACATTTTGTCGGAAGATGGTGTCAGCATGTTTGGGGGAACCACCGGCTTGTTGGCGGATCAAAACCGTGAGCGTCAACAAGGCATGTTCATCATCGACTCGAACTTCATTTCCGACTCAGAAGATGTCGGGATTGACATTCAACCTGGCACGGCGGAAGAAACAGGAGTTCCACACCAGGGCTCGCTGATCAATTTCCCGCAGCTGAACTCGCCTCGCTTGGTCCCCGGCGTGGTCATTCAAAACAATGTGATCTCCGGTGAATCAGCCATCCGATTCGCGGGCGAGACGACCACCGAAGCAGGGCGTTCCGTTCCCTTTGGTCGGATCGTCAACAACACTCTGGTTGGATTTGGCGACGGAACCGGCATTGATGTGATTGGGCAAGCTGCTCCGACAATCATCAACAACATTCTGTCTGAATTCGGCACCGCCATTGATGTCGAAGGCTTCAATGCCACCAACACAGTGGTTCGCAAAAACTACTTCCAAGGCAATGCCAACAACGGCACCACTGGAACCAACCCCGAGTTGGCAGGAACCAATGCTCCGCTGTTCATTGATCGTTCTTCGCGAAACTACTACCTAGCCGCTGGCTCGGCGGCCATCGACAATTCGCAAGAAACATTGGCCGACCGGCTGGACTTTGTCACGTTCAAAACGGAACTTGGAATCGCCCGTTCGAACATCGACGCGCCGCAGCGAGATGTCTTTGGGCAGCTTCGAGTTGACTCCGGTCAATCCGGTGGTGGTAGCGGTGCAGATCCGTTCATCGACCAAGGTGCGATCGATCGGGCGGACACGGACGCTCCCTACGCTGTCCTCCTCAAACCAATCGACGACGACAATGCTGGTTTGGACCGAGATCCTAACCCCACCGTTGTCTCGCTTGACGATCCGATTCTGGACGTCTTCTCAATCTTGATCGGCGATGGTCGCGACGAGAACTCACCGTTCGAAGGTACCGGAATCGATCCTGCGACGGTCGATCGGGACGCCATCCTTGTTCGCCGTAACAATATCGAACTGGTGGAAGGTGTTGACTATCAACTGGGCTTCAATGGCTCGACGGGTGAACTTCGCCTGACTCCTCTGACGACTCTGTGGCAACCCAATGGTGTCTACGAGATTTTCTTGGACAATCAACGCATTGCGGATCGGGCAGGCAACTTGCTGCGGCCAAATCAACAGGATGGTTCGACCAAGTTCACGATCATCCTGCCAACCGTAAACCTGGATTACGGCGATGCAATCGATGGTTTTGGAACCATTCTCGATTCCGATGGTGCACGCCATGCGATCATTGACGGTGGTCAAATTCGCTTGGGACAAATCATCGACTCAGAACTCGATGCGGCGGTTGCCGGTTCACCAGGTGCACAAGATGACGATCGACTCCCGGTCATCATCACCCTGGGAACGAGTGCCTTCCAGACGCCCGTCACAACCGGTGGCGTCAGCATCATGGAAGCGGTGCAAATGCCCGTTCTCGGCGACACCCTGACCATTGACATCGGCAGCCCTCGTGGACCGGTGACATTCGAATTCGTCACCGTTGGACGCTCAGCCGAATCGGGGAACTTGCCTGTCATCTTCGATGACACGCTGTTGACCGACCCCGGTGAAGTGCTGGACCAACTCAATGCATTCACTTCGGATGTGCACGATGCGATTGCCGAGATGTTTGAGGACTTCGGCCTGGCCTTTGATGTGGAGTTCACATCAGGATCGGCGATCGCTCCCACAACTCAACCGTCGCTATCGCTGACAAACTTCGATGACGAAGACGGCGTCGGAATCGGTTCCCCCAACACGGAACGTGAAATCACCATCACGCCTTCCGATCCAGCCTCCTTGGTTGTCGCAACGTCGCCTGCCAACCCAGTCGTGATCGACGTCCAGGCCATCCCGGCAAGTGGTGATCAAGTGGTGATCGACCTCGGAACCTCCGCCGGTTCAAAGACGTTTGAATTCCTGCTTGTGGATCCAGCGGCGACCAGTCAGCAAGCCTCGACTTCTGGAACGATCGCAGTCCGCTTCGAAGCAGCCGACACAGTCAACGATATCGCCGCTCGCTTGGCCGCTCGCATCGACCAAGCATTGGCCGGCTTTGGCACGAATTTCTCGGCAACGTTCGCCGGAAGCCTTGTGACCCTCGAAAATCAAGCGACCACTCAAACGGTGTTTGTGGATTCGTTGACAGATCCCAACAGCGTATCGATCGGAGTTTTGGGATACCTCAACCCCAACAATCCAAATGGCGCATCGATTTTGGTCAACGCTCCGAACGGTGGCTTCTTGGACGCCTGGATCGACTGGGATCAGAACCAACTGTTTGATCCACGTGATTCATCCGAGGACGGCGGCGAACAAATCTTCCGCAGCATCCCATTGTCGGCCGGCGACAACATTCTGAATATCGTGACGCCCACCACTGCGTCGAGTGGTCTGGCTTGGGCACGCTTCCGAATCTCACCCGAAGGTGGTCTGTCCTCGGACGGGTTGGCGGTTGGTGGCGAAGTGGAAGACTATCAAGTCGAAATCATCCCGGCCCCGATCCCGACCCCGCAAGACGATCGCTACGACATCCTAGAAGACCAATCTTTGCTGACTGCAGAAATGGGATTATCATCGGTCTTGTTTGGTCCCACCGTTGCTGCGGACGACTTGCTCACTCCGTTTGCTCCCACAACCGTGGTGTTGATGGACGGACCATCGCATGCCGAGAATTTCTCGATTGATCCGTTGACGGGGCACTTCCAATACGTTCCCAAAGCCGACTTTGCCGGCATCGACACGTTCACCTACCGACTGGCTGATCAGGCAACGTTGGTCGACAATCCAGTCCTGGATATCAACGGCGATCCAATTGGTGTTGCGACTGTCACGATCAATGTCGACCCCGTCAACGATGTTCCTTCGGTTGAGAACCTGACGTTGTTGGCGCTCGAGGACACCGAGCGAACCTTCACCGCTGAACAACTGAAAGCCAGTGCGTTTGGTGACGGCGATCGAGAGTTCACCTTGACGCTCCCCGATGGCTCGACTCAGCCTGCTCCTTGGGATGAGTCCATCCAATCCTTCGACGTTGTCGCGTTACACACGACGGTTGGCGGTCTCACGACTGACATTACCTCCGCAACGACAGTTCCTGTCGATGGATTCAAGACTCCTCGCGGTCGGATCATCCCGATCTGGGATGGCACGGTTCTCGACGAAATCCGGTATCTCGCCGACACAGATTTGAACCAAGACAATCCGAACGGTGATTCGCTGTTGCGTGACGAGTTCCAGTTCACGATCGAAGACGATGGTGTACTCGTGAATCCGGGTGCGGACCTGGTCAATTCTTCTGACGACACATCCTTCATCGGCGGCAAGCTGACCGCCCAAGCAACGGCGCAAATCGACGTCAAACCGAAGAACGACGCTCCAGTCGCTGCGGAAGATCTGATCAGCGAAAACAACGCGGAATGGAACGCATTCTTCATTGGCCCCGATCCGTTGAATCCCGTGGCTCCCGTCCCAGTCCCAACGGAAGACCAAACCCTGGTCATCCCTCAGGCCTACCTGATCGCGAATGACAAGGAAGCTCGTGACTCGGCAACTGACGAGAACGACAATACCAACGACGCGGGACTGACCGTGACTGCCGTGAGTGCCACCAGTGCGCTCGGTGGAACGGTTTCGATCGACACCAACGGCGACATCGTTTACACGCCAGCACTGAATACTTATGGGGAAGACTCTTTCACCTACACGGTGACGGACAGCGGCATCACGTTTGATTTGGGCCCCGAAGGGATGCCTGGATCGATGCTCGAAGAGCCCGACCCCCTCAGCCATACCGCCACCGTGCGGATTCTGATCAAACCGGTGAACGACACGCCACAAGCGGACGATCTGGCATTGGATCTGCTGGAGTACCAAGAGGACGAAGATGGCACCGGCGAGGCGAATCCGGTTTCCAAGAGCGATGGTTCCGGATTCAAGGACTTCTCCAAAGATGACTTGCTTCGACTTGGTGGAGCGGGTTCCGCAGTTGAGGTCACACCACCTGTCGACTTCCCTGCCGACTTCGATGAAGACGCACAGGATTTGCGAGTCATCAAGATCGGCTTGCCCGACGCAACCGCTGCATCCGTTGACGCACGACTGCTGACTTACGACGCAGTCACCGGTTTGGCTCCGGTTCAAACGTTGGCCACAGCGCGAGGCACACTGTCGCTGACATTCTCGCTGGTCCCCGATCCGGCCAACCCAGGAAACTTCCTGGCGGACAGCGGTGAGTTTGTCAGTGGTTCCTACGAACCCAACGTGGACTACAACGAAGAATCACCGTTCGACGCCACGGACCTGTTCACCTACTTCGTCGAAGACTTCTCTGAGATTCCAGTTCCTGGTGCAGGCAACTTCCCAGGCGAGTCACTCAACAGTGTTGGTCACGGCAGCCTGACCAGCGAAGCTGCGACGGTCACGATGACCACACATGCAACGAACGACACGCCCGAGTTCCCAGTCTTCAACACGGTGACCTTCGCTGAAGACATCAATGACGCGGGCGACACGTTCAATACAGTCTTCTATGACATCTATGGGGAAGCCGTCATCGCATCGGCCGACCCGGCTGTCCATAACCTGCCGCAAGCCATCTTCGTCAGTCGGGCAACGGCCGAAGACGAGCGTGGCAACAGCAGCGGTGCTCCCGCGACTCAGTCTCTGACTTACAGCTACTCCACGCTGTATGAACCAGTCGGCATGTTCGAATCAGCTCCCGTCCTGGATGAGTACGGCGTCCTCACGCTGACTCCTCGGGCCAATGCGTACGGATACGCCGTCTTCACAGTCACCATGACGGACGATGGGCAGTCCTACGATCCAGGCACTGGCATGTTGGTCGACGACGTCCCCCCCCTTAGCGTCACTCGAACCCTGACGGTCCACATCACACCAGTCAATGACGCACCAGTCACGTTTGATCGGGAGTTGGAAGTTCAGGAGATCGAAGAGTTTGACGATGTCACAGGGCAGCCGTCCGGTGTTGATCCGGCAAGAATTGAATTGACTCCGGATGACTTTTTGGTCGGTGCAGATGGACCGCTGGCTTCGGCGGAGCAAAGCGACTTCACCGATGACGTCGACGCGGTCGATGAATTCGATGAAGAAGAGCAAAGCCTCCGAGTGGTCGAGTTCACGGTCACGCTGGCCGATGGATCCACCGCAGTCGCTGACGCGGAAAACAACAACGGCGTCGAATTGACGCTGGCGACCGGACGCATCACGTTCAACTTCGATGACATCAGTGCAGGCGGTGCCTACACCGGCGGTGTCTACTATCCGAACGTGGACTACAACGAAGAGAGCCCGTTCGCCGCCAACGAACAGTTCACTTACGTCGTCGAAGACTTCGGAATGACATCGATCCCGGGATCCCAGTTCATCAACGGCGGTGCGGCCGACGAAGTCGACTACACCAACGATGGTGCGATGCCTCCAGTTGGACTGAACAATCGTTCGGTTCCACAAACGATGACGTTGACGACACGGGCAACGAACGATGTGCCTGAATTCCCAGTGTTCAACACGGTGACGTTTGCCGAAGACATCAACGACGCTGGCGACGCGTTCAACACGGTCTTCTACGACATCTACGGGGAAGCCGTCATCGCGTCGGCCGACCCGGCTGTCCACAACCTGCCGCAAGCTATCTTCGTCAGCCGGGCAACCGCCGAAGACGAGCGTGGCAACAGCAGCGGTGCTCCCACGACTCAGGCGCTGACCTACAGCTACACCACGCTGTATGAACCAGCCGGAATGTTCGAATCTGCTCCCGTCCTGGATGAGTACGGCGTTCTCACGCTGACTCCGCGGGCCGATGCTTACGGTTACGCCGTCTTCACAGTCACAATGACGGACGATGGGCAGTCCTACGATCCAGACACTGGCATGTTGGTCGACGACGCCCCCCCCGCCAGTGTCGCTCGAACCCTGACGGTACACATCACACCAGTCAACGATGCACCGGTCACGGTTGACCGCGCGTTGGAAGTTACTGAAGCCAAAGAATTCGCCAACGGATCCGGCCGCCCGACCGGTGACGTTGCCTCGATCGACCTCACTCCAGATCAATTCCTCGGTGGAACCACTGAGAATTCAGAACTGGCAGAACAAAGCGACTTCACCGATGACGTTGCCGCCGTCGATGAATTCGATGAAGAGGAACAAAGCCTCCGAGTCGTCGAGTTCACGGTCACGCTGGCCGATGGTTCCACTGCAGTTGTCGACGCCGAAAACAACAACGGCGTCGAACTGACGCTGGCGACCGGACGCATCACGTTCAACTTCGATGACACCAGTGCAGGCGGTGCCTACACCGGCGGTGTCTACTACCCCAACGTCGACTACAACGAGGAAAGCCCGTTCGCCGCCAACGAACAGTTCACCTACGTCGTCGAAGACTTTGGAACGACATCGATCCCAGGATCGCAGTTCATCAACGGCGGTGCGGCCGACGAAGTCGACTACACAAACGATGGTACAATGCCTCCAGTTGGGCTGAACAATCGTTCGGTTCCACAAACGATGACGTTGACGACACGGGCAACGAACGATGTGCCTGAATTCCCAGTGTTCAACACGGTGACGTTTGCCGAAGACATCAACGACGCTGGCGACGCGTTCAACACGGTCTTCTACGACATCTACGGGGAAGCCGTCATCGCGTCGGCCGACCCGGCTGTCCACAACCTGCCGCAAGCTATCTTCGTCAGCCGGGCAACCGCCGAAGACGAGCGTGGCAACAGCAGCGGTGCTCCCACGACTCAGGCGCTGACCTACAGCTACACCACGCTGTATGAACCAGCCGGAATGTTCGAATCTGCTCCCGTCCTGGATGAGTACGGCGTTCTCACGCTGACTCCGCGGGCCGATGCTTACGGTTACGCCGTCTTCACAGTCACAATGACGGACGATGGGCAGTCCTACGATCCAGACACTGGCATGTTGGTCGACGACGCCCCCCCCGCCAGTGTCGCTCGAACCCTGACGGTACACATCACACCAGTCAACGATGCACCGGTCACGGTTGACCGCGCGTTGGAAGTTACTGAAGCCAAAGAATTCGCCAACGGATCCGGCCGCCCGACCGGTGACGTTGCCTCGATCGACCTCACTCCAGATCAATTCCTCGGTGGAACCACTGAGAATTCAGAACTGGCAGAACAAAGCGACTTCACCGATGACGTTGCCGCCGTCGATGAATTCGATGAAGAGGAACAAAGCCTCCGAGTCGTCGAGTTCACGGTCACGCTGGCCGATGGTTCCACTGCAGTTGTCGACGCCGAAAACAACAACGGCGTCGAACTGACACTGGCGACCGGACGCATCACGTTCAACTTCGATGACATCAGTGCAGGCGGTGCTTACACAGGCGGCATCTACTATCCGAACGTGGACTACAACGAAGAAAGCCCGTTCGCCGCCAACGAACAGTTCACCTACGTCATCGAAGACTATGGAACGACTTCGATCCCAGGATCGCAGTTCATCAACGGCGGTGCGACCGACGAAGTCGACTACACCAACGATGGTGCGATGCCTCCAGTTGGGCTGAACAATCGTTCGGTTCCACAAACGATGACGTTGACGACACGGGCAACGAACGATGTGCCCGAGTTCCCAGTGTTCAACACGGTGACGTTCGTCGAAGATGTCAACGACACGGGTGCCTCCTTCAACACGGTCTTCTACGACGTCTACGCCGGTGGCTTGGTTGCGAACTACGACGCCGCCGACCCAATGCGTCCGCAAGCGATCTTCGTCAGCCGCGACACTGCGTTTGACGAGCGTGGCGACGGACTCGGGTTCGACCCGACTCAATCGCTGTCCTACACCTTTACGTCACTGGCTAGCTCATCGCCTTCGGGGATGTTTGAAACATTGCCAACGATGGATGACTTCGGTGTCCTCACGCTGACACCGCGGGCCGACGTATACGGCTGGGCGGTCTTCGAAGTCACCGCGACAGACGACGGTGCAAGCTACGACGCTGGTGCCGCAGGCCTGATCAGTTCGCCTCGCAGTATCACGCGAACGTTGACCATCAACATCACCCCGGTCAACGACGCTCCCGTGAGCTTCGACCGAGATCTGGAAGTCACTGAAGTGGAGGAGTTCTCCTCACCGAATGATCTCCCAACAGGCTCGGTCGCTCGCTTGCAAATTTTGCCAGAAGATTTCCTGGGCGGAACAACAGGCAATCCTGAACTCGCCAAAGCGAGCGACTTCTCCAATGACGTCGTCAGCTTTGAAGAATACGACGAAGACGAGCAAGACCTTCGTGTGGTCGAGTTCACCGTCACGCTGGACGACAACTCTCTGCTAGTCGTCAACGCTGGCAACTACGTCAATGGAACACAAATCGGATTGCTCAGCGGTACGATCACATTCCAATTTGATTCGACGACCGGCGAATTCCTCGAAGGCGAATACTTGCCGAGCATCGACGTCAACGACCAGCTGCCTTTCGAGCCAACAGAGGTCTTCCAATACGTTGTCGAGGACTTCGGTCCAACTTCGATCCCTGGTAGCGATCGGCCAACACCGGATGCAACTGGATCGATCGATTACACCACCGTGGGCGGCGTCGGATCGAACAATCGTTCTCAGCCTCGCGACATGACTCTGACAGTACGTTCGGTCAACGATGTGCCTGAGTTCCCCGTCTTCGACACCGTCACGTTCGCCGAAGACATCAACGATGCCGGTGGTGCATTCAACACCGTCTTCTATGACATCTACGGTGGAGAAGTCATCGGCAGCAACAACCCGTTGGTGCACGGCTTGCCTGAGGCTATTCATCCAGGGCGGGCTACCGCGTTGGACGAACGTTCGGTTCAAGAACTGAGCTACAGCGTCAGCGTCATCTCGTCGCCATCGGGCATGTTCGCCAGTGATCCAATCTTGGATCGATTTGGCGTGCTGCAATTGCAACCCAACGCGGACGCCTACGGCTACGCTGTGTTTGCTCTGACGATGACCGACGATGGTCAGTCTTACATCTCGGGTTCCATCCAAGATGATCCACGCAGCATCACTCGAACGCTGACGGTCAACATCACTCCGGTCAACGATCAACCGGTCGCTTACGATCGCGAATTGACAGTCAACGAAGTCGAGGAGTACTTCCCAATCACTGGTCAACCAACCGGCAGGGTTGCCGTTCTCGACCTGACTCCAGAGACGTTCTTGGAAGGCAATCCAAGTGACGCTCAGACAGCAGACTTTGCCGATGGCGTCGTCACGACGAACGAGTTTGACGAAGACGAACAAGACCTCCGGGTCGTTCAGTTCACCGTCACCAATTCCAGTGGCACACCGACAGTCGTCAGCCGAGACAACCTGGACGGTATCGAGATTCCTCTCGCAACTGGCACGGTCACGTTCAACTTCGACGCCTCGGGCGCGTTCGTCAGTGGCCAATACTTGCCAAGTGTTGACTACAACCAAGAAGACCCGTTTTTGGACTTCGAGCGATTCAGCTACATCGTCGAAGATTTTGGAGCAACCTCGGTGCCGGGTTCCGATTACATCAACGGACAAATGGCTCCCCCGGTCGCTGGATTCCAACAAGCGGATTACACGACTGTTGGTGGTGTTGGATCGAACAACCGTTCGGAATCACGTCGTGTGACGATCCGAACTATCCAGGTCAACGATGCTCCTCGAGTTGAATTCCGTGAAACGGTTGACATTCGCGAACGCGACGACAACCGTGGGACGAGTTTGACTGATTGGGCGACTCGACGAGATCCGGCCGAAACCACAGCGTTGGATGAATTCGATCGCCAAGACGTCTTCTTCACTTTCAAAGAATACGTCAGCCAGAGCGTCACCGATCTGTTCCGTCCCGGCTTCACTCCGGAAGTTTCTGATGACGGAACACTGACGGTCTACCCATCACCTGATGCGGTTGGAACGGGCGTGTTCGTCATAACAGCGACAGACCGAGTGTCGGACACCGATCCATTCACTCCGAAGTCGACCGAAATGACGGTCACAGTAAACGTTCGTCCGGTCAACGACCAACCTCGTTTGTCCGACATCGCACCGACACCAAAGACCGGGTCCATCGACGACGCTTATGAAATCGCTGCGGACGGCACCCTGATCGTCACGATGAAAGAGGACAACACTGCCAACGACGGAACCACTGGAACGACCTACTCGATTCCATTGGAAGCCGATGGTGCACGCCCAGGCTTGCTAGACATCTACACCGCCGGGCCAGACAACGAATCGGATGGCACTCTCGGTGGCGGACAAACGGTTGCCTTGGTTCCGTTCACGACCCTGCCAACCACGCTGGGCGGATCGGTGACCTACATTCCAGAGAACGGTACGACGCCGGCTTCGCTGGAATACACGCCACCGACCAACGTCAACTCGTTGAACAACCTGCCCGACTCGTTCACCTACCAGGTGATTGATGACGGCACGAACTTCAACATTCGCGACCAAGTCCTGGACACGTCACCGCTGACACGCACAGGCCGCATTCAGTTTGTTCTGAATCCGGTCAACGACCGTCCCGTATTTGACATTGCACAAACCGTGATCAATGTCAGCGAGGACGCGAATATGTTTGTCCGCAATGACTTTGCGTTCAACGTGTTCGGCGGACCAACACCGACCGCGAACGACGAGTTCAGCTTGACTGCGGCTCAGACCGTATCGTTCAATCGGATCGAACCCGTCAACGTGACTGGCACCCAGGCGACGCAAGCGTTCACGACGCTTCCGACCATCGTGCCTGCTGGCCACCTGACTTTCCAAGCCGCCCCGGGCGTGTTCGGCGAATTCGTGTTTGACATTTATGGCCAAGACAACGGACAAGGCCCGAACTTCGGCCGTGGCGATTTGAATGAGTCCTTGGCTCGCCGAATCACCATCAACGTGCTCGCGGTCAACGATGCACCTATCCCAGCCAATGGAACGGGTGACACGACCACGATCGTGAGCCGCGAAGACATCACGCTGAACATTCCAGTTGATGGTGTGATCAATGGTTCGTTGCTCGGCAACTTTATCGCTGGCCCTGAATCGCCAGTGGATGGGTTGCCGGACGAGAACGATTCGCAAACTTTGTCCGCGGTCAACGTGCCATTGCAAACTGCGATGGGCGGTTCGTTGACACCATCGCCAAACGGTGCAGGTGCCACGTCTTACGTTTACACGCCACCATTGAACTTCGTTGGCACCGATCAGTTCGTCTATGAAGTCAGCGATGGCGACGCTTCGCGAACCACCATGGCAACGATTTCGTTGGTGGTGACTCCGGTCAACGACGCGCCGATCATTTCGCCACTGGCACCAATCGTTGTCGAAGAAAGTGCTGGAACGGTCACCCTTCCCGATTGGCTCGGCACCGTCTTGGTCGGACCTCCCGGAACCGGCTCTGGTGGCCGTGCGGTGGACGAGTTCGACGGAACGGGAACCTCAGCCCCTCAGACAATCACTGAATATCGATTCTCCTATGTCAGTGGCGACGCCGATCTGCTCACCACCTCGGTTGGCAATCCAACTGGGTTGCAGATCCTGTCGGATGGATCGTTGCAGTTCATGACTTCGGACGAAAACAGTGGTTCGGCAACTTACGAATTGGTCGCCGTCGACAGTGGCCCGAACAATCTTGCCAACGGAGACGTTTGGGAAAGCGATCCGGTTCAGTTCACTCTGACCGTCGCCGACGTGAACGACTTGCCAACCTTCACCGCCGGTCCGGCCGTGACCGTGCTGGAAGATAGTGGCGCCTACTCACAGCCATGGGCGACGGATGTCTCCGCCGGCCCAGGCAACGAAGGCAATCAAACGGTTGCGTTCTTGGTCCAAGTACCGGCCGAAGATCAAGATTTGTTCACAGTGCTGCCATCGATCGACCCGAGCGGTGTGCTGACTTTCAGCGTAGCTCCCGATGCGGCGGGCAGCACTGACGTCACCGTGACGTTGCAAGACTTCGACAATGGTGTCTTCGCTGGCAGTTCCCAGCCGGTCACTTTGTCGATCACGATCACGGACCAGCCCGACCTTCCGGTCGCTGTGGATGACTCGTTCACCACCACCGAAGACGCAGTGCTGTTCTTCACGATCGAAGATTTGCTCGCCAACGACAGCGATCCTGACTTGAGCGACATCCTCAGCTTCGTGGAATTGCAAACCACGACAGCTTTGGGTGCGATCGTGAATGTCAATCAGACGACCGGCGAAATCTCTTACACGCCGATGGGATCGGACACGATTCAGTCACTCCGTCCAGGTGAAACTGCAACGGACACGTTCGAGTACGGTCTGCAAGACGACAGTGGTGTGACCAGCGTCGTGACCGCGAATGTCACGCTGACCATTCAAGGTCGCAACGATGCACCGGTTGCTGTCGACGACCGCGTATTCATCGAGTCGGTTGGCACGACCGTGTTGGATCAAATGCGAGACCCGTTGTTCAATGATTCGGACATCGACGGAACGCTGGATCGCTCATCGCTGACGATTGTGGTCGAACCTCAGTTCGGAACGCTGTCCGACGATAACGGCGTGCTGACGTATTTGCCCGGACCTGACTTCGCTGGTGTGGACACGTTCACCTACACAATCGCGGATGACTTGGGCCAAGCCAGTGCTCAAGCCTCGGTTGAACTTCAGGGACGCCCAACGGCTTCGGACATCACCGCGGGAACATCCGTGGGACGCACCGGTGCGATCGACATCTCCGATAGTTTCAACACTGCGTTTGACCTGGACTTGTCGTCCATTCTGATCACGACCCAGCCAACCAACGGCAGTGCGGAAGTGGTCGATGGCATGATCATGTACACGCCAGACGACGGTTACGTCGGAGCGGATTTCTTGATCTTCACTGTCGCGGACGTCAACGGAAACCGCAGTGCACCGACTCGCATGAACCTCAACACGGTTCAAAGTCGTTTGCAGAACCCGGTCAGCTTCTCCGACGTCAACCGCAATGGCGAAGTCACCGCATTGGACGCATTGTTGGTCATCAACCGCTTGAATGAAGTCAGCGGCAACTCCGGTGGCGAGAACATTCCGGTCACTGACGATGACTTCGGAATCGGAACCAACGATGGCGTGAATGAGCAGTTCTACTACGACCAAAGTGGTGACGGCTTCATCTCGTCGTTGGATGCTCTGCGAGTGATCAACGAGATCAACGCACAAAGCCAATCTGGATTCGGCGAACCTGCCGGTGAAGCCACTGACCTTCTGGTTGGCGACTTCAGTGCATCCGCTGGATTGGGTGCTTCAACCTCGATCGCTGCTGAATCGGTTGATTCAGCAACAACCAAGGTCGTCGGATCAGCTGCAGCCGGATCGGAAGTTGACTTGATTGATTTGATCGCCAACGAGCAGTCCAATCGTGAAAGCGATGATTCAGATTCTTTGGAATCGAATTTGGATGCCGCTGTGCGAGAATTGTTCTAGTCCAGCACATATGAAGCGGGCGTCGTTGGGACCTGTCTCGACGATGCCCGTGGCTCTAAGCTGGTTGGCATGAACGAAGCCATTCCCGAACCGAGCGATCTTCTCGTGCCAGAAGACCCGGCGCAGTCACTCGATGTGATTGCGGTGGGTGCTCATCCGGACGATGTCGAATCAGCTTGTGGTGGAACGCTGGCAAAGATGGTCCGCCAGGGCTACCACGTCGGCATCATTGATTTGACCGATGGAGAACCGACGCCGAATTGCCCCGACGTCGAAACTCGGATGGCAGAATCAGTTCGAGCGGCAGAGTGCCTTGGCGTTCACGCGCGAGTTCAACTGAACCTCCCCAATCGAATTCTGATGGACGGGTTCGTCCCTCGCATCGCTTTGGCTCGGCAGTTCCGTCGTTTCCGGCCGCGAATTGTGATTGGCTTTGGTCAAAAGACTCCGATGGCTTCCCCGGACCATTGGCAAGCGATGCAGATCACCGACGCGGCCGTGTTCTACAGCCGACTTTGTCGTTGGGACGAACACTTTGACGGGGTCCCCGTCCACGCCGTTGCTCGTCAGTTGTATTTCCGATTGGCATTCGAGCCCGACGTGATGCCGGGTGAATCTCATCATTTGATCGTTGACATTGGAGATTGCCTGGAGCAGAAACTCGCGTCGATCACGGCTTACGAGAGCCAATTTGCTCACAAACCGAAAATTGCCGAACGGGTGCGAGCCGCAGCTTTGGTCACCGGATCGCAAGCCGGATGTTGGGCTGGAGAAGCTTTTGCCTCGGCTCACCCGTATTCGGTCAGTGATTTGGTCAAGACGGTCATGAACCTCTGATCGAAACGTGACAAACGCGTCTTCGGTGGCTGGTGCTGTTCGATCCAGCGGTCGTTTGTCACAATCGCGACCTCGGATGGTGAACCCCACGTCGCGAAAATGAGTCGTGGGTATCGCTGAAGCCCTCGATCCACTCACCGACAACTGCTTTCATGACGCGTCGTCTGCTCGTTACCGCTGCCTTGCCCTACGCCAACGGCCCGATCCACATCGGTCACTTGGTGGAATACCTGCAGACCGACATCTGGGTCCGGTTTCAAAAACTGCGCGGCAATCGTTGTTTGTACATTTGTGCCGACGACACCCACGGCACCGCGATCATGATTCGTGCTCGCAGCGAAGGTCGTTCCGAGATTGAATTGATCGAAGAAACCAGCGAAGCCCACCAACGAGATTTCGCGGGCTTTGGAATCGAATTCGATCATTACGGCAGCACCAACAGCGAAGAAAACCGCACGCTCTGTCATCAAATTTGGCAATCCCTTCGCGATGCGGATCTGGTCGTCCAGCGAAGTGTGGAGCAACTCTACGACCCGGAAGCCGAAACGTTTTTGGCCGATCGTTTCGTTCGCGGCACATGTCCCAAGTGTGGCACGCCCGACCAAGCCGGTGACAATTGCAATTGCGGACACACTTACAGCCCCATCGAACTGATCGATCCCGTCAGCACGCTCAGCGGTGCCACGCCAGTCATCAAAGAAGCCGAACACCTGTTTGTGCAACTGGAAAAGCTGCACGGTTTCCTTTCCGAATGGGTATCCGGTTCGGGGGCTCTGCAACCTGAGACCGCCAACTATTTGAAGGGGCACTTCTTAGCCGAAGAACTTCGCGATTGGGACATCAGTCGTCCCGCACCGTACTTCGGTTTCGAAATCCCCGATGCACCGGGCAATTACTGGTACGTCTGGTTCGACGCGCCAATTGGCTACATCGCCAGCACTCAACAATGGTGCGATGCCAACGGAGAAAACTTGGCCGATTGGTGGAAGAGCGATGACTGCGAAGTCCACCACTTCATCGGCAAAGACATCACTTACTTCCACACGCTGTTTTGGCCTGGGATGTTGAAAACGGCTGGGTTCTCACTGCCCACCAAAGTTCACATTCACGGGTTCCTGAACGTCAACGGCAAGAAGATGTCGAAGAGCGATGGCACCTTCGTCAAAGCCGAAACATTTTTGAAGCACATCGATCCGTCGGCACTGCGTTACTTCTACGCCACCAAGTTGTCATCGCGAGTCGAAGACTTGGACCTGGGAGTCGACGAGTTTGTCGAGAAGGTCAATTCCGACCTCGTTGGCAAAGTCGTCAACTTGGCCAGCCGCGTTGGGAAATTCGCCGGCCGCACGGGATTGTCACCGTCGTATCCCGAAGATGGTGGGCTGTTTCAATCCGGTGCTGACAAAGGCAACGAAATCGCATCCGCCTATGAAGACGGCGAATATTCCAAAGCGATGCGTTTGATCATGGAATTGGCCGACGCGGCAAACCCGTTTGTCGAACACGCCAAGCCATGGGAGATGAACAAAGACGCTGATCGACAAGATGAACTGCGAGACGTTTGCACGGTCGCATTGAACTTGTTTCGGCAACTGGCCGTTTACCTGGCCCCAGTCCTTCCCGAACTGGCAAAAAAATGTGGCGACTTGCTCGGGGAACCGATCACGTCGTGGGAACAAAGCCAAACGCCACTGACCGATCGTGGCGTCAATAAATTTCAACGTATGATGGACCGTGTCAAAACCGAGGATCTCGAAGCGATGATGGAAGAAAGCAAAGACGAAGCAGCTCAAGACACCGAGGCTGTTACCACCAACCCGTTCAACGACAATGATCAACCGCTCAAGGATGAACCGCTCGCTGATGAAATCACGATCGATGAGTTCATGAAGGTCGACCTGCGTGTCGCTCGCGTCCTCAACGCCGAGCACGTGCCGGAAGCCAACAAGCTTCTGAAGTTGACGTTGGGTTTGGGCGGCGACGAAACCCGCCAAGTCTTCGCCGGAATCAAAGCGGCCTACGACCCTGAAAAGCTCGTTGGTCGGTTGGTCGTGATGGTCGCCAACCTCAAACCTCGCAAAATGCGTTTTGGCTTGAGCGAAGGCATGGTCACCGCTGCCGGTCCTGGCGGCGAAGAAGTCTTTGTGCTCGGGATCGACGACGGCGCACTGCCGGGTCAACGAGTGCACTGACCCCGGTGTGGCATAGGCTTCCAGCCTGTGAAGAAGATCGCACCAAGCGAGCGGCTTCTCCCCTCAACCATCACCCTCCCCTTGGGAGGGTGATGGTTGAGGGGAGGGCCCAGCATTGAATGCATCGCGTAACCCTCCCCGGCCCGAAGCGGTCCGACCCTCCCAAAGGGAGGGTGAAGTTAAACTGCACGACCTCCGAGAGGGTGAGCGAAGCGAGTCGAAGAGCCCAGCAACGCTGCGCGACCTCCGTCACTGATACGCCTTGCCCTTTTGAGCCAGACAGCCGATGAAAGTTCCCGCGATGAACATTCTCATTGTGCATTGTCATTTCGAACGGGGCGGCGTGACCCAGGTGGTCGACAATCATGCTCACTGTCTGCAAGAATCCAGTGAAATTGATGAGGTGGCTCTTGTTAGCGGACCTCGCCAATCTGGTTTGCAAGACGCGACTCGTTCGTCGGCTTTGCTCTGGACCATTCCGTCCTTGGAATACGATTCGCTTCGTGACGCATCGCTGAGTGTTCAAGCTCAAGCTGACCAGATGGCACGGGAATTGGACGAGTGCTGCCAACATGTAGGATGGTCTCGTCAGCAGACCGTCGTTCACTGGCACAATCACAGTCTTGGTAAAAACGCTGCTTCGCCTTTAGTCATCAAAGAGCTGGCTTCATTGGGCTACTCCTGCTTGATGCAGATCCATGACTTTGCCGAGGATCAACGCCCGCAGAATTGGGCGTATTTGAAAGAGGCCCACGGTTGCGATCGTCCACAAGATCTCGACGCGATTCTGTACCCCAACGGAGATCGATTGTCGTACGCGACGTTGACGACCGGTGATGCGGAAACACTCGAGCGATTTGGAATTCATCGATCTCGGATTGATGTGTTGCCGAACAGCGTGCGTCTTCCCAGCGACGACTTACCCGATTTCGACGTTGCGACTCAAAAGCTGCAGCGAGCTTTCGACCTGCCTTCTGACTTTCGTTGGATGCTGTATCCGGTTCGCGGAATCCGCCGAAAAAACTTGGGCGAGTTCCTGTTGATGTGCCAACTGGCCGGAGGACCGACCGTCGGTGCGATGACGTTGATGCCAGACACACCCATGGAAAAGAAATCCTACGAACGGTGGAAATCCGTTGCGGAGCAATGCGTCGACAACATTGTTTTCGATGCCGCTCATCACGAAGAAATTCAATTCGTTGACAATCTATCAGCCGCGAGCGTCGTCGTTTCTTCCAGCGTAGCGGAAGGTTTCGGGATGGTCTTCCTCGAACCTTGGCTGGCATCCCGCAGCGTCGTCGCCCGAAATCTGCCGGGAGTGACCAGGGATTTTGTCGACCGTGGAATGCGACTGGATCACCTCTACGAAGCGATCCAAATTCCAGGAACGAAGTCATGGATCGCCGACTCCGAACAGCAGTTCCGAGAAGCGAAAATCAACGCATGGAAGGGCGTCCGCTCCCAAGCCGAAGTTGAGAACTCGGGCACCGCTTGCGAACGAGAAACCGGAGTCGCGGCCGACTGGATCGATTTCGCTCGATTGACTCCTTCGTTGCAAACTGACGTGCTCAAGCGTTTCGCGACCGACGCTGGATTCGCAAAAGAAATTTGCGAACGCAATGCAGCTTTGCATGATGCATTGGTGATGATGGGCAGCTCAGCCACGATCGATCACAACCGAAACATTGTCGCAACGAAGTATGGTTCAGAAAACCAAAGGCAACAATTGCTGAACGCTTATCGAAAAGCGATCAGCAATGAGAGCGTTCCGGTGTCTGGCTCGATGAACGACCAGACCATGTTGGACTTGGTCGAACATTCGCGGCCGTTCTATCCGTGCCGCGTTGAACAACTCCACTGAGCTTCTCAGCGTCGACTGCTGCTGGAGCGTCGTGCCATCTGCTTGCCCTTGGGGCGAACTAAGAACACCTTTGGATCGTCGACGACGAAGGAAGTGCTCCATCGACGCCCGTCATCCGCACTGCACACGTTGTAGAAAAACGTCCGCATGCGTTCGGCTTCGTAACCGTACGGAAACTGACTGGTGATGTAGTCTTCTTCCGTTAGATCCTCGACACCCGGCGAAGCGTAGTAGTGCACCATTCCGTCTGGAGTGACGCTCATTCCCAACGTCCACCAACCGGTCGTGGTGATCTGCGGGCCGCGGAAATCAGATCCCCGTTGGTTGCTACGAACACGCAGGTAAGCGTAGTCGTCGCTGCGGCTTCGACTGTCAGCTTTGCTTTCGAACTCGATGAACAAACCGGGCCAGTAGATCTCGTTGCCCATCTCTTTTCGTTTGAGCTTGAAGAACCCTGTTTCCTGTTCGATCATCGCGGTTGTTTCGAGAGCCAATCGGAAACCGAAGTGTGGACCGCTACGTTTTTCCCACTCGGCCACTGGCGGCAGGAAAACTCGCGTCGTGACACTTGGAACTTCCGACACGTCGATGCGTCGTTTCAATCGATATTGAACATTGGCGATGAAGTCATCTTGGTGCATTGTTCCGCTGGCATTGCCAGGGATGCCCGTGAACTTGCTCCGCATCAGCAGAGCGCCTTTGCTGCCGGGCAATCCACCGGCGGGCGTGCTGACGCGTTCGACCACATCTGGATGGCCGCGTTTGATGCCTTCGTACCAACGACCGTTGGTGCTCTTTCCCATCGGCGAACGTTGATTCTCATCAATGTCCTCGGTGCTTTTGGGATTGTTTGGCACATAACGCCACGATTCGTCTTCGAAGTCATCGGCGACGCCGACCAGTTCCGTTCCCGTTCCGGGAACAACCGGACGTTGTGCGTTGGCGTCTCCGCCACACACGCTTGCCAAAGCTGCGACGCCTGCGACGAAGGCGGTTCGCCAGCGTCTTGCCACCGGCTCCTGATTTTCCACCGGCCCCACAGTTCGCAGTGCGAAATGGCCGACCCAACGGTTGGTGTTGCTCTGCATTGCTACTTCCGTCACTTCCGTTCCCAAAGGATTGAAATGGACATGGATCGCGGCCTGAACGACGGTGTCGCGGGCGAAACGATGATCCATGACGGAGGCCCCCCTCCAACCGGAACAATCGGCACATTTTCACCGGCACTCCAATCGATCCGGTTTGCCCTGGCAAACTTTTGCGGCGGGACACTCCGATCAAACAAGCTGAGCGGCGGCTTCAATCGTCAAAATCGATTCCATCGTTACAAACCAGCACTGTCACGGATGGAGTGCTTCAGAACGCCAGAATCCGTGGCCCGTTTGCTCGAAATTCGCAGGAACGGAACTATGGTTATCTGTGTCGGAGGGACGCACTCTGCACCATGATTTACCCAAATATTAAGCGTCCCCCCGTGCGAGGCGGGGTCGGTTCTTCGGAGCCGGCCTCGCCTTTTTTTGTTGCCTTCGAACCGAAGTGTCCGACAGACGGCGACGAGCCATGCGAAATGCCCAAATGCGCTCACATTCGGGATTTTCGTTGACGGGAGACGGTGACTCGGTGAATAATAAGAATCCGCGAAACGTTCGTGTTTCGATCCTATTCGGCCGTGCTCTTCTCACCGAAGGTGTTCCTTTGCGACACGCCACATCGACCTCGTCTCCTTCCGATTCATCTGGACCGATTGCTGCCGTTGCGCAATTGGGTTCGGCGCACTCGAATTCAGCCGCCTCAGGCCAGGAATCGAACCACCAACGCGCCAAACGAATTTGGATCCTGTGCGTGGTCATGGTGCTGTGCTGGCTCTTCAGCGGGATTGCGTCGGCTCAGAAGTACGAGGTGATTGAAGACGCAGCGGTCGCAGGAGCAAAGCCAGAACAAATTTCCAATTTTGAACGGGCTGCGAAAACTCTTGCGACGACGCGAAAACCAGAGCAACTCACTGCCAGCTTGAAGAACAACGCACGGATTTACGTTGAACGAATTGTTCCCTACCGGATGGTACGCAAGGAGAACCTGAACGAGATGGGACCGATGTTGGCTTCGCTGGAGAAGTCACTCACCAACGCTCAGCGAATTAACAATCCCGGCAGCAAATCCCTGCTTGGGTATGTATACGGTGGGATGTCGAAGGTTGCGTCGGGCAATCACATCCCTGCCGCTCGCATCAATGCCGTCCTAGTCCTGGGCCGTTTGGACAGCAGGCCCTACGATGGTGCAACTGGACGGCCACCAACTCCTTTGGCGGCGGTCTACCCAAACCTCTTCAACACCTTGGTTGGACTTTACGAAAACGAAGAAGAAGTGGACGGCGTTCGCGCGGCAGCCTTGCAATCCTTGCACCGAGTTGCCATGTACGGGTTCACCTCGTTGGCGGCCGAACCAAAAGCCAAGTTGACTCAGTTGATGACAGACCTGTTGGATGCACCAGCTCCCGAAGGACGGGATCCGAAGGCACACGCTTACTTGCAGCGGTCCGCTGTCGACATCCTGCACTACGTCAGCACGCCCGATGACACATCCCTCGGCAAGCAACTGATTTCGATCAGCACCGACGAAGAAAAGCCTGACTTGATTGCGTTGTATTCGGCGGCGCAACTGGGTGACATGACCGAACAACTCAACGGTCAAGTCGCTGACACGGAAGGCGTTTTGAAGAGCTGGTCACGGCGTGCCTTTGACACCGTCGAATCAGAATTGAAACGCTTGAAGGCCCTCGACCGGACGGCCAAGATGGCCGTCAAGCAACCCCCAAGTCCGGATACATTCTTGGGCGTGAAAGAAGAGAAAAAGAAGAAGAAAGACAAGAGCCGCACCGGCGGCGGCATGATGGGCGGCGACATGGGCATGGACTCGATGATGGGTGGTATGGACATGGACATGGGCATGGAATCGATGATGAGTGGCATGGACATGGACATGGACAGGGGAATGGAATCAATGATGATGGGAGGCATGGGAATGATGGGCGGCATGGCAGCGGCGAAACCGCAACCACCTGAAGTAGCGCTTTCCCGCCGGCGGATCACTTACGTCCTGCAACAATTGATGCAAGGAGCGGTTGGATCGCGTGAGGCAGAGATTCCGAGCGACCCGAAAGGACTGATCTCCGCGGCATCCGATGAGGACAAGAGCGTCTTGACGTCTTGGATGGACGATGTTCGTCCCATTGCAGAAGCCATCAACGACGACATGTTGGACGACAAAAAGAAGTGGATGGAATCTCTTGAAGAACAACGTGTCGCATTGGCCAAACTTGCCGGAGTGGAACTGTCGGGCGACCAAGACGATGAAGGCGGATTTGATCGTGGCTCCATCGGTCTGCCAGGTTTCGGCGATGGTTTGCCTTCCAATGATCTACCAGCTGCGGGTATTCCGTCTGGATTGCCTGGCGGCCAAGGCCCTGATGCTGGTTTGCCCGGTGAAGGCCTACCAGGGGTCAACTGAGTTCTCTTCGTAACGAACGAATCGTCCATCGCGAGGTTGGTAGCAGCAGCTCACCAACCTCGGTTCGTTTTGACGTTGCAGTTTGCCGGATCACGCAACAAACGCCGGCGATGCGGTCGTTCTCGAAAAGTCCGCCGACTCACACATGCGTTCGACACAGAACTTCAGTCTGGCTCCGTCTTGTTTAGCTCCAAATGATCTTGAGCGAATTTTCGTTGGTGCTCCAATGGCAGCGTGCATCCGCCTTCGACACCGCACGCGAGCCTTTGGCGTGCACCTTCTCTTCACAAGCTCTTTTTCGACCTCTTCTTCGACATTGGATTCGAATATGAACCGCATCGCTCAAGGTCCGCGCTCGACTCGCACTTGGAACGTCATCACGTTGCTGCTGTTCGCGACATCCAATCTGAATTCTGCTTCGCACAGCAACGCGCAGGACTGGATGCAGTGGCGAGGCCCAGATGGGAACAACCATGCCGCCGCCGATGCCGACGCTCCCGTACGTTGGGACTTGGAACGTGGCGAAAACGTCGTTTGGAAAACTGCGATTCCGGGTAGAGGGCACTCAACACCAATCGTGGTCGGCGATCATCTCTTCCTGACCACGGCCGTGGCCGACGACGAGACCCAACGGCTGGTCAAATGCAATCGAGCCGATGGTCGGATGGTCAACAACTGGGTGATCCATCGTGGAACGTTGCCCGATCGGATCCATTCGAATAATTCTTACGCCTCGCCGAGCGCCGCATCGGACGGACAAAATGTTTATGTCTCGTTCCACACGGACGATGCGATCGTCGTCACTTCGCTGAACCTGGACGGCAAGCAGAATTGGCAAAAGAAGGTTGCCAACTTCCGTCCTTCTCGTTTTCAGTTTGGATACGGATCCAGTCCCATCTTGGTGGATGACTTGTTGATCGTCGCTGCCGAGTATGACGGTGCCGACAGTTGCTTGGCTGCACTCGACACTCAAACCGGTGGCATCGTGTGGCGAGTCGATCGGCCATCCAATCTGAACTTCGCAACACCGATCGCGACAACCATCGGTGGTCAACCAATGGTCTTGATTTCGGGTGCCGGCATGATCAACGCCTACGACCCCGCTACGGGAAAGGAACTCTGGCGAGTTGACACGACCACCGCCGCGATTTGTGGAACCGTTGTTTGGGACGACCGCCGCGTGATGACCAGTGGCGGCAATCCCGGATCGGGAACGTGGTGCATCCTGGGTGATGGAAGCTCAAACAACGTGCAGTGGGAAAACAACGTCAAATGCTACGAGCAGTCGTTGCTGACGATTCCCAACTACGTCTTTGCGGTGGCGGACACGGGAGTGGCCTACTGCTGGAGAACCATGGATGGGAAACAAATGTGGCGATCACGAATGTTCGGCGGTGGAATCAGCGCGTCTCCCATGTTGGTCAACGATCGCGTTTACGTTGGGTCAGAGGACGGAACCATTTTCGTCTTCAAAGCCAGCCCGGATAGATTCGAGCTGATGTCCGAAAACAAAACGGGTGATTCCATTTTCGCGACGCCGGTCCCAGTCGATGACCGACTTGTGATTCGAACGGGTGTCGGAAAAGGTGCTGAGCGTCAGGAATATTTGATTGCCGTCGGCATTCGCTGAGCCCACTCGCTCGCGTGAGAGCCCCAGTCCGACTTTTCTGATTGGGTAATTTTTTCTAAAGAAGTTGGATGGATCGGTCGATCAACTGGCTATGCCACATTCCAATCGCCAGGATTGCCCCGCTCGGACCAGCCGCGTCCGGATCGCTCGCTCGCTAACGCGATGCTTGGTGGTCTGCGTACTGGCTAGCATGAGCGGATGTGTGGCGTTGGGAGTCCCCAGCCAGCGAATGCACGATCCAGACGACCACGGCGGATTGCTCGGCGATTGGCGTCGTGGGCGACCTCACACGGCGGCTCAGCACACTCAAAGTCTGATCGAAGATGGTGCCGTGATTGTCCCCACAGATGGACATGGCGTGATGTGCGACACGACCGGCACTGTGCACGATGGGAATATTGGCTCCGGTGTGATCGACGGCACCATGCCGTTGGATCTGGACCCGATCACGGGCGGCGTTCAGTCGGAACCAGAAAAGCCACCCGAAGTGCCTTGGCCACGGTTTCATCCGGTCCCGACCCGGCCGGTCTTCGGAGGCGGCTTGGTTGCCGATCCGCACGCGGGAATCTAGGCTTGGCGGCAGAATTCGCCGTGACCAGTTTCGCCCGCACATCCTGACGCCGATCCGCCATCCATGACGCCTCTGCAAAGCCTTTTTGAATCTCTGCGTGGACAAAACCGCAAAGCCTTGATGCCGTTCCTGACAACGGGCGACCCTAATATCGAGACAACAGAAGCGGTCATCGCGGCAGCAAGCCGGGCCGGCGCAGACCTTTGCGAAATCGGTGTCCCGTACAGCGATCCGATCGCCGATGGCCCCGTCATCCAAGCCTCCTATCAGCGGGCGCTCGATTCCGGATTCAAATTGCAACACGTTTGGGATTTGGGCCAACGGCTGATAGCAAACTCCGACGTCGATGCGATGCCTCGTGTGACGATGGTCAGCTATTCCATCATCTACCGGATCGGGATGGCCAAGTACGTCGATCAAGCGATGCAAGCGGGATACTGCGGTGCAATCGTGCCGGACCTGTTGGTCGAAGAAGCTGACGAATTGAGCAAGATCTGTCGTGAGAAAGGATTCGACCTGATCCAGTTGGTCACGCCGACCACGACGCGAGACCGCCAATGCAGAATCGCGGAATTGTCCAGCGGATTCCTGTACTACGTTTCCGTGACCGGGATCACCGGAGAACGAACCGCGTTGCCGACCAATTTGGTTGACAATGTCGGCTGGCTCCGAGAGCAAACCGAACTGCCGATCTGCATCGGTTTCGGGATCAGCGGACCAGAAACAGCAGCCCAGTTGGCTCCCGTCTCGGACGGTTTGATTGTTGGCTCCGCGATTGTCCGGCGAGTTGCCGATGCGGTCGCCAACGCGAAAGAGTCAGGCAACGATCCTGTCAAAGCGGGCGCCGAAGAAGCTGGCGAGTTCTGTCGCTCGTTGCGAAGTGCGATCGACGCCGCGTAGGCTTTCTCGCTCTTCGCGATGCTTCAATTTGTTTTCACCGAAGGTGTTCGCGGGAACGGCACCTGCATGTGCGATCCAACTTCAGCGGTTCGGTGTGCGCCACTGAACAGGGCGATCAGCTGTCGAAAAGCTTGGCTGATTGGCGGCGGCTTGTCCCGACACTGCCGTGTTCATGTTCCCGTTGCTCTGAACCGCGACGTTCCCTTGAAACGAATCCTGAGGCGACTGCACGGGTGCTGACGCGGTGTTCCATTGCAACGCTTGCACAGCAGGAGGAGCGGATGGCACCAATTGGCTGACTGGCAATTGCCCGGGTAACGACGTCGAACCCACGTTCATTTGCGACGCGATGTTATTTGCTCCCATCACATTCGCGGCCGGGTACGAGCCTGTGTTGGGATACGAGTTCGCAACTTGCGGGACATAACCCGGTGGCGGTGGAGCGCCCGTCAAATCGATCACCGGCATGCCGCCGCTGCGAACTCCAGTGGAGGCATCGGTTGCAGCGGGCATCATTGGGTTTGACTGAACGGCGTTCGTTTCGACCCACTGTTGGTTTGGATTCTGTGCCGCCGATGTCATCGAGCCGGGCACGACCCCGCCCGCCTGTGCGATCCCTGATCCGACGGTATCACCAGAGTTGTGACTTATCGGAATCACGCTGCCGGAACTGGAGTTGTAATTTCCGGTCGGGGCGTAGTTGGCCGCAGCCGCAGGGGTCCCGCTCACTTGGCCGTACGAACCGGTTGCGGGAGGTGGCACACGTGCCGAGGCGCCAAACGCACCGAGGGTCGGCAACGTTGGACTCTGAACGGGAGTCTGGCCAGGCTGAAGCATACTGATCGGAGCGCCGGTGGTTCCGTTGGTTTGCTGGCAACCAGTCAACAGACCGAGCACGGTGACCGCCGAGAGGCCGGCACACGTCCGCCCGATAGTATTCTTCGCCATCCAATTGAATCGCATCTTGGAACGCCCGATTGCGTGTCATCTGCTTATGAAAAAACGGCAAGGCGGACGCATGTCGTCGCTTGCCGCATCGGGCTTTAACAAATTCGCGATCTTTTTCGAAAGACCGGATTCACAATCACGCACTCTCGTTCAGCAGTGCCGCGTGGGCTTCAAAGCTGCAAAAATCACCCGCAAACTACGAGCGATTCGACTGTGCAGATTCCGAATCTTCTCTCGCCACAATTTTCGCTTTTGGTTTTTCCGTGACGGTTCCAGGGACCAACCACGGCCCGCGACTGTTTTCCTGGATCAAACGCAACAACTCTTCGCTGTCGATCGCTTCGACCTCTAACAATCGCTGCGTGACCGCTTCCAAGACATCCCGACGTTGTTCCAAAATTTCGCGAGTCTGCGCCAACATGTCATCGACGATTCGTGAAACTTCTTTGTCGATCATCTTGGCCATCTCATCGCTGTGCATGATCTGGTAGTCACCGCCACCTGAACCAGCAAGAAACGGGCTGCGTGTGTTGCGACGAAGATTGATTCGACCAAGCCGACTCATGCCGTAGTCCATCACCATGCTGCGAGCCGTTTCGGTGCAGCGTTCCAGGTCGTTCTGAGCGCCTGTGCTGATGTCTTGAAAAATCATTTCCTCCGCCAGCGTGCCCGCTAGCATGACTTTCATTTGACTCTCGAGTTCACTCTTCGTCATCAAGAAGCGTTCTGATTCGGGACGCTGCATCATGTACCCGAGTGCCGCCAACCCACGAGGGATAATACTGACCTTGTGCACCGGGTCGGTGTTGGGAAGTGCTGCCGCGACGAGCGCGTGTCCCGACTCGTGATATGCCACGCGAATCTTCTCGTCTTCGTTCATCACCCGCTTCTTCTTCTCCAAACCAGCGGTGACACGTTCCACCGCTTCGTTGAACTCTTCCATCGCAACCGCGGGTTTTCCATTGCGAGCGGCCAACAAAGCGGCTTCATTGACCAAGTTCGCAAGATCGGCTCCCACGAAACCGCTGGTGATCGAAGCGATGCCTTTCAGCTCGACTGTCTCGTCCAGCTTCACGTTTTTGACGTGAACCGCCAAAATCTCTTCGCGACCAGCCACATCGGGACGGTCGACCAAAACGTGACGATCGAAACGTCCTGGACGCAGCAAGGCTGGGTCCAAGGTTTCCGGACGGTTGGTGGCAGCGACAACGATGACGCCTGAGTTGGAATCAAAACCATCCATTTCAACCAGCAAGGCGTTCAACGTCTGTTCGCGTTCGTCGTGTCCGCCCACGACACTTCCACTACGGCTTTTGCCGAGTGCATCCAGTTCATCGATGAAGATGATGCAGGGAGCACGATTGACGGCTTGGGTGAACATGTCGCGGACACGAGCGGCACCGACGCCGACAAACATCTCGACAAAATCGCTTCCGGATAGGCTGAAGAACGGCACGCCGGCCTCTCCCGCGATCGCTTTCGCCAGCAACGTTTTTCCGGTTCCGGGAGGACCGACCAGCAAGACACCTTTGGGAATGCGGCCACCGAGACTCTGATATTTGTCGCTGTTTTTAAGGAAGTCCACGACCTCGCGAACTTCATCGACAGCCTCTTCGATCCCGGCAACATCGTCGAATGTGGTCGGCAGATCGTCTTCGCTGTAGAGCTTTCCGCGACTTCTCGAGAACGACATCGGCGAACCGACGCCGCCCATGCGTTTAAGCATCACGATGCCGAGTGCCACCAAAACACCGATCATCAGCAATTCAGGCCAGTGGTTTTCGAGGAAGCGACTGGGTCGATCGTTGTCCCACGAGACGCCCGATCGCTGGAGCAGTGCTTCGAGTTCCGCCGCGATGACGTCGTTGGGATACCCGCGAATCGTTCGGAAGTTGACCTCTTCGGCGGCTTCCTTTTCGCTGGGATGGTTTGGTGTATACGCTTTGAAGTAGACCTTCCCCGTGATGCGATCATCCGCGACGAAGATGTCGCTGAGTCGACTGAATTCGTGTAGCACGTTTTCCTTCGTGCTGCTGGGGACCACGATTTTCGGCACCGGAAAATCGGCCTCGATATCGTTGCGAACCGTCGGGATGACGCTGGACGATGTTTCGGTCGTCTGCGAGTCATCTTGCTCGCCTGAGGTCGCTGCATCGGTCGAGTCAGAATCGGCGGGCTCCATCTGGGCAGCGATCTTTTCTTGCCGCTCGGCCGACTTCGTCAGCAATTCCGTCAGGTGCGGGTAGGCCAAACGCCGGCGATTGTCACTGAACAGGAACGCACTCAGCACCACGGCGCCGGTCACAGCCAGCAAAACCAACCAAACATTCCCTCCGCCTCGATTCTCGGACGATCCACCGCGTTTCGACTTGGGTTCGTTGCTCATTGCGTTCCAATTGTCTTTGTTTCGTTGAATTACGGCTGATTCAGCCAAGGTTCCACTATTTCTTCTGCTCGTCGACTTCCCAAGGCACCACTCTCAGCACCGTGTGAAAATCTGCCTTCGCAACGGGTCTGGATGACTTATTCGGATTGTTCTGGCAGGTCCGTTCCCCCATGATACGGCCCCTGACACCCTGGACAATCATTCCTGTGACATCGCCCCAGCCCAACCCCTCTCCAACGGAACCGACAGTGCCGGCCGAAACGCCGAACGAGGACTCGGTCCCTGATTTTCGGTCAACCAACCGTCCCATCAGCCGCGTGGCTGTCTTGGGCGGCACGGGAAGCATCGGCGTGGCCACGCTGGACGTGATCGAAAGCTTGAATCGGTGCGATCCTGAATTCGCCTGGGAAGTCTCGAGCGTATCCGGTCACTCTCAAATTGATTCTCTGATCGAATTGGCGGCTGGTTGCCACACGCCTCCGCAATGCTTGGTGGTTTCAGATGCCAAGAACGAGGCACAAGCCGCCAAAGCCCTGAATTCGGCATCCGCCCAACCAAATTCGCGACTGACGAACCGTTGTCGGTTGGACGTAGGCCCCGAGGCTTTGGTTCGAGCCGCGACGGAAGAAGACGTCGATGTGGTGGTTGCCGCCATCGTCGGCAGAGCCGGTTTGGAATCCACGCTGGCGGCCGTTCACGCGGGAAAACGGGTCGCCCTGGCTAACAAAGAAACCTTGGTCGTTGCCGGGCCAGTCGTTACGCGAGCTGCGGCGGAAAACGGATCGGAATTGTTACCCGTCGACAGCGAACATTCCGCGATTTTCCAGTGTTTGGCGGAATCACGGGCTCGTCAAAGCCAACCTGCCACTCTGGAACAGTCAACGAGAGCGGACTCCGCGACGACGGCTACCGACCCAACCTCGGCCACCGGATCATCAGCAAAAACGCATTGGCCGGGCGTCCGCCGACTGATTCTGACCGCCAGCGGTGGGCCTTTTCGAGATTGGACCACCGCTCAAATGCGGGACGCAACGATCGAACAAGCCCTCGCCCATCCAACTTGGAAGATGGGGGCGAAAATCACGATCGATTCCGCCTCGATGATGAACAAGGCCCTCGAGGTGATTGAGGCCAAATGGTTGTTTGATGTTCCAGCGGACAAAATCGAAGTCGTCGTTCACCCGCAATCATTGATTCATTCGTTGGTCGAATTCGAAGACGGCAGCTTGATCGCTCAAGTCAGCCCGCCTGACATGCGGATGCCCATTCAATACGCCCTGACCTATCCGCGGCGACTGCCTTGTCCCGCCCCTGAACTGGACCGTTCGCAGGGTTGGGACATGACGCTTTGCCCCGCGGATCCGGATCGATTCCCGGCTCTCGCCCTCGGATTCGAAGTCGCTCGCGTGGGCGGGACGGCGGGCGCCGTGGTCAACGCAGCCAACGAAACCGCAGTCGACCTGTTCCTGAACGGGCAAATTCGCTTTACTGACATCCCCGAAATTTGCCGCCGAACTCTGCTAGATCACGACCACGAATCTTCGCCCACGCTCGAACGACTGTTAAAATTGGACGTTTGGGCACGCGATCGAGCCCGAGAATTGGCTCAAATCTAAAGTTTCACCCTTCGGGAAAGCTGGTTCGCTGAACTTGTTTGCCCAACCAACCATATCTTCAACGAGGATTTGCCGGGCTGGCATTCCCCGTTCAACTCTCCTTCACCCCCGTCGAATTCATGTCGTTGCCTGTTGATTGGTCCCTCTTGCCCTCCTTGTTGGCGGCCACCGAAGACACCGGCGGCATTTTCGCTTGGTTGCAATCCACATGGCTGTGGATCCAAGTCGCCCTCGGAATCGGCTTGGTGATCTTTGTTCACGAGCTCGGACACTTCCTCGCGGCAAAGACATTTGGCGTGAAGTGCGAGAAGTTCTATGTGGGCTTTGATGTCCCGATCTCGATCGGTCCGATCAAATTCCCTCGCACACTTGGCAAATTCACCTACGGCGAAACCGAATACGGAATCGGAATTTTGCCCCTCGGCGGATACGTCAAGATGCTGGGCCAAGACGACGATCCACGCAAAGCGGAAGAAGAAGCCCAACGCATTCGACAAAGTGGAGAAGCCTCCGACGCCGAAGAGAAACTCGACCCACGAAGCTACCCCGCCAAACCAGTTTGGCAGCGGATGATCATCATCAGTGCGGGCGTGGTCATGAATGTGATCACCGGCGTCCTGTTCGCAGCGTTCGCTTTCTTCAACGGTGTCGGTTACACACCCGCCGTCGTCGGTGGAGTGACTCCCGGTGGCCCCGCCTGGCAGGCCGGCATTCGGCCCGGTGGACGAGTCGTCTCAGTCAGCTCGCTCGAAGATGATTCGCAATTGCCATTCAGCGAAATGCAATTGAAGATCATGGAAGCGGGAATTGAATCTTCCGAAACGGCTGTTCCAGTTCGCCTGCAATACGGCGATGACACCCGCGAATATCAACTGGTGACTCAGGCCAGCCCGATCGAACCGGATCGCCGAATGATCGGCATCCAAAGCCCGACCGGTGACACGTTGTTCTCCGAGCTTCCTGCAATGCCAAACTCGGCTGCTGCCGATGTGGTGACCGATGCGGATGCGGGAGCCAAGGTGGTGGGCTTCGATGAACAGACGCTGGATTCATCGGCGATCATGCCGATCACCCCGTTGCTGACTCGCATCCACACCGCACCGTCCCAACCAATCGAAGTTCGGCTGACTCGCGCGGATGAATCCGAACACTCCCTGACGCTGCCGCCGCAACAAGCAAAAGACTTTGGCATCCAATTCAAAATTGGGCCAATCAAAGCGTTGATGCAAAACGGACCGGCTGACTTGGCTGGCATGGAAGTCGGCGATCAAATCATCTCCGTTGGCGACGACACCGACGTCGACGCGTATCAAATGCTGCTGGCCGACGTTCAATACGATGAACCGGTGAAAATCACCGTTCAAAGAGGTGAAGGTGACGCCAGCAAAGAAGTCGAATTGACGCTGACCCCAAAACGGGTTGAACAAACGATGACGCCCGTGTCAGCGTTTGGCGAAATGATGTCGGTGGATTCGCTCGGATTCGCTTACGAACCAACCGCTGTCGCTTCGGAAGTGCTCGGTGGTGGCGAAGAGTCCGCCGCGACCTCGGGCGAGACAATTCAAGTGGGTGACGAACTCCGCCAAATTCGCGTTCAATTCGCGAAAGCTGAGGATCGTGAATCGATCGAAGACGAGTTGTCCGAAACTGCGATGGAAGCCCTGACGGAAGGCTGGGAGATCGGCCCCACTCAGCCGCTCGGCAATCTGATGGAAACCGTTCAAATCCTTCCCGTCGGCACCAAGATCATCGTCACTGCGATCCGTCCACCCAGCGGCACCGTGGTTGAGCAGACCCTCACCGTTCGCCAGTCGGATCGATTCTGGTACGACCGCGGGTTGAACTTCGCACCGGTCGAGTCCATTCGACAAGCGGATTCGATTGGAATGGCACTCGCGCTCGGTGTGAGCGAAGCCAAACGACGCATGGCCGATGTCGGCCGCTTCTTGAGCATGTTGGTTCGCGGCAAAGTGAAAGCCAAATTTGTGGGCGGTCCGATCCGGATCGCTCAAATGGCCAGCCACCAAGCCGAGAAAGGTTTGTCCGCGCAGCTGATGTTCCTGACGATGCTGAGCATGAACTTGGCGATCCTGAACTTCCTGCCCATTCCAGCTCTCGACGGTGGCCATATGGTCTTCTTGACCGCCGAACTGATTCGGGGCAAGAAAGTCGACGAAGCCATGGAAATGCGTCTGACGTTTGTCGGCGTGTTGGCGTTGTTGGCATTGATGATCTTTGTCTTCACCAACGACATCCTGAACCTCCTGTAGGTCAGAAGCATCTTCGATGAAATCTGCTTGACTTGATTTCCATCGTTGATGTGAAAGGGATGCGTTGAACGAAGATTTGGGTGAACCACGCGACTACCTGAAGTTGCACTTTCTGGTGTTCGTGTGGGGCTTCACCGGCGCCCTTGGCGAATTGATCCAGTTGCCCGCCGTGGAGATCGTGCTGTTCCGCAGTGCGATCGCATCAGTCGTGCTTGGCTGGATCGTCCGCAAGACATGGCGTGTTCCGGCTAAGCGAGCCTTGGCCATGTTGGCGACCGGCTGCTTGATCGGAGCTCACTGGGTGCTGTTCTTCTTGGCGGTGAAAGTCGCCAACGTGTCAGTGTGCATGGTTGGCATCGCGACGGTTTCGTTGTGGACCGCGTTGCTCGAACCGCTGATGATTCGCCACCGCAAACTCCGCCGAATGGATTTGATTTTTGGCGTTTGCGTGATCGCAGCGGTCGCCGTCATCTTCCAAAGCGAACTGCAATACGCCGGTGGATTCCTCATCGCCATCACCGCCGCCTTTGCTGCCGCAGTGTTCTCGATTTTGAATGGACGCTTCGCCGCCACGACTCCCCACCGAGTCATCTCGCTCTACGAAATGGTTGGGGCATGTGGGTTCTGCGCCGCGTGCCTGCCGTTGTCCGCGTTCTATTTAAGTGAAGGACGTGGATTGGATTTGGTCCCCTCAGCCAGTGATTTTGGCTGGCTGCTTGTGTTGGCGGTTGTGTGCACGGTTTACGCCTACAGCGAATACGTTTCGCTTCTCAAACGCCTCTCCGTGTTCACCATCAACTTCGCCAACAACCTCGAGCCGGTTTACGGCATGATTCTCGGTGCGATTCTGTTCGGCGATTATCAGACGTTGGGTGTCGGTTTTTATGTTGGTGCGACCGCGATCGCGATTCTGGTGCTGGCACACACTGGTTGGTCCCGTCGTAAACGATTGCCAATTGGATAAGTGCAGGCAGCGCGGGCTTGGGTTAAAATGAAAGTCTCTTCTCATCCTCGTTGACTCCCACCCAAGTCCCGCATCCCCATGTTTGTAAACTCTTTTCAGTCACTCGCATCGCCATCGACTCGCAAGTTTCTGATCGGATGCTCCGTCGTTTTGATTTCGGCGTTGCTAGCCGTTCCCGCTTCTGCGCAGCGAAACAAACGCGGCGAAGACCCGGCCCTCAAACCGCGTCCCGTCAAACTCAAAACCAAAGACAACATCGAGCTGACCGCGTTTTACTTCCCTTCCGCGGAAGGCAAGAATGCGGTTCCAGTGCTGTTGATTCACGAGTGGAAAGGCCAGGGATCGCCCTACCAAAAGCTCTGCATGAGCATGCGTTCTGCTGGATTGGCGGTTTTGTTGGTCGAATACCGCGGCCATGGAAACAGCCGCCAATACACGACCCCAAGTGGTGAGACGAAAGACTTCAACATTTCCCGAATGGGCAAACGCGACATCCAGGCAATCATTCAGTATGACCTGGAAGAAGCCAAGCAATTCTTGAAGGACGAAAACAACGAAGGTCGCTTGAACCTGAATGCCTTGACGGTTCTCGGCATTCAAGAAGGAGCGATCATGGCGGCACACTGGGCCGTTCGTGACTGGGGATTCCCCAGTGTCGGCCGAATGAAACAGGGACAAGACGTCAAAGCTCTCGTCTACGTTTCCCCGGTCAAGAACTTCAACGGGCTGACAATCGATTCTACTTTGCGTGATCGCAACGTCGGGTCTCTTCCCACGATGATCGTCGCTGGGAAAAACAGCCCCGAAGCTGATGAGGCGGAACGACTGGGCGGACGAATCACCGCTCTTCGCAAACGATCGAAGATTGGTGGATTGGAAGTCAAAACCGAAAGCACCAGCCTGAGTGGAGCAGCGTTGATCAACGAAGTCCCCTCGACCGCTTCTGACATCGTCAAGTTCATCAAAGCGAATGTCCCAGTCAGCGAAAGCGAAAACGAATGGATCAAGCGTTGACCGCTTGCGAACCATAGCCACGCGGCCTCAACATCAGGCCCAACGTTTCGCTCACGCGACGCGTTGGGCTTTTTTCGTTTCGGATCAAACAAAGCGCACTTGAATCATCGCTTGCTGAGACGCAGTGACTCTTTCAAAGCGTCTCTTCTTTATTCAAGCCAAATCACTTGCTGCTGGAGCTCCCGAATCTCTCGCTCCTGATCGACAATCAAAGAGTCATTTCCAGTCTCAAACGTTCTCGCGGGAGCATTCGAGGTCGGAGGATCGAAGACACCGGTCACAGATTTCGCAAATGCCGAAACCAACATTCCTGAAATTTTCAACGGGAATCAATTCCGGCGTTCGAGATTGTCATCCGACAAGGACGGCACAATCTCGAAATGCAACCCGAAGGCGTCAAGGATAAACCAAACGTATCCCGGCGACTCAAGGTTTCACCAAACCAAAGGTTCCTCGGCCAGACTCCACCCTTGATTCAACATCCTCTCGCAATCGATCCGAGTCCGCTTCCCAGTACAGCTCACGCAGCTGATCACTCATCTGTTTCAAAGGACTGATGATTCGAAAACCGGTTGCGCGGGATTCGTCTGATGTTGCCCACCAAGGACTCTGTGGAAAATCAGGATCCGAGTCCCACCAATCTTCGGTGCTTCGAAGAATGGAATCGCATTGGCAATCCTTGGCATCCAAGTTGAAATTCCCGCCGATGGCAACGTGCCCACGAAACAGACCCGTTGTCGCGGTATCCTCGATCACCCATTCCGAAACATTGCCCTGCAGATCGTGCAGCCCCAAGGAACTCGCGAGTTTCGTACCCGCACGAATTGTCTCGACCTTTTCTGTGTTCTCAAAGTGAACAGCAACATCATCGACCAGCAGCTCTGGCTTTTGGCCTGAAACGCATGCGTGCTGCCATTCACTTCGGAGCGGCAAACGGTAGTCCAGTTTGCAGGTCAGACTCAACCATTTCGTGTACTGCCGCGCAGCGAATTGGCTTGTGGTGGGCACCGGCGAATCAGAGGCACCTGCAAATTCAAAATTGTATGAATAATCGTAGACGTCCGTGGGGCTGGAAACGCCATCCACCTCGTCAAACCCGGGCCGCTCATACCCCTTTCGAAACGCCGCTTTTTTGTGAGCGTAGTACAACTGCCGATACGGCATGTACTGCTCCATCGTGATTTCGAACTTCCCCATCCAGAACGGTTCGATCTCTACCGTCTGCACCTTGAGATCTGGATCGACTTTTGGCGGGACATACGTCGCTCCCCTTTGCTCCGCTCGCCATTCATCGTTCCATGATGCTGGTGGCGGAGGCGGAGGCTTCAAATCCATGGTGCCACCCGCAACCGGAACCATCTCGATCTCAACGTTCGTCCCCGGAATTCGCTGAGTGTAGGCGACCATGAATCCCCGGTCGGTTTTCACGGAACGTTCCCCCGTTGGGCGTTTCGGTTGAATCCTTGCTTCTGGTTCTCGAGCCCCCACCACTGTGGCGCCAAACCCCAAAATCAGCGAGCAAACAAGCAGTCGGATCGATATCAACATGATGATGGCCGAATGTTGGGGTAGCAAAGCGTCCATTCTACTGTTCTTTGAGCAGCGCCAGTGCTCTGGCAAAGGTCTCAGCTTCTCCAGGCCATCCGGTTCATGGTGCACGGCGGGGGGGCGGACGAGCTGATCTGTCGCTGAGGCCGACGTTTTTGCTACTTCCGAAGGTTCAATGAGCAAGATTCCGCGGCCTTGATTCAGAACCTGTGATTCCCACCCGTCTGACACGTACGATTCTCTTCGAGATCCTCCGGATTTTCGTCGTTGCGCTGGTCGTGTTGACGCTTTTGATCCTGCTGATCGCGGTCGGACGTGAATTGTTTCGCAAAGGCTTGGGCGCGATGGCGGTCCTGCAATTGCTCCCCTTTGCGATCCCAATCTCGTTGCAACACGCGGTTCCCGCGACGGCGTTGTTTTCGGTTTGCTGCGTTTATGGACGAATGGCGGCCGACGGCGAAATTTCGACGGTCAAGGCATCAGGTATTTCGCCGCTGAGATTACTGCAACCGGCAATTGTGTTCGCCGCCTTGCTCAGTCCAGTCGCAGTGTATTGCAGCGACATGGCGGTTTCTTGGGGAAAACCCGGCGTCAAACGAGTCGTGCTGCTATCGATCGAAGACATCGCGTATCGCTTGCTGGAACGCGATCACTCCTACACGTCGGATCACGGTTTCTCGATCCACGTTCGCGAAATTGACGGTCGCCGAATGATTTCGCCTCGGGTGACCGTTCGCGGCAAAGGCGACGATGCTTTCACCGTGACCGCCAGCGAAGGCCAATTGATGATGGACGAGGAGACTCAATCTCTCGTTCTGAAACTGGTCGACAGCCAAGTGAACCGCGGAAAGGGTCTACAAGGCGATTTCTACGGTGAACATCGCTTCGAGATTCCAATTGGCAATGCGTTGGAAGAAGACGACATTTCCACCCGCAGTCCGAGTGAGTTGCCTCTTCGTTTGATTCGAAACGAGCGACTACGTCAACGCGAACGCACCCACGCGAAAATTGGGGAACTGGCCGCGTTCACCGGGTTCTCGTTGTTGACTTCGCGACCTGCTGAAATTGGCGGCGAAAAATCTTCCGCGATTCAGTCGGGGTTGAAGTCCAGTCGCCATCGCTTAACGCGTTTACAAACCGAACCTTGGCGTCGCTGGGCGGAAGGCTTCACCTGTTTCTTCTTCGTGCTCGTCGGGGCGCCCCTCGCCATTGTGGCCAAGACCAGTGACTACTGGACGACGTTCGGAATGTGCTTTCTTCCGACAATCTTGGTTTACTACCCGCTCTATTTGCTGGGTCTCGACCAGGCCAAAGCAGGCGACATGCCGCCCTATGGGGTTTGGATCGGCAACTTGGTTCTGTCCGGTGTCGGGATGATGCTGATCGCTCGAGTTCGGCGATACTAAGCATCGATGCGGTGGAGGCAATTCTGCACGCGTTCTTTTCGACGGGGTGGTTTTGCTTTTACAATCGCATGCGTTGTTTGCACCTGTTGCCATAGCCCACTCAAGGAATTTCCATGTTTTGCTGCCGTCGTGATGTCCGCCGCTCCCGTCTTTTGAACTCGGTGAAGCTGTTCACTTGCATGTTGTTTGCCAGCGCAATGTGGACGGCAACAGTCGCGAAGGCCGAAGTGCAAACGCAAACGATCGTCTACCAAGATGGCGACGTGATGCTAGAAGGGTTCCTAGCTTTCGATACCAAAGTTCGCCCCGCCGGAACAAAAGCGGAATCCGGCAAGCCTGGCGTCTTGGTGGTCCATCAATGGATGGGACTGACCGATTACGAACGCCGCCGTTGTCGCCAGTTGGCCGAACTGGGCTACATCGCCTTTGCACTTGATATTTACGGTCGCGGCGTTCGACCAGCCGACACGGGAGAGGCGGCTGAGTTCTCCGGGAAGTACAAGAGTGATCGCGAACTGTACCGCCGCCGTCTGAACCTAGGTTTGGAACAACTTCGAAAAGCGGACAACGTCGCGAAAGATCAGATCGCTGCGATTGGATATTGCTTCGGCGGAACCGGAGTGATTGAACTGGCTCGCAGTGGAGCGAAAGTCAACGGAATCGTCAGCTTCCACGGCGGACTGGATTCGCCATCACCTGATGACGGAGCCAACATCCAAGCAAAAGTCCTGGTTTGTCACGGTGCCGACGACCCATTTGTGCCTAAAGCGGACGTCGAATCAATGATCGCTGAGTTCGATGCCCATGACGTCGATTGGCAAATGAATGTCTATGCCGATGCGGTCCATTCGTTCACGCAGCCAATGGCCGGCGACGACAACAGCAAAGGTGCCGCCTACAACGAGAAAGCAGACCTGCGATCGTGGGACGCCATGCGAGTCTTCTTCCACGAATTGTTCGCTGCTAAACCAGCGGAGTGACCCAGCTGTGCAATCCAGTTGAGACCATCTGAAACCGCTAGCCCGCGGAACGCACTGGATTGCTTGCCATGTGTTCCGTGGTCGGCGGATTGATCAGTCTTACAATCTCTCACTGCCGGCGATCGCGACGCGAAGCATCCATTTCGCGTGACTTGCGTTGTGCTTTTTGCTTGGTTTTGAATCGCTTCTTGCGTTTCTCGTCCTTCAGGCGAGCGGCTTCTTCCGCTTCGACCATCGCCTTTTGCGTGAGAATGCGTTCGCGCTGCATCGTCGCGGGAGTCTCGAGCGTCAGCCGTCCCAAGCCACCGGTTCGGTACTCTTGAATCAGGATTCGGGAAGCTCGTTCCAAGTCAACCTTGTTGTTTCGCCCCAAGCATCCTCGTCGGCGACCAATGTCTTCGATCACCGCCATTTCTGTATCTGCGATGGATTCCAGTTCGAAACGCTTGGCCAGTCGATCTGGGTACTGCTCCATGAAGTACCGAGCTGCAAAGAAACCCACGTCGGTATAATCCATCGCGGTGTCTTTGATGGATCCGATCAGTGCCAGCCGATAGCCACTGCTGACGTTGTGCACCTTGGGCCAGAGCATCCCAGGTGTGTCCCATAGAATCACTCCGTCGCCGATGTCGACGCGTTGTTGATGCTGTGTTACCGCTGGCGTGTTTCCAGTCTTGGCGACTTTTCGTCCAGCCAGAAAGTTGATGATCGTCGATTTCCCAACATTGGGAATGCCCATGACCATGGCATTGATCAACCGCCCCTTTCGCTGAGGGCACATGCCTATCAAAGCGGATTTCAATCGCCTGATCGTGGGCACGTCGTCGGTCGTGACAGCGCGAGCCCGGGTGGAGCTGGAACTATTCAGAGCCTCCAGCCACTCTTCGGTCCGATGCGGGTCGGCCAAGTCCGACTTGGTTAGTACCTTCAGGCAAGCCTTGTCACCTCGAAGGTCGGCCAACATCGGGTTTTCGCTCGAATAGGGAATTCGAGCGTCGATGATTTCCATCACCACGTCGACCTTGGGCAAGGCGGACTGGATTTCCAGCCGAGCCTTGTGCATGTGGCCGGGGAACCATTGGATCGACATGATCAGCGTGTTTCGTCGTGAGCGGGTTTGCGACCGGCTGCATCAGGAAATCAAATCAATCGATTCGCCCCGACCGCACGTGTCCGAGTGGAAAGCCCGCCCAGTGTCACACACTGGGATGGAAATTTCTATCCGGTTTGCTGATCAGGCGGCTGCCGTCGCAACTGGAGCTTCAGGTTTTGAGGTGAACAAGCCGTAGATTGCAATCACGACGAAACAGACCGCGGGCAAAACAAATGACAAATTCAGCGACCATGTGTCGATCAAATAGCCTTGCAGCGGAGGCATGATGGATCCGCCCGCGATCGCCATCACCAACCCCGCGGCACCCAACTTCGCGTCGTCCCCCACTCGATCCAGGGCGATGCCATAGATCGTTGGGAACATCAAAGACATGCAGCCTGAGACACCGACGAGAGCCCACAGGCCCACGATGCCACCGACGAACATGACGGGAACCAACAACCCGATTGCACCAACGGCCAAAACCATCAGCAGGGCTCCGGGGCGAACATATTTCAGCAGGAATGTGCATACGAATCGGGCCACGGCAAACAAGACCATCGAATACAGCGTGAACGACGATGCGGCAGTGGCGGCGTCTCCGGCGGACATCCCATCGGCCATGAAAACCCCTTTGCCGTACTGGGCAGTGAAGGTCCAGCACATGATTTGCGCACCGACATAAAACGCTTGAGCGATCACACCGCCGACATATCGCGAATTCGCCATCAGACGCCCGATTGTTCCGCCGATATCGAGCGATCCATCCGAGTCCTGGTTGCGTGGCATCTTCTTGACCAAAATCAGCACAAACATGGTCACGATCACCAACCCAATGGCCACGTAAGGACCACGCACAATCGCCAGGTCCGAGAACTTCATGGCATCAAATTCTTCGATGGGCAACTCCGCTCGTTTGGGACCATCCAATGAATTGATGTTTGAAAGGATGGCGTACTTCGCGGTAAGGATGCCGACGATCGAGCCAATTGGGTTGAAGGATTGTGCCAGGTTCAAACGCTGCGTCGCGGTTGATGCCGGCCCCATCGAAAGGATGTAGGGGTTGGCGCTTGTTTCCAAAAAACTCAGTCCGCAGGTCATCACGAAGAATGCGATGAGGAACGGCATGAACTCACCGACACTCGCCGCGGGAATGAAAGCGAGTCCACCCAACGCATAGAGAGCAAGGCCAACCAGGAGGCCGGTCTTGTAAGAGAATTTTTTGATGAACAGTGCAGCCGGCAACGCCATGAAACAGTAGCCACCATAGAAAGCAAACTGCACAAACGAGCTGACAAAATTGCTCTGATTGAAGATTCGTCCAAACGCTTCCACCAACGGATTGGTGATGTCGTTGGCAAAGCCCCACAAAGCGAAACAGAACGTCGTCAGAACAAACGCGACCAAGTAACTCTTGGGAACCACTTCAGCCTCAGCTTGCGGTTCAGCGACGATTGGTTCAGCCATGAGTTTCTTAGGGAAAGGTTGGAGGAGCAATGAAAGAAGTGTTCACGCGAAGACCAAACGGCGTGACTCGAGCTGATGATAACGCCTTGATTCAGACGTGGGGATAAGACGCGTCGATCAATCCGTCGCGTTTCATCGATTCCCAAAACTCAGCGGGAGGCTCTGATGAAACCAGCTGAACATTCTGAGCAATCCGGCTGGGCTTGCTGCTGTTCAAAGCCGTTGCCACGACACCGGGCGGTGACATACCAAAGGCGACGCATGCTTCAGCGGGGCGAACGTTGAATCGGTCGCACTGAATCTGGAAACGTTCTCGCCACGCGATCAGCTCTTGATCTTCAACACTTTCGCCGGTGACTTTTCGATAATCGTAGTGGTCGCCACCAGTCAGAAATCCCGCGTGAAAAACCGCGGAGTTGATCACACTGACACCTTGAAGACGCATCGTCTCGACAAAGTCCAACAAGGGTTCGGGGTGTGTCCGGATCGTGAGACTGGTCGCGAGCATGACCCAGTCCAATGGAAGAGACTTTGCCAACTCCTCGGAGACTCGCCAGTCCTTTGAACCAACACCGATCGCGAGAACGTCACCGCGGTCGCGAAGTTCGCTCAGCGCCTGGTAGGCACCCAAGATATCATCCCAACGACGTTTTCGATCGTCTTCGCCGGATGCCGCCGCCAGGTACTCATCGGGATCATGGACCGATACCAATTGCGGCCGATACGGCGACAGCAACTCGCAGCCTTGTTCCCAACAACGCAGGATACCATCGTAGCTGATGTCTTGAACGGCATCATGTTTTAAACCAACCCAAGCACCGGGCTCGAAAGTCGGTTCGGGAGAGGTCAGAGGAACTCGCCGCCAACCGAGTTTATTGCTGATCAAAATCTGGTCGGGAGCAACCTGCAATGATCGCAGAGCATCCGCCATGCTTTCCAACGCCAACCCGGCTCCATACTTTCCAGCCGAATCAGCAGCGACGACGCCATCGCACTGAGCAAACCATTCCGACACAATCGACCGTTTGGTGTCACGATCGACCGCTTGGTAGAGGTTGCCCAACGCACTGGTGCCAAAAATGATTGGCGGGAGCATGTTGCCGATTGTTGGCACAGCAGGTTTCTCAGTTTGTCGAGAAGCGACGGACTCTGGCATCACTGAGTGACCTTCAGGACGTAAGCAAACTTCGACGCTTTGTCCGCTGGAAGTGAAACGGTCACGCCACTATCGCCGCGTTCCCAATCCAGTTTCTCGTCCGACCCAAGCAATTCGATGGCGCCAATTTCCTCTGGGTAGAGATCGCTGCCCTGAGCCAATGTCTTGATCGTGATCTGGTTGTCTTTCGGCCACTTCAATCCGTGGACGTACAAGACATTGTCGTTCGTGGTGAAACGCAAGTCTTCCGACGTGAACGGCTTGTCTTTCGACTCGGAGACGTGCCCGGTGGAGACCGAAGTTGGACCTTCGCCAAAGGTCTTCCAGTACGTCGTGTCGTAGATGGCTTCTCCGTTGACCTTCAACCAATCACCGATGGCTTTCAAGATCGCTTGGTCTTCTTCTGGGATGGTGCCGTCAGCACGTGGCCCCACGTTCAACAGCAAACAGCCGTTCTTGCTGACGATGTCGACCAGGTCATTCACCAAACGCTCTGGAGTCTTGTAGCGTTGGTTTTCGGTGTATCCCCATGAACTGGAGCTGACTGCCGTGTCGGTTTGCCAGAACGGCTTGCGAATCTCTGCCATCTTCGAACGCTCTTTGTCCAGAACCGCAGCCGATTCGGGAAACGCGTTGAACTTGTAGTTGATGATGCCGAGGTCGGAATCTTTGGCCGACGTTTTGTTGTAGTAGTAGGCAGCAAATTTTTGCAGGTGCTCGGCGTACGTGTTGTTGAGATAAGTCGAGTCGCCGTGCTTGGGTGTGATACCAAAGTCAAACCAAAACACATCGGGTTTGTACTTGTCCACCAATTCGCAAGACCGAGCCAACCAATCGTCTTTGAACTGGTCATCTTGTGGCGTGAAGTTGTGTTGGTAGTCCCAAGCGTTGTCCTCGAAGAGGAACGGCATTGGCCGACCATAAAGGTCTGCGTACTGAGGGTCTGCGTTGTCGTACGATTCGTCACGCACGTAGAACATCCAATTGAACGCTCGGTGGCTGCTGACTCCGAATTTCATGCCTTCCGCGCGAACGGCTTCTGATAACTCTTGAATCACGTCGCGTTGGGGTCCCATCTCAGAGGCGTCCCAACGGGTGAACGCACAGTCGTACATTGGGAAACCGTCATGATGCTCGGCAACCGGAATGACGTAGCGAGCACCGGTGTCTTTGAAGAGCTGGGCCCATTGTCCAGCGTCAAACTTTTCCGCTTTGAACTGCGGGATGAAGTCTTTGTAGCCAAACGTCTTTTGCGGACCGAATGTGTCGATGTGATGCTGGAAGAAATTGTCGCCACGGCGGTCGCGATTGATGTACATCTGCCGCGGGTACCATTCGCTTCCGTACGCAGGAACGCTGTAAGCACCCCAGTGAATGAAGATGCCAAATTTTGCATCCTTGTACCACTGTGGAATCTCATAGTCTTCCAACGAATTCCAGTCGGCTTTGAACGGCCCGTCCGAAATGGTCGCGTGGATGGTCTCGAGTGCTGGCTCAACTTTTGGATGGGGCAAGGTTGCCGGATGTGGCTTGGACTGCTCTTGCGCCACGGCAACCTGGAGTGTGATACATGCCAACATGGACATCAAAGTCGGCCGAAAAATCATGCTGCAACTCATCGAAAGGCGGGGCGATGCGGGGGTTAGTGGTGTCTGAAGCGTCTTCAGACGACGTTTCAGCCGGATTAGTTTCCACTGAAGCCGCAGGAATCCCATAGCCGAGCTTGATTTTTGCATGCCCATTTTTAAACTGGCGAAAGTGGCGGGCAATCAATTCTCGTTCGGCGCAGCAGGCACCGCCCATTCGCGGTTGGAAATCGCCAGATCGCGATCAGGGGCGGGCTTCGTAGAGAAGCTTGCCTTCGTCGTTGTAGAACTTGATCAGCAAGTCTTCGCCTGCTGTGATCGATAGAAAACCGCCGCTGGGTTCCGGTGAGATGAATGGTTGCCGGATCAAAGCATCGGGGTCGGTACCTCTTCGCGATCCCGGCAATACGCCCATGCGAGAGTTTTCGTCATTCAAGGCACCACAGGCAAACTCTTGAATGCCAGACGGATGAATGCTGTGGTACTGCCAGTGTCGGTCGCCGCACATCGTCATGAAGTGATCGATTTCGTTGGATTCCAACCACTCGAAAAATTCATTCGCCTCGTGTCGAAAGCCTTTCAAGTTGGCGTGATTGTCTTTCTTGTAGGCATCGTCGGGGCCGACGAGAGGCGTGGGCGAAATCAGCAATTTCCATTTCGCGTCACTCGCTTTCAATGTGCTCTGCAGCCATTGCTTTTGCTCGTTGCCCCACAACGTCTTCTCAGGTCCATCCTTCATGCGATTGGGCGATCGGTAGTCGCGACCTTCGGTCAACCAAATTTGAAGGTGCTTGTTGACGCGAAAAGTTCGATAGGTCGGTGAGTCTTGATCGCCAGCGGGAACGATCGGCAATTGTTCTCGAAAGACATCGATTCCGGTTTGTGGAAGCGGCAGGCGGTCTTTGTCGTGGTCCGAATCGTTGAAACGGAAGTCATGGTCGTCTTTGGACCAATACCCCGGAGCTTCTTTCAAGAAATCGATCAGACGCGGGAAGCGGAATTGTTCGTGCCAGCACTTTCGGAGCTGCGATAGCGTCTCTGCATTTCGAAAGGGATTGTCGTAGTAGACAATGTCGCCGGTACCGACGAAGAATGCTGGCGAGAGTTCTTTCATGTGGACCAACGACGGATAACCCAATCGCTTGTCCTCTTCCGTGGCGGTCAGTGGACCGGATGATTTGGCTTTCTTGCCGTGCAAGAACTTGTTGTAGTTCATGCAACTGAAAACAAGGAACTCGACGTCAGTCTCGGAATCTTCGCCCGGAAGAGTTTGGAACTGACCGATGGGCTCGACCGGACGTTCTTCGGTCGCAGCGGAAACCAAAGCTCGATAGTAGTAACGCGTTCCAGGGGCGAGCGACGACACTTGGTGCCGCACGATGAAGTCGTTGCCAGGTTCCGCGAGCAACAGATCGCTTGTTTGCGACGATTCAAAATCGGGGCTGACGGACCATTCGAAACGGACCCTTCCCGCTCGTCCGGGCAGGTCTCCGGATTCGTCCAGCCCTTCTCTCGCGGTCAGTCGCGTCTGCAGCAGCACACTAGTCGAAGTGACTTCGCCGGACATCACGCCTTGGCCTAGGAAATGCTGTTGTGCTTGAACCAGAGATGGGCAAACAAGCAACGCGAGAAAAACCAAAGCAAGACGTGATCGCATCATTTCAACTCAAGCAAGGAGCACTGGGAAGTTGCGCAGGAACAACTCGGAATTCACTCGGCTGAGGCGGTGGTTTCGTCGAGTTGTCCAGCGGCCCAGAGCACACCACGCGAAACGAGATCCATGTAACGTGCGTCGGCGACGGTTTCGTTTTGGTGACCGAGCGAAGTGCTGAAGATTCGCGTTTTGTTCGGGCCGTATTCGTTGGTCCACGCAACGACGGCGGTGGCTTCTTTTGCTTTGGCGTTTGGATTTTGCTTCAGCTGTCTCTTGTTCGGCGGAGTCTCTTGGACACCTTGGATCAAAGCCGAGGCACCATCAAACACGCGAACGTTGTTGTAGAGCTCTTCGTTGATCGTCGTCCAATCTTCCATGCCAGCGGTGATCGGGTGTTGGCTCATGTGCTTGACGTCGATGGGGAACTTGGGTCCGTGGCCGGTCGATTGCAATCCGAGCATCTCATACCAACCTGCGTTGTCGGCACCATCTTCGACGGGTTTGCGAAAGTCGTCCCAGCGGTAGCTGTGCATCGCGCAGTGAAGGTTCACGGCGGGAACGCCATCGAGGTGCTGTTTCAAAATTCGATTCACGTATGGCTTTTCGATGACGTCGGCTGAACACTCGTCGTGAATCACGACGTCGTAGCCATCCGCCCAGTCATCGGATTCGTAAATGTCGAATCGAGCTCGCGTGGAGGTGTTGTCACTCAAGACCACGGTGACCTTCGCATCGAGACGCTCTTCGAGGCCCTCTTTCAGGAGCTTCGTTTGGCTGGCGTAGTCGTGGCAGCAACCGCCGGCGACGAGCAGTACCTGAAGCGGTTTCGTCTCGGCCGACGCCGCGGCATCTTCTCCGTGAGCAGCGTCCGCGAGGAACAACGGAAACAAGAGAGCAGCAAAGGCGAAATGGATGAACTTTTGCATCGTGATGTGAGCTTGAAGTGAGTCGAAAGATCGGAAGGTACGCATTGTAAACGACCATCGCGGCAATTGGTTGGGGTATGGTGTTTTCTGCTGAAATCCGCCCCACAGAGATGAATGCCATGAGTCGTCTTCGATTAAAGTCCCTTCGTAGCGGGATGCCCGGGAGCATTGGTTATCGATCGTTCGCCGCCGGCGTGCTGGCGTGCTCTTTGTTCACAGGGGCATTTGGGCAGGAGTCAGAATCAAACAAAAGCCTCGCTTCGGATCTGCCGATCGGTGCGCCCGAACCAGCGACCGCAGCGGATGTCTACGGCGAAGGAGTGAGATCGACCGAGTACCGCACTCCGAGCGAAGAGCAAGCGGGATTTCACTTGCCGCCGAACTTCGAGATCCGGCTGTTCGCTTCCGAGCCCGATATTGCCAAGCCATTGAACATGGCTTTGGATTCCAAGCAGCGACTTTGGGTGACGGACAGCGTCGCCTATCCCTACCCGGTCGCGACGAACGAAGAAGGTCCTGATTCAGTCAAAGTTCTCGAAGACACCGATCAAGATGGGACAGCTGATTCGATCACGACGTTCACCGATGGCTTGAACATCCCAATGGGTGTCTTGCCCTACGGAGAAGGATGCTTGTGCTTCAGCATTCCAAACATCTGGTACTTGCGAGACACCGATGGCGATGGAAAGTGCGACGACCGTGAGGTTGTATTAGGTCCGTTCGACACGTCTCGCGATACGCATGGAATGATCAACTCATTGCGAGACGGTGGCGACGGGTGGATCTATGCCTGTCACGGCTTCAACAACCAAAGCAAAGTCGCTGGCAAGGACGGTCATGTTGTCACGATGCATTCGGGCAACACATTTCGGTTCCGTCCCGATGGCAGTCGCGTGGAGTTGCACGCGCGCGGGCAAGTCAATCCGTTTGGGATGACTCGCGACGAATGGGGATACTGGTATTCAGCGGACTGTCACAGCAAACCGATCAGCCAATTGGTCGCCGGTGCCTGTTACCCCAGTTTTGGCAGACCGGATGATGGGCTGGGGTTCCTGCCGCCGATGATGGATCACCTGCACGGAAGCACGGCCATTTCGGGCATTCAATTTTTTCCACCCGAGTCTTCGATCACACCGCTTCGGGGTCAATTCATCAGCGGAAACGTAATGACGTCGCGATTGAATTGGAACGAACGGGAGTTTGTCGGCGCGACCGCGAAGGGGCGGGCGCTTCCCGACTTTTTGACCAGCGATGATCCATGGTTTCGCCCAGTCGACATTCAAGTCGACGAACACGGGAACATCTACGTCGCCGATTTTTACAACAAAATCATCGGTCACTACGAAGTGCCGCTGGAACACCCGGGACGTGACCGGACGAGTGGACGGATCTGGCAAATCCGATACACGGGCGAGCAAGCCGACGACCTCGACGTGAACAGCACAGACCAACAACTGGTCTCGCGAATCCGGAAGAGTTTAGGGGGCGCCACCGATGAGGCAGCGTTAAAGGAATGCCGCGAGTTGCTGACGCACGAAAATGCACACGTGGTGCGAATGGCAGCGGAGTTTCTGGGGCGACGAGGAGAGATTTCGGACGTGACTCCTTTGGTTGCGACGTTGGCTGAAGTTGCTGACCAGGACTTCGTACTTCGGCAAACGATTCGCATCGCCATTCGCGATTTGATGCAACGTACGCCTCAGGACGATCCGTTTTGGAAGACCGTGCCCCATGCGGAAACGGCTTCCGCCATGCTTGGACTCAAGCAAAGCAAGGTGGTGGAGCCAATCCTGTCCTATCTGAAGGTTTCTCCGCTCACCAATTCCGACCAAGCAGCCAGGGAAGCTTTGCTGAGTCATGCGGTTTCGCTGGCCAAACCAATTCAAATGAATGCCTGTGTCGAATTTGCGAAGCAATTGGCTGACGACGATAGAGAATCATCGTTTGAGTGGTTACGACTGATTTGTGATGCGGGCAAATTTCAATCCTCGAACGTTCCCGCGTCAATTCGTGGCTGGGCGTTGGAGCTGATCGAATCGGACTGGAAAGACTTGACTGGAAATGCCGAGGTTTCGGTGGCGTGGTTCGGAACGGGGGATCAAAGTTGGATGCCCGAGCGGCGGCTGACCTATGTGGCGAGTTCTCCAGCGGAACGCGATAAGTTTGCTGAATTGAGCAGCAGCTTCCCACTTGGCGAGACTTACACCGGAACGTTTGCGAGTGATTGGTTTGCGGCACCGGAGCAGATCCAGTTTCGGATCGCAGGTCACAATTCACAACCGCAGGAAACGAACCCGAAGCAAAACTTGGTTCGCCTGCGATTGGCCGAGACAGGCGAAATCCTGCAGCAAACGTTGCCTCCTCGATCCGACGTGACCGAATTAATTGTTTGGGACACACAAAACGTCGCTGGCCAGTCGGTTCGTATCGAAGCGGTCGATGGCGATTCCGGTACCGCCTACGCCTGGCTGGCGATCGGCGACTTCACTCCAAAGCGAATTGCCCCGACCGGAGCGGCCATCCAGTGGACAAGACTGCTGAGCTGGATCGAGCGTCTGAAGCTGGTTGAGTTCGAGAGCCAACTGAACGAGTTGCTATCGGACAAACAACTTGGTGTGCTGACTCGATTGCGAGCGGCAAGTACGCTCGCAAAACTGAATGGCGAGACCGAACTCAGAACGTTGGCTCAATTTGTGTCGACGGGCACAAATCAATTCGCACTGGCTGAGTCGCTTGTCGCCGCCATCAGCGGCAAGCAGTGGGACGCAGTCGAACCACTCAAGAATCTTGGGCCGCATTTGAACGCTGCGCAGCAACGCGAATTGGTTTTGGAATGGATCGGTAGCGGTGCCGACATGAATTCAATGTTCTCTGCGATTGAATCGGGAGCTTACGCGGCGGAGACCCTGGTCGATCCGGATGTCCAACAGGCAATCGGCCCGCGACTGGACGATGCGTTGCGGAACAAGCTTGATGATTTGACTGAAGGGATCGTTTTCGATTCAGGACGAACTGAAAAGCTGAACCAGTTGCTCGTTTCGATTCGCAAGCTGAATGGCGACGCAGTGAATGGCAAAGCGGTCTTCACGAAGCAGTGCCAAACCTGCCATCAACTTCATGGCGAAGGGAAGCTGGTCGGGCCGCAATTGGATGGAGCCATCACTCGAAGCGTTGAGCGGCTTGTCGAAGATGTGGTGCTACCAGATCGGAACATCGACCAAGCCTTCCGATCGCAAAGCTTGCTGCTCGATGACGGCCGCGTCCTGGTCGGGTTGGTAGCCAGCCAGGATGACGAGATCATCAAACTGACGACCTCCGATGGAAAGAGCCAGGATGTTCCGGTCGACGCAGTTGAGATTCAGCAGGCGTCGCAACGATCCTTGATGCCCAACAACCTTTCGGACTTGATGACGGAGCGTGAGCTGGTGGACTTGATGGCGTACCTGAAGTCGTCGCCTGGTCACGACGGTCACTAAGAAACCCGGATTGACTATTTGAATTGTTCACTTTCGTTACAAAAAAACCCCGGCATCGAATTGGATGCCGGGGCGAAATGATCAATCAAGTGGAGTTTCGGTTGAGAAGCGATCAGTCGCGATCGCGTCCACCGCCGCTACGACGTGGGCCGCGTCCGCGACCTCCGCCTCCTCCGCCACCACTTCCGCCGCGTCGACGACGTGGGCGTTCTTCGCCGTCTCCACCGCCTTCGCTGTCGCCGCCACCTTCGCCTTCAACGGCCAAAGGATCTTCTTCGCCGAGCTCTTCGAGAGCTTTGCGACGGCTGAGCTTCACGCGATCGTGCTCGTCAACATCGATGACCAAGACCTTCATGGCGTCGCCAACGGCGATCACTTGGTCGAGGCTGCTGATGTATCCGCCACTCATTTCGCTGATGTGAACCAGTCCATCGCGACCAGGAAGGATCTCAACAAAGGCACCAAACTCTTTGATGCTGCTGACGGTTCCGTCGTAGATCTTGCCGATCTGAACGGTGGCTGTGCAAGCCTCAACTTGACGCATGGCTTCTTGAGCCGAGTCTTTGTTGCTGCTGGCAACCAAAACGGTACCTTCATCATCCACTTCGATGACCGCACCGGTCGTTTCTTGGATGCCGCGGATGTTCTTTCCGCCAGGACCGATCAAGGCACCGATCTTGTCGGGCGAGATCTTCGTGCGAAGCAAGCGTGGTGCGGTTGGCGAGATTTCGCGACGAGGACGAGGAATCGTCGTCAGCATCTTCTTCAGGATTTCGATCCGAGCTTCACGTGATTGTTTCAGCGTGGCGCGGATGATGTCGTTGGTGACACCGGTGACTTTCAAGTCCAACTGGATGCCGGTGATACCGTTTTGGGTACCGGCGATCTTGAAGTCCATGTCGCCGAAGTGATCTTCGGTTCCGAGGATGTCCGTGATCAAGCACCAGTTGTCAGGACCGTCTTGAACCAAGCCGACCGAGATACCAGCGACTGGGTTGCTGATTGGAACGCCCGAAGCCATCAGGCCGAGGGTCGCACCACAGACGGATGCCATCGATGAACTACCGTTGGATTCGGTGATGTCACTGATCACGCGAATCGTGTACGGGAAGTCGTCGGCGGAAGGAAGCACGGGAGCGACGCTACGCTCGGCCAAGCAACCGTGTCCGATTTCACGACGTCCAGGCCCACGAATCGGACGGCATTCACCAACCGAATACGATGGGAAGTTGTAGTCCAGCATGAACTTCTTGCTGTACTCGTCTTGCAGTCCGTCGACGCGTTGTTCGTCGCGACTGGTTCCCAAAGCGATCGTAATGAGGGCTTGGGTTTCGCCACGTTGGAACAAAGCCGAACCGTGGACGCGTGGCAACAAGTCGGTTTCGCAGTGGATGGCGCGAAGCGAGTTGTGGTCGCGACCGTCGGGGCGAGTGCCGGCGAGGATCAAGTCGCGAACGACCTTTTCTTCGAGGTCGTGCCAGACGGTTTTGAAGCGATTGACACAAACTGCGTCGGACGCATTTGGATCAGGAATGACGTCGGCCATGGCACGATCGCGAACGGCACGAACGGCTTCCGCGCGAGCTTGTTTGCCCGAAGTTTGCTGAGCGGCTTTGAAGTCGCTGTAGTAAGCGTCGGTCAGACGCTCGAGCAATCCGTCGTCTTCAGGAGACTGGTAAGGAGTCTTCTCTGGATTGACCTTCTTGTAGAACTCTTCTTGCAGGTCGATGACTTCGCGGATGGCGTCATGAGCGAAGCCAATCGCTTCCATCATTTCATCTTCAGGCATTTCGTTGGCGAAGCCTTCGATCATGGCAACCATGTCGCGGCTACCACTGACAATCATGTCCAACTCGCTTTCTTCGAGTTGATCAGCGGTTGGGAAGGCGACCAATTTGCCATCAACCTTACCGACTCGGACACTGCCGAGAGGGCCTTTGAATGGCAACGGGCTGATGTGCAACGCGGTGGCTCCACCGATCATTGCCAACACGTCGCCATCGTTTTGCAAGTCACTGGCGATCACGCAAGCTTGGACCTGAACTTCATCTTTGTAGCCAGCAGGCCACAGCGGGCGGATCGGGCGATCCATCAAACGCGAGCTGAGGATTTCTTTGGTACTGGGACGGCCTTCGCGTTTCAGGAAGCCACCAGGGAATTTACCAGCCGCAGCCAAACGCTCGCGGTAGTCACACATCAATGGGAAGAAATCGATTCCCGGACGTGGCGTACCCGATGCGGCCGCAACCAGCACAACGGTATCGCCGTATTGAACCAGCACGCTGCCGGCTGCTTGTTTAGCGATGTGTCCTGTCTCGAACGACAGCACCGAATCACCAATTTTTCGCTCCACGCGAACTTTTTGAACACTCACAACAACCTCTTTTCCTGCACTTACACAACAAACAACAATTGGAACGGCTTTTCCGAAGCCGGCCCGTTTTGCATCCCTGGCCAACAAGGCCTCGTCAGCCACAACGGCTGATGGGAAAGAGTGGCGACTGAGTCACCACGCAACAAAATGAAATGACCGTGAATTCGTCATACGACATCCACGATCCGCAACAATCAAACGTGGGCTTGGCTTGATTGGATCGCAGTGGAAACCCGAAGGTGCCACCAAGGAACTGCTTTGACGAGGAAGGCAAGTGCAACCGAAACGATTGCCCAGCAAAGTCACGTCAGAGTAGAGCCAGCGAAGCGGCGATCACGCTCGCTGATATGAATGGGAAGGATCTAAGTCCTGAAAAGGACACTCCCGAGTGCGTTGCTGAGCCGCAGTCAATCTACGACTCCGCCCCACCCCGGGACCAAAGAGCCCGGGGGGACGCACACCACATGGCCGCGGCCATGCCGTCGACCACCCGGTCACCAATTACTTGCGGATACCAAGCTTACCGATGATATCCAGGTAACGTTGTGGGTCTTGCCCACGAACGTAATCCAGCAGACGACGACGACGACTCACCAGACCCAACAAACCACGACGCGAGGCATAATCCTTGCGGTGGGTTCGCATGTGTTCGGTCAATCCGTTGATTCGTTCCGTCAAAATAGCGATTTGCACTTCAGGAGAACCTGTGTCTCCGGACGCGGCGCCGTGCTCGCTGATTACTTCTTCTTTCCGTTCTTTCGAAATCGTCATACCGACTGATGCTTTCCTGATCGTTAGTGATCGCGGTGGGCCAATGTTTCTGAATCGCAGGAGTTTAACGTGCCCCCCTGCGAACGCAACGTCAAATTCGCTGCCGCGGGAAAATCGGCTCAGTAGCCAATTCCAGCTCTTAGAATAAACGCTTCTTCCAGGCCTGTGTTGCCCAATGAAGAACGTTCGTAGAGCAATTCACGGTCAAACGAGATGCCGGCCTCAATGAAGCCGGAGCGTTGACCGGTTCGCAACAATTGCGTGTTGCCCCACTCGAATCCGAACATCGCGTTGATCTGATTGATATCGACGCGTTCCCCGTCGGGAGCGAGCAAAGTATCGCTGAGCGTCCAAGAATCGCCGCCGTATTCGCCGGCCAAGTACCACCAAACGTCACGCGTTCCGATCGTTCGCCAGTATTTCGCGATTTTTGGCTCAGGGAAAAAGATGTCGAACCGCGTGTATGGGTTGGGCTGCCACAGCAATCCCCCCGCAGGAAGGAGCTTCGTATCAAGACGGTCCAAGTAGTAAACGCCCGCCTTCAACGTCGATGTCGGCGTCAAACGAAAGGAAGCCAAGCCTTTTCCCAGCACCCGGATGCTGTCGCTGTTGAAGGTGTCGAAATCGGTGTACGCACCAACTCGCACCCCAAGCTCAGCTCCAACAATTTGGTTGGGGTCGGTTTGCCAGCCGAAATCAATGAAGGCTGCATAAGCACTGCTCGGCAACATTCGCGTGGGTGTGGCGGCCGGTGTGGCTGGTCCATCGAACAAGTACAGCGAAAACGATGGAACGACAAATAGCGGCCGAGTCGTGAACAGAAAATTCTGAAATGCGAACCCGATCGAAGCGTCGGTTTGGTTGTACCCAACATCCGTCGCTCCATCGCCGCCACCGATAAACGTGTGGCGAAGCCGAGGTCCGTTGAGCATCCGGTAAGCGCTGATCGCTTCAGGAGAACTGAATCCACCAGGGAACAAACTCGAAGGCGAACCCGAGAAACCGCCGGGGAACAGCGTCGAAGGAGAACCGGAGGGATAGGCTGCGGACGGATATAGATCCAACCCCGCCGAAGGAACGGCGGTGCCCGGATATCCTTGTCCGCCCGAGTAGGCCATCCCGGTTCCGGGGTAAGTCGGCGGCGGGCCGGAGTAGATCGAACCGGCGTCATACGGGACCCCGGTTCCGGCACCATATCCGGTTGCGAATCCGCTGCCTTGGAAGGTCGCTCCTTGGTACGGCGCGGTCGTCGAACCTTGGGTGAACATGCTGCCGGAGAACAAACCGTTCAACAGGCCTCCATTGGGATACGCTGAGTTTCCGGTGGCGGGAGGGTAGGCTCCGGCACTGGAACCTAAAGGAACAGGCGATCCGAGAGGTGTCGTGCCCGGCGGGGTCGTCGGTGTGTACTGAGGCACCGCGAATGAATTGGGAGCAGAGGCCGCGGACGCATACGGGTCAAACAACGAACCTGAAACGGGTGCCGTGTTTGGACGGGGCGGAGTCGCGAAATTGGGGCTGCTGTAGATCGAGCTTCCGTAGGCCCCATTTGGCGCACCATTCGCGGTAGCTGGGGGAGGAGCAATCCCTGATTGCCCGTACTGTGAGGCACCAATGGCGGGCGATTGGATCGGCGCGAGATTTGTCTGAGGTGTTTCGCCGTAATTCGATTGGGCATTCAAAGTTGCCGAATCCATCGCGACCATGCCGCATCCCAACAAAGCTGCCATCAAGGAGAGGACGATTCGAGAGAATCCTCCTATGATGGCGCTCGACTGCGGAGCGACGAAGGGATGGAATTGGTTCGCCAAAAGAAAACACTTTGAAGTCGGCGGGCGCGGTCAAAACAACAACTTGAGTCGATTTAGCGATTTTCACGAACTTTCGTCAAGATAAATCTGGCCGGCGAATGGCTCGTGAGCACCACAATTCATTGAAAACTAGGCAAGCATGAGCGATGGAAGATCTAGACATCCCGCAATTAGCTGAATATTTGCACATCACGCCTGACCAAGTCCGCAAAATGGTTTCGCGAGGAAATCTGCCGGGCCGGCGGGTCGGTGGCGACTGGAAATTCAACGAGGCCGAAATCCACCACTGGTTGGAAGAGCGAATCGGACTGAGCGACCAAGGCGAACTCGACCAAGTTCGTGCGGTACTCCACCGGCGGTCAAAAGCTCCGCCGCATACCCTCGCGGAAATCTGCCCCGTCGATTTGGTTTCCAATCCGTTTGTCGCCAGAACTCGCGGCAGCGTGATCCGAAACATGTGCGAACTTGCGAGTCGGACCGGCATGCTGTGGGACGCTCCCGCGATGGCCGAAGCCGTTTCAACTCGCGAAAAGTTGCATCCGACGGCTTTGGACTGCGGCGTCGCTCTGCTTCACCCTCGCCGTCCACAAACATCCATCTTGGCTGAGTCGGTATTGGCGATGGGGGTCTGTCCCACACCGGTGGCTTTCTCCGATACTGGGCAACTGACCGACATATTCTTTTTGATCTGCTCTTATGACGACAGTTCTCACCTGCGTATTTTGGCCAAACTGAGCCGGATCGTCTCCGATGAAGCCTTCCTGGAAGGCGTGCGTGCAAGTGACACGCCGGCGGACGCTTGGGCGATCTTGAACGAAGCCGAGATGTCACTCGATGAGAATCACGCTTTCTGAGTCGAACTCGTCCGCGCCACCAAACCAACGCGAAGGATGGCCGGACGCCCCCGAGCCAGCGGAGATTGCCGGTCCACCTTGCATCGTCGCTTGGGTGGGAGACTCTTCGGATCCGCTGACGCTTCAAGCCAAAGCTCTGTGCGAACGAAACGCGGATGCGGTCGCGACGTATCGCGATGTTGCGTCCATCGTTGCCTCCCCGCCGCGACTTCCGCTGACGCACGTTCTGTTGGCTCAAACCGATCGATCGCATTCGGTCGAAGCCAGTCAGATTCGTGATTTGAGGCGAGTCGCTCCGACTGCAAAGATCCTTCGTTGGTTGGGCCCGCTGGTGGCCCCATCGGTCGGATTGCCTGGACAAGACGACTGGATCGAGTCCATCAGTTGGCGTGACAGTTCCCACGCACTTCCAAACTGGTTGGACGGTCGCCCCGACTCGGATGACTCCGCTCGATCATGCACCACTCAAGGATTAATCATCGTCTCACGATCTTGGGCGACGGCGGACGCATTGTTTGACGCGGTTGAATCGATTGCGGCACAGCAAAATAAGTCGATGCCCGTGATGACCTGGCGGCGAGACGGACTGACGCGAGCGGACCGATTCACGAACGCCCACGTGGTCTGGGACGATTCGGTATGGCGTCCCTCCACGCCGAAGCCTTGTCGATTGCCGGCTGACGCAGCAAACCGCGAATACCGCCATATTTGGTTGACGGGTATGGCAACGCCGTCGCAGATTGACACCGCACTTCGCTCGGGCGTGAACGTGGTATGGAACAAGCCAACTCGTCGCGAGTCGATCGAAGCACTCTGGCGCTGAAGCACCTGGCGTTGAAATGCATTCTGCCAACAGGAGTTTCTAATATCGCCTGAATCACTCGGGCGACTGCGCATAGAAAAACCCGCCCGCGAAAAATCGCGGACGGGTTCGTTGCCGGCCGAGTGGAGTATCTCGGCCAAGCGTTTTGGAGTCGTTTTGCCCACGCAACAGTGAGCCAAGATTCAAGTCACGAACTAGCAGCCGGTGCAAGGTGATGCACTGACCGTTGCGCCACAGCTTCCACACCCGCTGCCAACCGACGGTGCCGATTGGTAGTGGATTGGAGTGCTGCATCCGCTTGCTCCACTGCCACCCATGATGACCGATGGTCCCACGTTAATGGCAGGTGCCGAGTAGCTGCCACCGATGGCGGCTGGTGCGGCACAAGGCGTGAAGGATTCTTCGACCAAAGTCGGAACCATCTTGCAGACTTGGACCTTCTTTTCTTTCGTCACGGTGACGGGAACGCTGATCGTGTACTCTTCAACGACTTGCTCGGCAACTTGGTCGTAGCGAGTGGTCGAGTAAGGTTCGACCGTGTACTCAGGCACGTTGTAAGTGAAGCTGACTTCCTTGGTACGTTCTTCCGTCTTGTAGGTGACGTAAGGAATCGTTTCGGTCTTGGTGACCGACGTGTAAGTCAGCTGTTTGCGAACACGAGTCCGAGTTTCTTCGTTGTACTGGACTTCTTTGCGTGTGCGTGTGCGGGTTTCGTCCACGTACTGAACGACCTGCTTTGATCCGGTACGAGTCTCAGGTTGATAGACGATTGTCGTGCACTCGTAAGGGACCTGGGTCGCTTGTTGTTCGTACACGGTGTAGTTCACGATTTGCGATTCGGTCGTGCTGGTCGTGACAGGGACTTCTTCGGTAACAACGTTGGGGACCCAAACGCGTTTGGTGATGGTGCTGGTCGTTGATCCGCAAGCGGTCGACGCAGGTGCTGAGTAAGAGACTCCGCCACCGCAACCGGCGTAGGTTTGGCCGCAACCACTGCCACAACCGCCACACTTCGAAACGCAACCGCCGCACGATCCACATCCGCCACAACGACGTCCGCAGGATCCGCCACAGGCAGATGAAACAGACGAAGATGATCCGCAACCGCCGACGTAGGCGACGTTGGTTGCAACCGGTGCTGCTGCAACTTCGACGACTTGTTGTTCCCAGTGACCGTAGTCTTTGGTGACCGTTTGCATGGTGGTCTTAGGAACGGCGACTTCGATGGTACGGCTCTTGGTAACTGGAACAGCATTGACAACCGTTCGAGTCTTTTGCGTCGTCACGGCTTGTGGCACGTTGACGGTGTAAGTGAAGGTTTCGTCAACCAACTTTGGAACCTTGACGGTGTAGGTCTCAGGAACGTCGACCAAGGTTGGAACGCGAACGGTGTACTCTTCCGGAATTTCCGACCACTGTGGAACCGACTCGGTGACTTCGACTTGCTTCTCTTCCTTCACGGGAACCAGAACCGAGTAAGTGATTGTCTTCGTGTCCGTCTTTGGCACGTTGACCACTTTGGTGCGGTACTTTTCTTCCGTCACAGGAACAGTCTTGTAGACAGTCTTGGTGCGGAAGCGAGTTTCCGGTTGGCTCTCGGTCACGTTGACCATGCGAGATTCGGTCACGTAGGTCGGCTTCATGACCACGCGATAGCCGACGACAGGTTCGCAAATGGTTTCGCGAACGGGCACCGATGAAGTGACGACCGAACCGCTCATCACGGACGGGCCGCTGCTGTAAGCGACACCGGTCGAATACGTTTGGCTGGGAACGACATAGCCTTGGCCGCAACCAATCGCTCCGCCGCAACCGCTGCTGACCACGGGGGCCGAAACGCCGCACGGATCGGAACATCCGCCGCACGGAACACATTGAGCCATGGCGGTTGCCACCATGGAGGCGAGGCATGCTGCAGCAATGCCTGCGAAAGTGGATCCAAACTTCACTGGAGAAATCCTCAAAGAGTCATAAACAACGACGGAAACGAATGCCAATCGAAGTCCGACGGCACACGTGAAGGGTGTGAATCAAAGGGTGCGGGCAATCGTCATCCGATCAACACTTCGACGGACGCAAACCAAAGGTCTTGTGACCGCCCCGGGGGGCCCGGCCGCTACTCTGTTGCAACAGAGTAGATCAGCCACAGAGCGTTACAATCGTTCAGGTCGCAAAAAAGTGCCTAATTGTTGCAATGGGCACAATCATTGCATTCCGCACAAACATCCTACAGCACGCAGATTTGCGTGGGTCAACCACCTTGGGCGTCGAAACCGTGCGAAGGAAACTTTCGCCGCGGGGAAATGTCGGGAAGATTCCCATTTCGCTCGCGGTGTCCCTCGTGAGAGGAGTTTCCGGTTGATAAATTTCTTGTTGGCACGCTGGGTCCTCCTTTGAATCGATCGCTGGAGGATTCCATTTTGAGACTGCCAGACAGTCGACGATCCGGCCTCAACCGAATCCTGCACCCCGAAGAAACCTATGAACGCCCTATTTGATTCCTTCCGTTGGGCCGTCCGCATCGGATCCTCCGCTTTCGCAATCGCCACGGTTTGCTGGATCAGTCCCGGACTCTGCGTCGCAGCCAAACCAGGCCAACCGGTCGTCGCTCGCGTCGAAATGCAATTCGCGAAAGAAGACAAGGTCGTCGATGTCATCGCCAAAGGTGATCTGCTGACCGTCGTCGAAGATCGCGGGGAAGATTATGTGATCGTGACCCACGATGGGACTCGCGGTGCCGTCGACAAAGTCAACGCGGTCGAGCTGGCTGAATCGACCGAGATCTACACGGATCTGATCGAAGAATTCCCCGAGGAGGGCCGCTACCACACGCTCCGCGCGTCGGCATGGTGGGCACTGGGCAAACAAGAAAAGGCAATGGAGGACTTCAACGAAGCCATCGACAAGGGCTACGAAGTCGCTCACGCCTACAGCAGCCGAGGCCTGTTTTTCGCGGCTCGCGGCGAACATGAGTCCGCCATCAAAGACTACGAACGTGCGTTGAAGCTCGATCCCGAGGACATCACCCCTCTCATCAATCGAGCCGCCGTTCGAATGGCTCAGCGTGAATTCGAAGCCGCAATCGGCGACTACACCGAAGCTCTCGAGGTACGAGAGGGCAACGCGGGGCTACTTCGGCAGCGAGCTTTGGCTTACAAGTCCGCCGGTGAGATGGAAAAAGCCATCGAGGACTACGACGCGATTGTCGACGACAACCCGGAAGACGTCGCGGCGATCATGGGCAGAGGCTACATCCGTTTTCAGCAGCACGAATACGCCGCGGCCGCCGCCGATTTTTCAGCGGCGCTTGAGTTGAACGAGAAAGACCCCGTCGCCTGGAACAATCGCGGATACAACCGTTACCAGCTTGGCAAAGCGAAGGACGCGCTCACGGATTACGAGAAGGCGATCGAGTTGGCTCCCGAATACGGGTTGGCCCACCAGAACCGAGCTTGGTTGTTGGCGACCACCGACGACAAATCGTTGCGAGACGCTGACGCCGCCGTTGAAGCCGCGAAAAAGGCCTGCGAACTCAATGGCTACGGCAACGTCAGCGACCTGTCCGCATTGGCGGCGGCGCTCGCGGCTCAAGGGGAATTCAAGGAAGCGGTTGGTTGGCAAGAAAAGGTAGTCGAGTCGGCTCCCGAAGACGCCAAAGAATTCGCGGGCAAAATCTTGGACCGATATCGAGCTGGAAAGCCCTATATCTCGGACCCCGCCGCGGCTGAGAAAGCTGACTTGGAAGCGGCCGAGAAAGCAGCCAATGCAAAAGCCGAGAAAGAAAACGCGGCTGCGAAGAAAGCCGCGGCGAAGCGATTGGCTGAAGAAGCTGAAAAAGACGCGAAAGCGACGGGATTGGAGAAGGCCGAGTAGTTCCCAACTGAAATCAATCGTTTCGCGAAAACGTTGGCTCGTTCAATTTTTTTGGAATTCTCGTCAGAAACGCTCAAGTTTTGGCGGATGGCCAATTCAATTGGGGTTGCCGTGGTTCGTGAGGATGTCCGACCATCGCGCGACGGACACAAAGTCGTTTCTTCGTCGCCAAGGATGGTGAGGGAGAGCTCAGGGACGCTTTGTGCTGAACGAACTATTCCATCGTCCAAGGAGGGACGAGAGTGCAAACGACTCATCAACTGGCTGGCGTTCTCGACCGATCACGGCAATTTCGTTGGTTTGCCCAACATCTCATGATTCAGTTCATGGCCGTGTGTTTCTCATGTGCGGCGATCGCCTCATCCGCCTTCGCGACTGACGCCGTCTTGCTGGAGTTTTCCTCGGCTCAGTGCGGACCGTGCTTGGCCATGAAGCCGGTCGTTTCCGAACTGATCGCTCGCGGAGTCCCCGTCCGCCAAGTCGATGTCGGCAGCGAAACTCACTTGGCCCGCCGGTTTGGAATCCGCAGCACACCGACCTATGTGGTCCTTCGCGAAGGAAAAGAAGTCACGCGATTGCTGGGCGTTCAATCAGTGAGCGAACTCTCTGCCGCCTTGAACCAATCCGCTGCTGGGCCCCTGATTCCCACACGCAGTTCTTCGACCGAACAAGCTTGGAACGAACCTCAAACCCGGTTGGCCCCCCTGACCTCCGGACAAAACGCCGTCGATCACAGCCCACGCCGAGCAATCCGAAAAGAGCGAGCCGACAGCGGTTCAAATTTCGCTGGCGATTGGCAATCGATGAACAACGCTAACGGATCCTCCGAACGCTTGGTCAGCGCTCGCGATGCCGCCATGGAGCCGATGCCCAGCATGTCGCTGGCGGGCGCCATTGAGAACGCAAAAGCCGCAACGGTTCGCTTGCGAGTCTTCGACGGTCGCGGATACGGCGCCGGCACCGGAACGATCATCGACACCAACGGCGACGAAGCCTTGGTGCTGACATGCGGCCACTTGTTCCGTGATGGCGAAGGCAAAGACCGAATCGAAGTGGACCTGTTTGTCGCTGGTGAAGTCCGCACCGTCGAAGGCCAAGTGGTCGATTACGACGCTGGCGACCGCGACATCGGTCTGGTTGCCATTCGACCTGGTTTCCCAGTCACTCCCGTGAAGGTGATTCAAGAAGGCGAGAAGGTCAAAGTCGGACAAACCGCATTCAGCTATGGATGCGATCGAGGCGATGACCCAAGTCGTCGCGACACCCGAATCACTGGTGTCGACAAATACAACCAAAACCTGGGCATGTCCAATCTTGAGATCGACGGTGCCCCGATTGATGGCCGCAGCGGTGGTGGCTTGTTTGACGACCGTGGCGTGTTGATCGGTGTGTGCAATGCAGCCGACTACAAATCTGACTTGGGCATTTACACCGGACCAGGTTCGGTCCACTGGCAATTGGAACGGATTCAACTGGGGCGTTTGTATCAAGGCAGCCCCGCCGCTCCCGTCAGCAACGACCTGGCATCGACCGAGTCGGCTCCTTCGCCACCTTCGAATCAATTCGTTGGCGAACCAGCACTCAACGCCCCCAGCCAAAACGGTGCGAGCGGCCGCCAGTTCGGTGCAGCAACCGCAGGTGCCGCAACCGAAATGATCGTGATTTTACGGGATCCCAATGGCCAGCAACGCGAACAGGTGATGACACTGAACAGTCCCGATGCTGATTTGGTTCGTCAAATTCGCCAAGCCGCGATGAGTCGATAGCGATGGCAGGTCGAGGCCTGCGATACACGCTCGGAATTCTTTGGTGCCGCATCGTCCCTGCGTGGTGCCTTCGATACCGGTGCATGGAAATCGTTCGGCTTGGCGCCCCAGCCAACGCTCACGGATTGGCTCACCGAACCGAAGCGGGTGCCTACCTCGCTCGCAAGGTTGATTCACGCGATGAGATCGAAGCCGTCGAACGCGTGACGCTGTATCAGCGGAGTCCACCTCAGCGAGCAAGCGAACCAAGTAACAACAACATCTCGAGCGAGCCGTCGTTCCAGGCTTACGGTCTGTTCCTTGATGAGAGTCGAGAACCGAACCTCTCGTCGAGCGACCAAGTTCACCCCGAGAAAGTAATTGTCGGTGGCGTGTGGCTCGCAGCCAAACGGTTCGACGAATCCGATTTGCATCTGCAAATTGAATTGTCGGAGCACCAGCATTGGCTCTTTGCCGCAAGACTGTTGCCAAACGTTCGAGGTCGCGGTGCCTATTCAACGCTACTTCATGAGGTGCTCTCATCCAGCGTATTGCCCGACCCTAAGAAAGCGGTGGCCGTTTGGGCAGCGATCAATCCCGCCAACCACCGCAGCATGCGGGCTCATGCCCGGTTCCAAATCGCGAACGCCGGACGGATTCACGTGCTTCGGATAGGGCCGTTCGCCATCAGCTGGCGAGGCAGAACGTCAATCAGGCCAATGATGACGATGAATCCGAAGTGGACATTTCGCGGCAGCGAATCACCGATTCGATTGCGAATCGGCACCGATCAGTCAGCTGATCGGGTCTAGGCTCGCAATGTGCCCGAGGGCGAGCGACTGTGGTTCCCGGCTGCTGCGGTCACCGCGGCTTGTTGCAGGTGAATCATCAGCTTCTTGTGATCTCGAACGACACGCAAGAACTCGTCTTCACTGACTGGTTTTTGAATGTAGTCGTACACTCCCAGCTCGTCGCAACGTGTGCGATAGGACGCATCTTCGCATGCGGTCAGCACCACGGTCGTGACGCGAGACGAGTCCGATTGCAGCTCGGACATCTCTTCGAGAACATCGATTCCAGTGCCATCGGGAAGAATCATGTCCAACAACAGAAGGTCCAAACGCGGCGCCCGCGCGAAAATCCCCGTCCGTTTCATGAACAATATGGCTTCGTGAACGCTGCGGACCAGCGTCAATCGGTGATGCAAGCCGCTTCGTCGCAGAGCGTGAATGGTTACTCTCGCATCGACCAGTCCATCTTCCACCAACAGAATCTCCATTGGTTTCGTGCGTGAATCACCTAGCATTCGACTGCTCCCTTTCGATCAGTTCGGCTTCGAGACGTTCATGACGGGTCATCTCACGAGAGAATTGTGCAACTTGTTCGGCGAAAGCCAGCAAAGCGGGGCGATCGCAACCTCGATATTGTAATTCCTCGGACTGCTCGACGAGATCACAAAGGTCCAGATAGAGCCTGCAGTGCTGCTCGAGGGCCTGGTGCAACTGCCGCTGCACGTCGGCGAAATCCGGCTGGAGGGGAGCCAACTGGGGGGCAGGCCCCGCGGCGTGCAGGTAACCGTACGACTCTTCCAAGCCAAACTGCAGCGAGATCAGATCCCGCAACTCGCCAAGTGCTCGGACGAATTGTTTGATTTGGTCGCGGGTGGTCGACTCAGCGTCCCACTCATCCGTTTCACACATCGCCCGCAATTCGCTGGCGGCGTGCCACAGATTTGGGTTGCTGTCCTTGATCTCTTGCAGGAAGGCTGCATTGATCAAAATTGTCTGGGAGGCGTTTTCACCATCCCGGACCAAAGCGTCGGGAGCACCCAGGGGTGCGTCCCTTCGAAGATCGGGTTTTGCGCTCGTCATACCAATGCAATTCCTCCGTGCGTTGGTGGCCCGTTCTCTGGAAGATCACGTCCAGAGCAGTGACTGTGAGGGTACGATTGCTAGAACCGGTCGTCAAGGAATTTTGCCAGGGTGGTGGCGTAGAATGTCACCTCCTTTGCACTTGTCGAGGATCAGACTCCCTCTAATCGTCGCCCTTTGACTAACGTGCGGCGCCAACCGGGGTAGACGCTCCCTTCGGTTGTGAGTCGTCGCCAGAATTTCGAGGACACTTCTGAATCGTTTCTTATTACGATCTTCGCCATTGCCCCGTTTGACGAGTGGAATTTTGAAGACATGATGTCACTTAATTCCTCACCCCACCCCGAACGTCCCGCCCCACCAATTCGCGATTCAATGATCTCGACAAGATTACAATTCGTTGCCTGTCTGCTCGCTTCTTTTTTGGCCATGCCCGCTTCTGGCGAGGAAACGGTTGCCAAGCTGCTCGAGAAAGCCAAAAGCTTGGTCGACATTGATGACGCGAGAGCACCTGGAGTGACGACCTCGGGTGAACCGGTGGTCGATCCTTTGCGTGAAATGCAATCCAATGCGATCAAGGAACAATCCGCTCCCTGGGGTCACTGGGGCAGCAACCCAAAGAAGTACAGCACGTGGACCAACCACAGCAACCGGATGGTGCCGCTGTACACGTTTGGGTACACCCTGAATGACCTTCGAGAAAAGGGAAGCCTGTACAGCAACCCGGAACGAATGAAGGAACATTTTGGGCGAGTGGACGAAGAGTCGCTCAACCCAAACGCGAATTACTACGATCAAGTCGACGTCTACGACTTGCAGATGGCTGCGGTCAAATCGGGCAAGCGACACGTGATTCTGGTCGTCTACGATGGAATGGATTGGCCGACCACCCGAGCGGCCTCGCTTTATCACAACCAAAGCAATCGCTATGACAGTGGACGCGGAACCGGCCTGATCTTCCAAGACTACCGAGGCACAAAAACAGACTTCACCTTCTTGGTCACGACACCATTCGCCTCCAGTGCCAAGATCGATGTCAACTCACAAACGATCACCGCCCCCAGCAACGATTCCACCGGCGGGTATTCACCCGATCGTGGAGGACGCATGCCTTGGCACGAACAATCACGTCGTGATTATGTGATCGGCCAAGACCGATTGGTGCCTCACACGGTCGCCGATTCAGCCGCAACAGCGACCAGTTTGATGTCTGGCGTGAAGACCTACAACGGTTCGATCAACGTGATGCCCGATGGATCACACGCGGTTCCAATCGCTCGTAAGTTGCAAGCCGATGGCTTCAAAGTCGGGGCGGTGACCAGCGTTCCCGTCAGCCATGCAACACCGGCATCAGCGTATGCCAACAACGTCATTCGCCAGGACTATCAAGACATCACTCGCGACCTAGTTGGATTGCCATCGTCGTCTCACCGTCAAGAACCTTTGCCGGGTTTGGATCTACTGATCGGCGGTGGATGGGGAGAAGGCACGGGCGAAGACAAATCACAAGGCGACAACTTCTTGAAAGGCAACAAGTACTTTCATGAATCCGATCGAGATGCTCTGAAGAAGAACTACAAAGCAGGAAAGCCAAACTCCTACGTTGTCGCTGAACGAACCGAAGGAGAGTCCGGAGTGGACGTTTTGAAGACTGCAACCGAAAAGGCGATCAAAGAAGAGGCACGCCTGCTTGGTTTCTTTGGCACCAAAGGCGGTCACCTCCCATTCCAAACCGCAGATGGCAACTTCAATCCAACCTTCGATGTCAAGGGAACGGAGCGTTACACCCGTGCCGACGTCGTGGAGAACCCAACGGTTTCTGACATGACGCAGTCCGCCTTGGACTTCCTATCCGCTCCGCAGAAGGGCTCGGACGAAAAGTCCGACTTCTGGTTGATGGTCGAAGCAGGCGATGTCGACTGGGCCAACCACGCGAATAATTTGGACAGCAGCATCGGAGCTGTCTTCAGTGGCAATGACGCCTTCGGAACCATCGTGAATTGGGTGGAAGAGAACGAAGCGTGGGATGACACGGCTGTGTTCGTCACCAGCGACCACGGTCACTTCTTGGTGATCGAAAACGTTGACGCGATCAGCGATGCAGCTCAAACGGCTGCGGCCGCCAACCGCTGATCCAGCGGACAATCTCCAGTGCACAACTCATTGAAAAGAAGTGAATCTCCATGACAATCCGCTGGGGACTGATCGGCACCGGTGACATCGCCCACAAACGCGTCGCGGCGGCCATCCAGAGTGACTCTCGCTCGGAATTGGTCGCTGTTTGCCGACGCAGCGAGCGCGAATTGCATCAATTTGCGAACCAGCACAACGTTCCTCATCGATTCACTGATTCGCAGCAGTTGATCGAATCGCCGGAGGTCGACGCGGTCTACATCGCCACGCCTGTCGATTGCCATTGCCCACAAACAATCGCGGCGGCAAACGCGGGCAAGCATGTCTTGGTCGAGAAACCAATGGCGATCGATCCTGAACAATGCCAACGCATGATCGAAGCGTGCGAGCGGGAGGGAGTGACTCTTGGCGTCGCCTATTACCGGCGTTTCTATCCCGCGGTGGAGCGAATCAAGCAACTGATCGAATCAGGAGCCTTGGGCCGTGTGCTGTCGATCGCCTGCGTGACTGGCAATCCAAATTGTTTTCCGGTTGATGATTGGCGAGTCATCACCGACCGAGGTGGCGGGGGCCCGTTGATGGACATCGGCAGCCATCGATTGGATCTGTTCTTGTACCTATTCGGCGAAGTTCAAACGGTTCAATCTAGCGTCATCGATTCGCCTGACTTCGAGGCCGAGCAGGTGGCAACCCTGTTGATGCAATTCAAAAACGGCGTTCACGGCGTGTTGCAAACCTACTTTGGCACCGTCAACACTCCCGATCGATTGGAAGTCATCGGGACCGAAGGAAGAGTCACCATCGAAGACCTCAACGGCGACGAACTGAATCGGTTTCACTCCGAAGGAGTCACGCAAGAATCTCATCCGCCCGCCGAGAACTTGCACGCACCGTTGATCGAAGACTTCACGCTGTCGCTCGAGCAAAAACGCGCCCCGAAAATCAATGGTTTCCGGGGCAAGCAAACCAACGACATCATCGAGCTAGCTTACGAGAACGCCGGTGGATCCAATCGAACCGCCGGCGATTTGCGCTGACTCAATCATCGGCGGGGGCACCGTCCTTGAGCACGAACTTAGCTTTCAACCGTGCGACTTCATCGGCGAGTCCCGCCTGAGTGACACTCTTAAGAACCTCCGTGAAGTCTTTGTACGCATCGGGTGCTTCGTCTCGTGGATAGACCCGGCAATTGCTGATGACGTCGTGGTCGAGCAGGTTCTTGTCGACCGTCGATTGGTTCAGGTTCTTCTTCGCCTTGGTGCGGCTGAGTTGTCGCCCCGCACCGTGGTTCACGCTGAACGCCGACACGGATGCACCGGGTCGCGCGACCATGATCGAGGAACCATCGCGTGGATTCCCGGGTAACAAAATCGGGTGACCCGTCGATGCGAATTCGGTACCCGCCAGTTGTTCGTGCCCCGCCGGCAAAGCCCGTGTCGCTCCCTTTCGATGAACCCATTGCTGGCGCCCATCGACCGGTTCTTGGCGAGCGATGTTGTGACTGATGAAGTAAATCAACTCACCTTGGATTCCCGGGAAAACTTCGCGGAACGATTCGAGAACCAACTGATTGATCAGCATGTGGTTGACCGTTGCAAAGTTGGCTCCCATCGCCATGTCACACAGGTAACGTTGGCCTTCGGGTGATCCCGCCTCGGCGTAGCACAGTTGCGGATCACCAGCCGGAAATGCAATGCCGTTGGTTTGAAAGTGCGACTTCATCGCTCGGAATTGCCCCATCGCCAAATCGTGGCCAAACCCACGCGACCCACAATGAGACAAGAACGCGACGCGACCGTTACGCAGTCCCCACTGTTCACCAATCGATCGTAGTTTGGGGCACTGTGCCAACGTGACGACCTCGGCTTCACCAAAGTGGTTGCCTCCGCCGTAGCTCCCCAATTGACGAAACTTGCTCTCGATCCGATCGCGTTTGTCGCGTTCTCGTCCCATCCATTCGAGTCTCGCTGCGAGAGTGTCAACCGATCCATCCGGAGCGGTGTGCGATGCGTCTTCGCAGCGATTGGCCCAAGACTTAGGGATGCCGAGCGTTTTCAGAACCGACTTTGACGCACCTTCGGTTGCCACCTGGAATCCAAGCGGACCATCGACGCTTCGGCTCTTGGGGACATGTCGCTGACCGCGACCGGCACCGGTGGGAACCCTTTTCGCGATTGCTTGAATTACACGGCGACGCATCTTCCAATCCGCAATCTCGTCCTCAGGCAAATCGGTTTGCAACAAACTCATGCTGCACTTGATGTCCACGCCCACGGGACCTGGGTAAACATGCGTTGGCGAAACCATCACGCAACCAACCGGCGCACCGTAGCCAACGTGTGCATCAGGATTCAGCACAACCTGTGACACCCCCGGTGCCAGACGACTGTTGATCGCCTGCTGGAAAGTCTGGCCACCAAACGACTGCCGAATGGGATCGGTTCCGATCACAGTGATAGGCGAGCATCCTCCGCCGACAGGCAAGGTTGCCGTCGCGGGTCCGCTGACTTCCAACATCTCGTGCATCGTGTCCATTGCACTGGTCCGATTGAGTTCATTCATGGGATTGATTGAACAACAAGAGAACACGAGATGTCAAAGGTTCGCTGCGAATCAGCCAGAACCGAGGAACCTCATCCGAGCAAGCAAATTACTCGGCCTGCGAATGCATCGTTCCGCGAAACATTTCGATCAGTTCTGTTTGGCGATTGAACAGATCCTTGGAGAGAGGCTGTTCCACCCTCGGCAAACGCACCGGACGTGAGGGACCATCTTTCTTCGCGTTGCCGGGCGGTGACCATTGCGATGATGTGTCGCGTGGATCGCCAGCGTCTTCGGCGCTGGTTGATTCATCGACGAAGGAAGCGGGAGCGACCATGCTTGGGTCACTTGCTTTTGCCGTTTCCTCGAAAACGGGATCTTCCTCAGCAACTTTCAGTTCGCTTCGCAGAGGAAGTTGGTCCACAAAACTTTCGAGCGTTTTCATCAAGACAGAGTCGGCGGGCATGCCGGTCGCATGCTGACGCGGCGATGACTTGGGGCCGTGATCCTTCTTCGCCATCACAACCAAAGGACTAGCCGCGGATTTGCCGGGATCGCAGAGTTTCAGGATCGCCCGCAAGTTTGCTTCTGTGATTTGACGACCTGGGCGGCTGGAATGCACAGGACGAGACAACGCAAAATTGCCCGGAGCATCGCTCAGCGACTGGTCGTGGCATTGGGCACATTTGGCCAGAAGAATTGGCTGTACCCGAGCGGTGAACGCATGCAGCAACCATGAGTTCATGACCTCACTATGCAGCGGGTCAACTGGTTGAGACGGATTTAATATTTCAGACGATCTTTGAATTTCACTGTCCGCTTCGACGAAGCTGGCCTGTTGAACTTCGCTCGTGTTTTGTTTGGGTTCTTCCGGACGAGTCAGATTGCGAAGCCGCGATTCCAAGTGCTGTGCCTCGGAATTCTCCGGGTCCGCGTGGTAGACGACCATCAATTGTTGAGCCGCCTGTCGATTCAACCCATGATCGATGCACCAACGGGCCGCGGACAAAGCTCGCTGAATGGGTCGCGAAGAAGTTCGAGCGGCAAACCATTGCTCCCGAAGCTCGAATAGAGATTCCAAGCTGTCTCGCGCACCGATGACTTCCTTCGCTGGCATTCGGATTTCAGATCCGCCGCGGCGCACGATGACGGATTCTCCGGCGATCTGAACATCGCCTCGAAGAACACGATCGTTTCGAAGCAGCACAAATTTGCCGCTTTCTGCTTCGTCGGTTTGAGCGAATGCGGTCATTGCGGAACCAAACCACCCGACTGCCAACCAAGCAATCGCGAAGCCGCTGACCAACCACCATCGCGAACGTGGCACCGCGAAAATTTTTCGCGGTGAGGCAGTGGGGACGACGGCGCGTGGGAATAACTCGTTCATGTTCGATTCAGCTACCAAAATTCGGTCGCCAAAGTCAACGTGCAACTCGCATCGCCATTTCGAATTCCCCGGTGAAGGTCGAAACGGCACGCGATTTGACCTGCCCGCTTTCGCCTTCCGCTCAGACGCACACAGAACTTGATCGGAATCATCTCGACGAATGGGTTTGGGCTTTCGGTCGCGAACGGCTTTTCGAGACACTTTAGCGACCTGTTTTTTTCATTCCCACTGCTTTATCACCAACACCTCGTTCCGACGATCCAACATGCTCCTTGACGGACCATCCATCGTTTCCGGTTGTTCACAATCCAATCGTCAATCGGCGTTCCCAATGTCACTTCGTTGGGTGCTGGTAGGCTGCTTCATCGCGGCAATTTCCGGTAACGCAAACGCTCAGGACGCGACACCGATTCCGGCGTCGCCGAACATCCAAAATTCGGCATCTCCTGCGCAATCGATTTTGCAAGTCGCGGCTTACACGCCGTTCCAAGCCGATGACGCGACCGGTACACCGGCGACCGGAGGCGGCACCGCGGATGCCAAACCCAAACTGACGAGCGACCTGAGCACAGTGGAAGCCGTTGCAGCGGAAATCGATTCCGTGAACAACGACGCGACCATGGACACGATGCTAAAGAATCGGTTGTTGGAATCTCTCAAGAGTCTCCAGGCCGTGCTGACGGCTCGACAAGATGCCGTCAATCGCGTCGCATCGTATGAAAAATCGCTGCTGTCGATGGCGGAAGAGAAGAAACGCTACAAGACGCTCGCGAGCCAAGAAGTCTCGTTGCAGCCGATCGAAGTGGATCGCTACATGGCGATCGAACAGATCCAGCAGAAACAGGCAGAAGCCAATCTCAGCTTGGACGCGGCTCGAAGCAAGCTGCAAAAGATCGAGTCGGACATCACCGCTCGGAAAGAGACGTTGGAGAAACTCCCCGAGCAAATCGTGCAAACCCGAAAGGACATCGAAACTCTCTCGGGCGAGACGATCGGTGAAATCAAAGATGATCCAGACGGGCGTCTGCGTACCATTCGAGAGATCGAGCTGAATGCAAAACTCGACGAAGCTCGCAAGCGATTGGCCGCCTACCAGCAACATCAAACGCTGTTGGAAACACAGGGTGATCTGCTGCCATTGATGAAAACGGCAGCGGAAAAGGAGGTCACCGAAGCGGAAGCGAAAGCACGGGCATGGTCAGCGAGCCTCGCCAAAAAACGACAGAGCGAAATCGCCAAGGACTTGAAGGACTTTCAGCGGAAAGTTGAAGCCGAGGGAGGCGATTCAAGCGAGTCTTTGATTCTGTCGCTCGAAGACCGGTGGATGCGAATCGCCGGAGAAAAGGATCGCATCAGCCGATCGCTCGACGACGAGCGTTTGGAGGTGGGCAGCTTGTCGGAGCGACTCACCAAAATCAAGAAGGACATCGATGACAACATCTCGGCGTCGGGCGGTTTGTCCAGCACGCTTGGTGTCGAGTTGTTGCTGCTAAAAAACAAGCTCCCTGCGTTGTCGCCGATCACCACTCGCATCTCCGATCTACGCAAAAGTATCGAGACCAATCGAGCGCTTCAAACTCAATTGGAATTGACGCTCGAAGGGATCTTGGACAACTCGTCAATTGGGCTGTCACTGGAGAACATCGAAGGTGTTTCGATTCCCCAAGGCAAACTGTCGGAAGATGAGATCCGCTTGGTCGACAAATTCATCGCCGACTTGAGCGACTACATCGTTCAAATGGTCAGTCTGCAAAGTCAACTGGAGCAGAAGCAACGACTGGTCAACGATCTGACATCGATCATTGATACGAAAATCGTCTGGATCAAAAGCCAGCCAGCATTTCGTTTGAATGATTTGGTCGTTTCATGGCAGGTCTTCCGCGCCATCGTTCATCCGGAGAACTTGATTCTTCTGGGCCGTTGTGTGCTCAAAGGGTTGCTCAACCGCCCGGAATTGATCGCCATCGCGCTGATCGCCATTTTCACCATCATCTACGCTGGCTCGCGTCTGCGGCGACGGATTGCAACGCACGGCGAACGCGCCCGCAGTCGCCAAAGCGTCTCTTTGAAACCCACGCTGGCGGCCACGTTGCTGTCTTGGGCTTTGGTGCTGCCACTGGTCGGATTGCTTTGGATCATTGGCGATGCGTTGCTGGCGTCGGGTGCCAGTGAGGCGATCGTCCGAGCCACAGCGAAGGCATTTCACCTGGCCGCCGTCGCGGTGACTCCGATCGAATTGCTGCGTCAATGTTTGCGTCGAGATGGGTTGGCCGTTGCTCACTTCGGTGCGGATGAAACCTCCATCGCGCCCTTACGGAAATGGTTGCGATTGTTGATCGATATTGGTGTGCCGATCCTGATCTTCTATGGAATTGCTCAGAACCTTGGTCGCTGGCAAGCCGCGGCGGCCCTCAGCCGTGTGATGTTGGTCATGGGGATGGTCCTGGTCAGCGTGGTGCTGTGGCGATCCTTTTCGCCGTCTTCGGGTGTCTTTTCGAAATATATCCAGCTGAATCCAAACGGCTGGATGTCTCGCCTAAGGTTCATCTGGTTCGGGTTCATTTTGGTGGTGCCGTTGTCGCTCGCCTTCATTGCTCTGATCGGTCTGAGTAGTGGTGCGAGTGTCTTAGTCGAACAGCTTTACTTGACGCTTTGGCTCTGCTTGCTGACTTACTATGTCAGCGGATTCGTCAATCGTTGGTTGCTGACAAATCGCCGTCGCTTGACGATGGCAGTTCACCGTGAGCGTTTGGAGGAATCGGAACGCTTGGGAGCGGGCGGAGTCGAGATTGAACCAACCACTTCGATGGAAGCCTCGGAAATCAATGCTCAGACGACACGACTGTTGCAGACAATTCTGTTCATCATTGCGTTGGTTGGCATCGCGTTGGTGTGGTCGCCTGTCTTGCCGGCGGTCGAATACCTCGATCAAGTGAAGCTTTGGTCCACCACCGATGCAGCAGGAGATGTATCGCCGGTAACGCTTAAAAACATTGTTTTCGCGATCCCGATCATCGTGTTGACTTTTGTGTCGGTGCGCAACTTACCCGGGCTGATCGAAGGGGTTTTGCTAGAGCGTTTGCCGCTGGACAAACCCGCTCGGTACGCGATCACGACCCTTGGCACTTATGCGTTGATTATCATCGGTATCATGCTGAGCGCCAAAGCACTCGGTCTGCACTGGCAGAACATCCAGTGGTTGGTCGCCGCGTTGGGCGTCGGCCTCGGATTTGGCCTACAAGAAATTTTCGCGAATTTCATCAGCGGTTTGATCCTGCTGTTTGAGCAACCCATTCGCGTCGGCGACGTCGTCACGCTCGGCGATACAACGGGAGTCGTGGCCAGGATTCGAATTCGGGCCACCACGGTGACGAACTGGGATCGTCAAGAGTTGATCATTCCCAACAAGGACCTGATCACGGGACGATTGGTCAACTGGACGCTGACCGACAGCACCAACCGAATCGTTGTCAATGTCGGGGTCGCCTACGGTAGCGATACCGACGTCGCCTGCGATTTGTTGCGAGCAATCTGCGACGACAACCAAAGAATCGCGAAAGATCCTGAGCCGGTGGTGACCTTCGAGGGCTTCGGCGATTCGACGCTGAACTTGGTCCTGAGATGCTATTTGTCGACTTTGGACGAGCGTTTGAAAACGATTCATCAACTTCACACGGAAATCAACAAGCGGTTCAACGCCAGTGGTTTGGAGATCGCTTTCCCTCAACGCGATTTGCATTTACGTTCTCTACCACCGGAATTGATGGAACGATTGGGTGCGTCGCCAAAGGCATGATGCATTGAAAACTATTCGCCAGTGAAGTGAGAGATCCGATGACCAGCGAAACAAAGCAACGACCTCATGTGGTCGTCATCGGCGGCGGTTTCGCGGGCCTGCAAGCGACACGTGAACTTCGAAAGGTCGACGTTTCGGTGACGTTGCTTGATCGCCGCAACTTTCATTTGTTCCAACCGTTGCTCTATCAAGTCGCGACGGGAGAGCTCTCACCGGCGAACATTGCGACTCCGTTGCGTGGGATTCTTCGAAAACAGACGAACGCTCGCGTCATACTGGAAGAGGTCACGTCGATCTCGCTCGATTCCAATCTGGTGCACACCACCGACTCGGCGATTGAGTTTGACTATTTGATTGTCGCCACGGGAGCGATTCATCATTACTTTGGTCGCGAAGAATGGCGTCCGCTTGCGCCGGGACTGAAGACGCTCGAAAACGCGACCGAGATTCGCCGTCAGATCTTGGGTGCATTCGAAGCCGCCGAGCGCAGCAACGACCCCGATGAGATACACGAATTGCTGACTTTCGTCATCGTTGGCGGCGGACCAACCGGTTGCGAACTAGCGGGGGCTCTCGCCGAGATCTCGCGTCACACTCTGCAAAACGACTTTCGATCGATTCGACCCGCCGACGCCAGGATCGTGTTGGTCGAGTCCGGTGACGCTCCGCTGGACGTTTATCCGGAACCTTTGCCGCAACGCGCCGCATCCGATTTGAAGAAACTTGGGGTTGAGATCCAACCTCAGTGCCGGGTCGTGGAAATCGAACCCACTCATGTGATGGTTCGCAACAAAGAGACAGACGAAGTCAAACGCCTGAACACGCGAACGGTGTTGTGGGCGGCGGGCGTGAAGGGAAGCCCACTGGGAGCGATCCTTTGCGAGGCTGCTGGGATTGATGCGGATCGAGGCGGCCGCGTGCCGGTCGGCTCAGATCTATCGGTCCCCGGCCATGACAACGTCTTCGTCTGCGGCGATCTGGCTCAAGTCAAAATGAAGGAAGGCGGTGAAGTTCCGGGACTCGCACCGGCAGCGATGCAGATGGGTGCTCAGGCGGCAAAATGCATTCGAGCGGATTTGCAATCCAATCCGCGACCTGAGTTTCGATATCGAGACAAAGGCAGCTTGGCGGTGATCGGACGCTGCACTGCGGTCGGGCAAATTGGAAGCTACAAGGCCAAAGGTTTTGTCGCTTGGTTCATTTGGCTTTTCATCCACCTGATGTACATCACATTGTTCCGCAACCGATTGCTGGTGTTGATGCAGTGGGGTTGGACGTTCGTCACGCACGATCGATCGGCTCGTTTGATCACCGACGGTGCTAACTCGGAAATTTCCACGATGGAACAAGCCACCGGATGGAATGCGGATCCAGCGATGCCAACCACTCGCGGTTTAGAACCATCTTCGCAAACCGGATCTGATAGTTCGAGCTGACCCCGCCAGCCAGAGTCCGCTTTGAACTACAATGACCGCAAAAGTGGCGTCCTTCTTCTTGGAGTGGTTGTTTGATGTGGTTCCGTAGTTTGTTGGCTGGTTGTTTTTTGCTTGGTTCGCTGTCGACCCAAGTCGCCGAATCATCGGCAGAGGAATCTGTTCAGTTTGATATTCGTTTGTTGACCATGGATGCAAACGAAGGGATCGCAGCCGGCGATGTCGATGGAGACGGGAAGACCGACTTGGTCGCCGGACGCAACTGGTTCCGCAACGGCGATTGGGCACCACGTCCCTTGCGAGCAATCGATGATTGGAACGGCTACGTTCAAAGCAATGGCGACTACTTGTTTGACGTCGACTCGGATGGCCGGTTGGATGTCATCGCTGGGTCGTTCTTGCCAACCGAAGTGAAGTGGTTCCGCAATCCCGGCGAAGAGGATTTGCGGCTCGGAAAAATGTGGCCCGAATCCACTTTGGTCGACACGGGTGCCACCGCCAACGAAGGGCAACTGTTCGAAGACATCGACGGCGATGGACGTCCCGAGTGGATTGTGAACAGCTGGAAAAACGAAGTTCCAACCGTGATCTGGCGAATGGAACCGAGCGAACCAACCGGAGCTGGCAAACCGGCCTATGAAATGAAACGCCACGTTTTGGGCGAACAATTCAATGGCCACGGAATCGGTGTGGGTGACATCAACGGTGACGGCCTGAATGACATCCTGGTCGGATGGGGATGGTACGAACAACCCGCAGAGAACGCCTGGGGGCAACCTTGGGTTGCCCACCAAGATTGGAAACTGCATGCCAGCCTGCCGATGCTGATCGAAGACATTGACCAAGACGGCGACCAAGACCTGATCTACGGAGAAGGTCACAACTACGGTTTGCAGTGGTGGGAGAACACCGGCGTCGATGATTCCGGATCAGTTCAGTGGAAAGAGCACGAGATCGATCAACGATTCAGCCAACCTCACTCGATGATTTGGGTGGACTTGGACGGCGACGGTCAAAAGGATTTGGTGACCGGAAAACGCTACTACGCCCACAATGGCAAAGACCCGGGCGGGAAAGAAGTTCCCTGCCTCTACTGGTACTCGTTCGATGTTGCGTCAAAATCTTTTCAGCGGCACGTGATTGACGAAGGCCGCGTGGGTACCGGGTTGCAAATCATCGCTGAAGACTTCAATGACGACGGCAAAATGGACCTGGCGGTCGCTGGAAAAAGCGGCACGTACCTTCTGTTGGCAAAACCCTGACGCTTGGTCGAAACATTTGATGCCGCAATCTTCTTCGGACCCCGCGGAACGCACGTCCTCGTCCATCTCGATTGCCGAGGCGCAAGAGCAAGTCGACCGATGGATTCAAACCATTGGCGTTCGATACTTCGATGAGATGACCAATTTGGCTCAGTTGGTCGAGGAGGTCGGCGAGGTCGCTCGCATTCTTTCGCGAACCAAGGGCGAACAATCAACCAAGCCCGGCGTGGTGCTTGGTGAACTGTCAGACGAACTCGCCGACGTGATGTTCGTTGTGATCTGCTTAGCCAATCAATCTGGAATCGATTTGACGGACGCCCTGCGGCGAAACCTTGACAAGAAAACGAAGCGGGACGCAACTCGGCATCGCGAAAACGCAAAATTGTCTGGCTCGGACGAATCGTCGGAATCCGCGTGAGCTTTCTTGAGATACTGGCTCAACCGGCGACTTGGCAACTGGTGGGTGTACTGTGCCTGGGCATCTTTGTTCAAGCCGCCGCTGGATTTGCCGGCGGGTTGGTCATTGTGCCGCTGCTTCTATGGGCCGGGTATTCCATCCCGGAAGCCCAAACATCGTTGCTGGTAGCGACCATTCCACAAAACCTATGGGGAGTCGTCTCGTTCCGCGATTCGCTGGATTCCAAACGATTGGTTTGGCCCGGAGCAGCGAGATTGTTGTTCCTGCCTTTGGGCGTGCTGACGCTGCAATGGATGGAATCGTTTTCGATGGTCACACTTCGGCAGATTGTCGGCGTGGCCGTTTTGTCGGCGACGTTGGCAACGATGCAGTTTCGGCCCAGGCCACGAGAACAGGTGGCGTCGATTTGGAGCTACTTGGTGTTTCCGCTGTCTGGTTTTCTGCAGGGCTTGGTCGGCATGGGCGGGCCGCCGATGGTGCTTTGGGTGCAAGCCCATGATTGGGACACGCGGCGAATGCGAGGCTTCTTGTTTTCGATGTATCTGATCAGCTTGGCCCCAGGAATCGCGATTTTGGTATGGTTCTTTGGATCTCGCGTGATTCCCCCGGCATTGATCGCCACCGCCGCGATTCCTATTTTGCTGATGGTCACTTGGGTCGGGCTAAAAGTTGGAACGGCTCTGGGGACGCAGCGTCTACGCCGAATCACGATGGCATTGTTATTGCTAATGGGGTTGGCTGGTTTGGCCGCGCCGTGGCTGTCACCCACTTAGTCCGTGTTTCCGTCGATGGCTGTTGCGACAGACGCGCGGATTCGGTTCGCGTTTTCTTTGTGTTGCAAGTTCGGAAGTCTCTGTTGTGAGTCCCATGATGGATTTGATTGCCTCGTCGGTTGAAGTTGCCTCGGATGTGCCGCTGTGGTCGGTCCCATCATTGATCGCGTTGTTTGCGCTGACGCTGATGGAGATCGTGCTGGGCATCGACAACATTGTGTTCATCGCGATCCTGACCGGAAAGCTTCCGGCCGAGAAACGATCATTTGCTCGGCGATTTGGATTGTTCGTCGCCATGGGAATGCGAATCCTGCTGCTGATGATGATCGGCTGGTTGATGAGCCTTCAGTCGCCGATCATCGAACTCTCATCACTGGTGCCAATCGAATCGTTGAGAGAACACTTGACTGCCGATGCAGAAGTCAATGAAGTCAGCGGACGAGATTTGATCCTGCTGTTCGGCGGCCTTTTCCTGATGTTCACCGCGGTACGAGAAATCCACCACAAAATCGAAGGAGAGCATGATGACGATCCACAAATGGACATGGATTTGCCCGAAGCCGATGCGGCAGTGAAATCTCGAAAGCCAGTCACGGTGGGCTCGGTGTTGTTTCAAATCGCGCTGATGGACGTCATCTTTTCACTCGACAGCGTGATCACCGCCGTTGGAATGGCTTCGCACCTGCCGATCATGATCGCTGCGGTGGTGATCAGCGTGGGCGTGATGATCACGTTTGCCAATCAAATCAGCGACTTTGTTCAGGAACACCCGACGGTCAAGATGCTGGCGTTGTCGTTTCTGATCTTGATCTCTGTGGTGCTGCTCAGTGAAGCCGTTGGAACGCCGATTAACAAGGGATATGTGTACTTCGCGATGGCGTTCTCTCTCATGGTCGAATTCCTGAACCTACGGATGTCGAAGAAAGCGACTCTCCAACACGCTTAGTGAACTGGCGTCTCGCTTGGTTGCTGACGCGAATTCACACCGCGCGACCAGAATTCGCGAAACGATTGTTCTCGTGAGAGGTGGCCCGAGTTGATTTCTTGCGAATCGGTCTCACCCGTCGTTTGAGTGGCCGGCGGCGGATACTTGCTCATCGATCGATATGGCATGGGCAGCGTCGATTGCCCGGCCAGGGTATTCAGGTCAGCGTCTTTGTCCCACCCGACTCCGTGCAAGACAAAGTCGCGTTGTTGGGACTCGGGCAGTTCGTTATCCGGAACAGCAAAACGCAGTCGAATTTCATCGCCACCGCTGATCACAATCATCGAATCGTCCCAGTCCGTTATCAGATCCTCGACGGGACCATACTTGGTCAATGGTCCGTCCAAAGGTGGCCAACGAGGCGAGTCCTGGACGATTTGATAGTCATAGGTCTCAGCCTGTTTCGGCCCAGGATGGCTTCGTTTCGAAAAACCATGCCACGCCACTTCGGCGGATTGCAACGCCAGCGGGTGAACCTGAACGAGCGAGTGTAGTCGCTCGATCTCTTCGTCCGTTCGAATCGAAACCGCGGTGGAATCCCAGTAGATTTGGTTGGTCGTTCGGATTCGAATTCGCGGATCGTCGCGGTTCACGTGATCAGTGATGTCGACCACGATCGTTTTGTTCTTGCCGCCGGGGAACCCGATGTAGGGCGAAGCAATACTCCAACCGGATTCGGAGGCGTCATCCGGAACCCAAAGCGACGGTGGCTCAGGCGATGCTAGTTCAGGGTTCTGATCAATTTGGATATTCAGTGACGTGTCAGTTGGCAGAATCCAGCCATTCAAAACCAGGTGAATATTCGCGTCGCGGGACAGGTCGCCTGACACTCGATCTGCCAAGTCGAGATCGATCCAATGTGGCGGGCAAAGGCCTTGCCGATAGCGATGTTCAAAGCCCTGTACATGCTCACCATCCGTCTCGCGGAGAAGCGAAGTCACATCCGCTCCCGATGTGTCGGTGACTTTCGAAAGCGGTTGCAGTTCCGATCGTTCAAACGCGTGAATCGTTGGTTCAGCAACGGACGGAGGTCCGACCTTTTCATTGGTGAAGACAACGACCTCCTTTGGGTGATCAATCGCCTCCAATTCCAACTGATCGAAGTAAGCGACTTCCCATAGTTCTTCTGTGATTCGAAGTTCATAGGCTCCGTCGCGAGGAGCCAAGAACTTTCCTTCGACGAGCAAATGTTCCCAGGGACGATCAGGGACGACGACACCGGGAGACGTTTGCAATCCAAGTGGAGCGGCCCACAAACAATCGGTGACGAACTCAAATCGTTCTCCGTTGAAGGCATAGAGATATGGACAAGATCCCTTGAGAGTTTGTTCCTCTTCGATCATGACACCGGACTCGATCTTTGGAACCGATTGTGTCAGACCGTTGGGAAAGATGACTCGCAAATTCCCGGGGCCGGTCAATCCATCCAACCCAAAGTGAGTGGTTGGGTCGGTGATGATGCGAGATCGATAGTGCGGACCAAACCGCAACTCGAGGACCGATCCAACGGCGTAATGATTGACTCGGCCACTGTTCGCATTGTTGTCATCGATGCCTTTGAATCGAACCGAAACAGCCTTGCCATTCAATTTTGTCGCGTTGGACGCGACGGAGATGGCCGGTGAACTTGTTTCTGCATTTTCGGGCCATCCAACCAAGTCAAGTCGCAGGTCGCCATCGAAGTCAGTGGCAGTATGGATGTGAAGCCCCGCGTTTTCGCGGGAGCCATTCCATTGCAAATCCTGCTTCGGCCCAAACTCGGACGGCGATTCATCCGTTGACGAAGCCGGCGACAATTCCAACGCGGAAGAAGCGATTCCGCCGCGAAGGCACTCGTAGAAACTATCGTTGTCCAAATCGGCGACAACGAGTGAACCAGGATTAGATTGCGATGATTGCGAGTCATCATCGGACGTCGGCCACGAGAAGGGCGTGACTGCATCGACGCGCCACACTCCGATGTCGCCGGTGTGCGACAACACGAGCTGCCCGTTTTTGGGTGATCCCAACACAATGTCCCAAGACACGTTGCCGTCGACATCTTCGATCGCCAGCGAATCCACACCTGGCAAAACGGGAATATCGTCTCGGTAGGAGAAACGAAACTGAAGGTGCAGCAGGTTCTCGATCCAGCCGACGCGGCCTGACTTGGGGTGGACCGTCACGACGTCCAGGTCCAAGTCGCGATCCAAGTCAGCGATGGCGAAGGCGACGGGCTGATCGCCTTCGCCCCACGACGTGGCTTGTTGATCGTTCGTCGGCAGCGGGAAGAAGGTCCGATTGCCGCGATTGACGAGCAGTTCCCAACCACGTTCGGTGGCAGCCATCACGTCGAGGTCCCCGTCACCTTCAAAGTCACCGCTGATCATGGCACTCACGTTCTGAAGCGTTTCCAACCCATCGGCGGTCTCGGCTTTCAATGTGTTTTCACCCGACGCATCGGGCTGGCCGAAGTCTCGCCCATCAACAACAACCAATTGAACGCCCGATTCGCCAAAGAGGATGAGACTGCGAAGTGTGTTGTGGGTTCGCGATGTCGCGTCCTGGCGAAGTCGGCCTGGCGAACTGGAGTCGACCATGAACAAATCCGCGACCATCATCCCGGTCCACTGACCCTCCACTTTCAGCGTCCCGAAATTCTGCCAACCATCGTCGCCTTGCATCCAAAGGAACAACGCCGCGGAATCGTCCCCCGGATGCAGCGACACCAAGTCCATTTTGAAGTCGAGGTTGGCATCGATGGGAATCAGGTCGGTGGGCGATGACACTTCGATGCCGTCGGCAGCAACATTGAAAGATTCAACGTCGTATACCAATGGTCCGGAGGCCGATGCAATTCGTGATTGTTTGGAAACCTCTGCGGAAAGTCGGCGTAGGGAATCGAACTGAATCATGTCCAAAGGGTGCGGTGACGCTCGGCGACGGTCGGTCTTGATCAGCTCCGTTGAATTCAAAAGGTTGAACCACAACATCATCTGGTTGTCAGCTTCTTCGAACTTGCCGGCTTCGACTGACGCAACAATTCCGTCGACTAATTCGGCCGGTGTCTTTCCAATCGGAGCGGTCTGTTGGCGAAGCGTGGGTTCGATTGATGCAGCGAGCGTTTGCGTTCGCCGGATCGCATCCACAGAAGCTTTCAATTCATTCGCGATCCCGAGTCGTGCGGCTCGGACGGCCAAGTAAAGATTGTTGGGCTGCTGGTTGGACAACTGCGTCAGTGCGGTCGCGGCGGGATCTAGAATTGTCGGCGGGATGCCACGAATGGGGTCCTCCAACAAATCGACGACTTGGGTCAGCGTGCCCGCCAGCAGAATGGAGTTGTTCTCGTTGCCTTTCGCTTCGGCAGAGCTCTGAATCGATTCAATCAGCCGCCCAAAGACCTCTTTGCGGATCGATTGCATCACGGACCGTGGCAACAAGTTAGCTTCGTTCAGGTCAACTCGAGCATTCATCCAAGTTGCGAGGTTGGAATCACCGCCCAGATCAACATACTTCTGGATCAAACCTCGAGTTTCTGAGAGCAAGGCTGCCAGTCGCTGCCGGGCAGCTTGTTTCTCCTCTGGTTTGGCTGAGGCATCGGTGGCGACCGCCGACAGTTCATCGATAGTCAACGCCCGGTTCAGAGCCCGGTTCAACGCGACCGAGAGGTCTTCCGGGCGAGCGTTGGAAAGCGACGACCATGCCTTTTCCGCGTCATCGGTTTCCAAGTTTTCCATCGACGCGAGTGCAACGCGGTTCAGGTCAAGGTTTTGCGACGCGATTTGCTGAGCCGGATCGTCACCGCCAGCGACCTTGTCATCTTCGGGATCGACAGCGGGCCCGCGGCTGAACCAATAACCGGCCGCAGCGAGCAAGCCGATGGCGACCAAGGCGATCAGCCAGGTGCTGGATGGAGACTGTTTGTTGGCCGAATATTGTTTGCCGGCAGGGGATTGAGACGAAGTCACCGAGTGCATCCTTGAAGAACAAACTGACACGAGGTCGAGAGCCGGTGCAGTCTAGCAAATGCGAGCGAATTCGATGCGGGAGGCAATCGAATCCGTTCAACCTCGCAGTTCGATTCCCAGCGGCAGCGTGTCGCCAAAGACGGCTTGCTGTTCTTCGTGATCGAGTTGGCCGCCATTCTTGACCAAATCGGTCCAGTGATCCGGGGCACCGAGTCGATCCAGCAAACTCAAGGCTCGATCCCGCGTGGGCTGGTCGACGTCGCGAAAACGGTCATCGCAGCGACGGGTCATTTGCGTGATCGTGAAAGCGGCCAAACGGTTGGTGGCATCGTCTTTGGTCTCAAGCGATCGCGAATTCGAGAGTTTTTGAATCCAGTGCGAGACATCTGTGGCCGGAACGATCAAATTCAACGGTCCATACGCCAGCACTCGAGACGCGAGGCGTCCAAGCGTCCAAAACAGACTGGGGTACAACGGCGATGCTTTCTTGCGGTCGAGCGACTCCATGACGGCGGTCGCGAAAATTCGCTTTTGATCAATCGGCAGCAATTCCAATGAGCCAATCGTCCGCCACGCTTCGTTGGCTTCGGCCATGTCTTGATTGGAGGTTCCCGCAAGCAACCATTTGCCCAGCGAAGTGGCCAGTTGACTTTGTTGCCCCGCCGTCATTCCGCCCGCGATACGTCGCCACATCACATAGGACTCGGCGCGTACCTGGTGATCCGGGTGCGTGATTTTTCCGTAGATCATGCGCCAGGTTTGCGAGGTACGCCAATCATCGACCGCGACGCCATATCCGGGACGAAGAGCGAAACCAGCCAGGTTCAACCAGCGAGATTCATGAGCGGACGAACGACGACGTTGATCTTGAACCTCCAACAACGATTCCCACAACTGCCGAAGCAGTGCCGGTGGCCACTGGTCTCGAGAAGAGCCGACCGTGGTTTGAAGCCGTTTGATCAACAGAGAAGGTTTAAGCGTCCCTTCAACAAAGACTCGCGAAATCAATTGGCGGCATTCGTCGAGCGTTTCTTCATCGACAATCCCCGCGGATTCCCCGGCGTAGTCATGCGATTCGCGATCGGTTTCGAGTGTTCCGCGAATGTCAAATTCCAGTCGCCATCGTTTCGGATCCGAAACGCAGAACAGACCGACCGTTCCGATTTCTGACAGCTCCGATTCGATCACGATTTGCATCGTGGATTGATCGCGGCGTTTTCGATCCTTGAGCGCTGTTTGAATGGGCGGCAAAGCGGTCATCGTGTTGGGATCAATGTCGACCACTTCTCCCGGTCGGTCGGCCAATCGCGTGCTGCTGACCCACAAAGGGAAACTAACCGGCACGCCGACTCGCAGATCCATCGGGACTTGGTCGATCCGGTAGGACTGTCCGGCCTGCGCGTCCGCGGGAATCACGCAAACCGCTCGCGGTGGGTTCTGTTCGATCTGCATGAAGTACGTGCGGGCTAAGTTCGCAGCGATGCGAACTCCGTGGCCACGTCGGACCATCGCATAGTGGGCTGCACCTTGAGCGACAGCCAAATCCAACCGAGCGGATTCCAGGACGGCGGGCTCGGAAAACCACCTCGTCAAAGAACCAACCACGCGTTTCCGTATCGCGGGCGCCGTCAGCACGCCACCGTTGAAGAGGACCAAGTTGACTTGGTCGCTGTCCATCGAGTCTGGGTCGCTTGCGGATTGGTCGTCCAGACCGGTCCGTCGATGCTCCCGAAGGAACTCGGCAAGATGCTTGGTGACAGCGGGATCGGCAGCGTAGGGCAGCCCAACCTCTTGGAATCCGCTCTGTTGCGAGTCGACTTCCGACGTCATCTCAACATCCGGAAAGAATCCATCCAGCAGCAGCGTGTCGACTTCTTCCGCGGTCATTTCAACGCTAAGCCCGCCACCGATCAGCGACGAACCTTCGCCGGGCAAGTGAATCGTCGTGCGTTCGGGTCGAGGCTCTGACAGGAACGTCTCTTTCGTTTGGCGAGCCGCCGCCAACAGTTGTTGCCATTGCCGCGGACTCAATGTGCGTCCAATTTTGGCTTCAGCCGCTTTTGCAACGGCCAAGTCGAGGTTGTCTCCGCCCAGGATCAGGTGTTTGCCCACCGCGACACGATGAAACTGAACGACGTTGGATTGATCATCCTTGTCGGCAGGACGCACACGAATGAGTGTCAGGTCGGTCGTGCCACCACCGATATCACACACCAAAATGAGCTGGCCGACTTGGACGAGATCTTGCCATTTGCTTCGATGTCGATCCAACCAAGCATAGAAGGCGGCTTGGGGTTCTTCGATCAATTGAATACGAGGCAAACCAGCCATCTTCGCGGCGCGAATGGTCAGCTCACGAGCGACTTCATCGAACGATGCCGGCAATGTGATGACGATGTCTTGCTGCGACATCGGATGGTCGGGGTGCTCGGCATCCCAAGCATCAACCAAGTGTTTCAGATAACTCGCTGAGGCATCCGCCGGCGATCGACGCGGAACGTCATGGTCACCATGCCAAGGCAACAAATCCGCGGTCCGGTCCACGCCTTCGTGCGACAACCAGCTCTTTGCCGATGCGATCTGCCGACCGGGATGCAACAGCCCGGCGATTCGGGCGTATTCGCCGACGCACGATGCCAGGGTGTCGCCCGATGGATTCAACCAATCGTGCGAGTCACTGTGCGACAGTTTCTCCGAAGGATGAAGTGTGTAGTGAAACGACGGCAGCGTTGACCTGGATTCGGCCACGCCAAGATCCACCCACTGTGGCACCATGAAAGTTTCAACGGCGAACTCGGTCGTCGCGTCTTCCATGTTGCCGCTGTCTTCTTCCACGACTTCCGTATCGACATAGGCCAACACGCAATTGGTCGTGCCCAGATCGATTCCGATGCAATAACGCGGCGGAAGTGGATCATCAGTGTCGGTCGAAGGATCGCGAGAATTCATTCCGTCTTCCTACGACTCGTCGTCTTGGCGAGCGTTGAACTCCAGTTTCCAACGTCGATCGCCACGTTTGTCATGGCACCAAAGTTCAAACATGCCCAGCTCGGTGACGCGTGATTCAAACTGCACCGGCACAAAGCTTTGAGCTGGTTCGTCCGAAGCTGAGGAACCGGAGTCTTCGCCTTGATTTTGATCCAACGTCAATTCGATGGGTTCGCTTTCTTGAAGCTCCGTCGGACTCCAGCGGTCCAAACGGTCGCCGGGATTGTCACTCGCTCGAGTGGTTGAGGAAAAGAATCGGAACCGAGCCGGAGAGCCGACCACGACACCAACTTCTTGGCCAGGCACTTCCGCTTGGGTTCCTTCTTCCATCCCCTGTGCCGCGACGCAGACGGCCCGAAGTGGTCGGGGAGCACCCGGGATCGCCATGCCGGCAGTTTCGATTCCGATGTAAAACGCTTTGGCCGTGCCACCGCGAATTCGGATACCGCCGTGAGTCTTGGTCCAACCGTAGTAGGCGGCACCAATCGCGACGGCATGATCCAGGTCATCTTCCGACGACAAAGTATCGACACTGGAATCGGTCCATGAGGAAAGCGTCGACTCCAGCCGTTCACGCATCACCGGACTCCGGAACACGCCACCGTTGAGAAGCAAATGCGTGACGGGGCCGTTGCCTTCACCCTCGCTGCTCAAAGCTGACTGATCCGTCAAAAAGGCAGCGATGTGTTTCGTGATCGCGGGATCGGATTCGTAAGGCAGTCCGACATCTTGGAAACCGCTGACTACGTTGGCTTGAGGGCGTTCCTGTGGTGCACATTTTGGGAAGAAACCATCCAACAGCAGCGTCGAAGCATCGCTGCGTTGAATCTCAGTCGTGATCGTTCCACCGATCAGCGAACTGCCGCGACCAAGAACGGAGATGGATTGCGAATCCGGGCCATCGTGACTGAGCAACCGTTCTTTTGCATCACGGCAGGCGTGCCAAAGTGATGTGCTCTGCCACGGGTCTAAGTCATGGCCAGCTTGGCGGAATTGCTCGGCGGCCTGATAGGCCAGTGCGAGGTCCATGTTGTCGCCACCGACCAGCAAGTGGTTGCCCACCGCGACACGTTTCAGCATCAATTCGCCGTCTTCTTCCTGCACACCGACGAGCGTGAGGTCAGTGGTACCACCACCAACGTCAACGACCAACATGGTGTCGCCGTCCGAAAGCGATTTACGCCAACTGCCATCGGTTGATGCGAGATAGCGATAAACGGCCGCTTGTGGCTCTTCCAGAAGGACAAAGTTCTCGTTCAGTCCGGCTCGGATAGCAGCACGGCGAGTCAATTCGCGAGCGGCGGGATCAAACGAGGCGGGAACGGTCAGGACGACCTGTTGCTGGTCGATGGGAGCGTCCGGGAACTTGGCCTGCCACGCCGCCACCAAATGCCGCAAGAAAATGCCGGTGCATTCGACGGCAGACACTCGGGGAATTTCGTCCGGCGATTGCCATGGAAGGACAGGTGAATCGGGATCAACCTTGCGTTGGCACAACCAGCTTTTCGCGGCAACGATGACGCGTTGCGGGTTGTCAGCAGCCTGTTGCCTCGCGTAGACGCCCGCCACACCTTCCGTCGAAGATGGAAACCGCGCGTGTTCGCTCGTCACTTCCAACGCGTCGACTTCTTGATCGCGTGGCAGATACAAGAAAGACGGCAGAGAGGTGCGGGATTCGACTTGACCGGAAGCGACAACCTGAGGGATCGGCAGCAGCTGAATCTCGGGTGCTTGGTCAGTCGTTTTGGCTTCTGAATCGGATTGAGGGGCATAAGCAACGACGCTGTTCGTCGTGCCCAAGTCGATGCCGATGCAATATTTTTGCTCACTCATGGGGATCAATTCTGCTCCGACAGCGCGGCGAGGGCATCAAGAACTTGTTGATCATGGCCATCAACTCGAACGCGTTTCCAAACCTTGACCACCTTGCCAGCCGCGTCGATCAAATAGGTCGAACGTTGGATGCCCATCGATTTCTTGCCGTACAGATTTTTCTCACGATATGCCCCGTACTTTTCGCTCATGGCGTGGTTTTCATCGACCAGCAGAGGAAACGGAAGCTCAAACTTGTCCCGAAATTTGATGTGGCTTTCCGCCGAATCGGTGCTGATCCCAAACAGTTGGGCACCTGCGGATTGCAGTTCCGCGTATCGATCGCGAAACGCACAGGCTTCTTTGGTGCATCCGGGCGTGTTGTCCTTTGGGTAAAAGAACAAAACAACTGGAGAGCCCGCATGGTCTTTCAATTGAACGGTCTGGCCGTCTTGGTCTTTGAGCATGAAGGCGGGGGCCTTTTTGCCGGGATCGATGAAATCAGCCATGATGAAAACGCCCCATTTGGGGGCATATGGATTGAAAGGAGGCGGATGGAACAGGGCATTGTTTTCGATCGGTCAACTTGTCGCCAGCGGGGGCGGATCAGTCGAGACGGGCAATTCAATCCGACGCCGGAAAACACGGCAGAATCGCGTATTGCAGCGGCGATTGCCGGGTGCCCCCATAAAACAAAGGCGTTACACTACGGAACAACTCCGAGACGTGGGATTGCACCCACCCTCTTCCTTCCTCCATCGCCTGAAAGTTGTTTGAACTTGTCTGATCAACCGCCTTCCTCCTCCAACGACACCCCATCTGCTGATCCTATGGCTCATCCCAGTCGGGCAATTCGTCCGCATGGATTGGAAGATGCTCGTAAATTGGCAACTGAAGCCGCTCGGGTCGCGTTGGACAATAATGGTCAAGACGTGATGGTTTTGAACGTCAGCGAGCAATCGGCTGAATTCGATTTCTTTGTCATCGCCACCGGAACCAGCCGTCGCCAGTTGCACGCGATCAGCGAGCAAACCGACGACGCATTGGAAAAGGGTTTGGGCGATCATCGGCAAGGAATCGAAGGTTATCAGGAAAGCAGTTGGATCGTGCTCGATTACGGCAGCGTTGTCGTTCACCTGTTCGATGAAGAGACTCGTGAGTATTACGACCTCGAATCGTTGTGGGCCGACGCCACTCCCATTCCGCTGTCGGATCTTGGTTTGACTCAACGCTGAAAAGCGTTTGGATGTCCCATTTCTTTTTCTTCCCCACCTCTTCTCCAGGTGTGTAGGTTCGATGCATCTACCCAATGTTCTTCAGGCCCGATTTGTTCAAGCCCTCAAGCCGCTAACGGACTCGCCAAGTGACTACGCAGGCATGATACGTCCCGCGGCGGACCCGAAGTTTGGTGATTACCAATCCAATGCGGCAATGCCACTGGCCAAACGGGCGGGTAAAACATCCCGAGACGTTGCAGCCGAACTGGTGCAAAATCTTAATGTCACGGATCTTTTTGAAGAGCCTGAGGTCGCTGGCCCAGGATTCATCAACCTTCGTCTCAAGGATTCGGTCCTCTTCGATTCGATTCAACAGATGTTGTTGGACGATCGAGTCGGTGTGTCACAAACCACTGATCCCAAGAAGGTGATCGTGGACTTTTCTTCGCCCAACGTTGCCAAGCCCATGCATGTGGGCCACATCCGCAGCACGGTGATTGGCGATTGCTTAGCCAGGACGCTGCGTTTCTATGGCGAAGATGTCGTGACCGACAACCACTTGGGTGACTGGGGCACCCAATTTGGAATCATCATTTATGGCTACCGCCACTTTGGTGATCCAGCCAAGGTCTCAGCCAATCCAGTTCCAGAACTGTCATCGCTCTATCGACTCACCAACCAACTGATTGAATATCAGAAGGCCAAAAAGTCATTGGTCTCGATGTCGGACAAGCTAGAGGCGGCAAAAAGTGACGCAGTTACAGCGAAACAAGCCGCTGAGTCGGGTGAAACGGACGAGAACCTGAAACCCAAGGACAAGAAGAAGCTTCGCAAAAACGCCGAAGCCGCGAATCGACGAATCGCATCAGTCGAAGCTGATATCGAGGCATTGCAGTCCAAGATCGATGCCGTTGATGGAGACCCTGAACTGGCAAAATTGGCCGCTGAGCACTCCGAAGTGGACGTGGCGGTCCTTCGTGAGACAGCGAAATTGCACGAAGGCGATGCTGAGAACTTGGAGTTGTGGAAGGATTTTCTTCCGCATTGCCAGGACGAAATCAACCGAATCTACACACGCCTCAACGTTCAATTTGATCATACGCTAGGTGAAAGCTTCTATCACGATCGGCTGGCGGGCGTGGTCGAGCATCTTACAAAGCTTGGTTTAACGACTAAAAGTGACGGTGCGATTTGTGTTTTCCTAGAAGGGTTTGATAGCCCCATGATCATACAAAAGCGTGATGGGGCGTTTTTGTATGCCACGACAGACTTAGCAACACTTCAATACCGTCGTGATGAGTTTCAACCAGACGAGATCCTGTATGTGGTGGATTCGCGCCAGGGCGAACACTTCAAGAAGTTCTTCGCGATGGCGGAACCATTGGGAATGGGCGAGGTCCAGTTGGTCCATGTCAATTTTGGAACGGTTCTAGGACCGGATGGGCGACCCATGAAGACACGAAGTGGGACTTTGATTGGTTTGGAGAGCCTATTGAATGACGCTGTGAATCGAGCCAAAGAAGTTGTTTGCAACCCGGACCGCTTGGCGTTGATGGACCCTCCAATGGGTGAGGACGAGCAACAACAAATTGCCGAAGTCATTGGCATTGGAGCCATTAAATACGCGGATTTGTCACATCATCGAACCAGTGATTACAAGTTTGACGTCGACAAGATGGTCGCATTGGAAGGCAATACCGCGACTTACGTGCAATATTCCTACGCTCGGACCCAAAGTATTTTGCGACGGGCATCCGACGGAGAAGGCCTGCCTGATTTTGAACAAGTGATTGAGCAAGCCGCAGCCACGCAACCGATGACTTTCACACATCCGAACGAGCGTTCTCTTGCATTGATGCTGATGCGTTTTGAAGAGGCAGTCGAACAAGTCCGCTTGAGTTACGCACCCAATGCATTGTGCGATTACTTGTTTGAAACCGCGAAGACATACTCCTCTTTCAACGAGAGCTGCCGTGTTCTTGGCACCGAGGATCCCTCGGTCATGCAAACTCGACTGGCGTTGGTTGTGCTGACCGGTCGTGTTCTCAAGAAAGGACTGTCTTTGTTGGGAATCGATGTTGCAGAACGCATGTAAGCGTTCTTCTATGACAATGTCGCCTATTTTATGTCTATTGTTGCCTTTGAAGCATTGACAGTAACTCTGATTTTTATAACGTGTTGCGAAATTAAGTTTTCTAAACACACTTATGGAGTGAAACGTGGCCAAAAAATCTGGTGGACCCAACAAGTCACAAGCGATTCGTGATTACTACGGAGCGAACCCCGAAGCCAAGCCAATGGAAGTCGCGGCTGAATTGAGCAAGAAGGGAATCGTTGTCACGCCTGCATTCGTCAGCACCGTGAAGTCCACCACCATGGGCAAATCTGCTAAGAAATCCGCTCGCAAGTCGGCCAAAAAGTCGGCTCCAAGCGTGAAAAAGAGCAGCAAGGGAGCCAAACGCGGCCGCCCAGTTGGCAGCACCAACAAGGCTACAGCAGCAAGCAACGAAGTTTCGTTGGACTCGCTGTTGCAAGTCAAAAAGATCGTCGAAGAAATGGGCAGCGTGCAGGACGCGAAGAACGCTTTGACCGCACTCGAAAAATTGATGGGCTAAGACTCGTCGAATCGAGTCATTTGCCATTCGATCAGGATATCGATCGAATCAGCATCGAAACACGACAGAGCAGCGAACCACTGACAAACGGTTCGCTGTTTTTTTATGCGCTTCACGACGCTGTTTTTGATTGCTATCTGAAGCTTGATGGAGACGCGGCGTCTCACTTGGGGAAGTCAAGCACGCCTTCCCACCCCGATGGTGCAATTCGATGGTGCTGCAGAATTAGACGCAGCAACACGTCTTTTGGTCGATCCCAAGCCGGAAGCTCCAGCAGTCGCTGGTACGCTGAGTCCCAATCTCCTTTGGCGAACTCGTCCCAGCCCTGTTCATACGCATCGATTTGCGAGTCTGTTAGATCTTGGGTGCCGCCGCTGGGCACGACCAATTGATAGACATCGACCGGAATCTTCATTCCCGCAACGCGAACACGACCGAGCTTGCGAAGCCGAAACGGCGAGGGCTCCTCTGTGAATTCATCTTGCCCCAGCCAGGCCTGCAATGAGCTGGCTGATGCATGGTCCATCAGGACTTCCACGCCGAAGTGTTTGGTAAGGCCTTCGAGTCGACTTGCTAGGTTCACGACCGGACCGAACGCGGTGACTTTGACCTGATCGACGGTTCCAATGCGACCTGCCACGGCAGACCCCGATGCGATGCCAATGCCACAGCGGAATTCAGTTTGACCCGTCGCGTAATCCATACGAATTCCCGCCGCCGCACGAGCTGCTGCGAGAACACTGGCAACAACATGGGCCGATGCCGAGAGATCTGAATGCGGATCCGAAAGCTGAAGCTCGATCGGCCAGCCCCAAAAACCCATGGCGGCGTCACCGTGGAAGTCTCCAATCACGCCGCCCGTATCAAGAATATGACGAGTCATGACGCCGAGTGCGGCACTGACTTGCTCCAACAATAAGAGCAGCTGATCACTTTGCATTTCTGATGTTCGCGAAAAACCTCGAAGGTCGCAGAACATCACGGATAGATCACATTGGCGTGGCTGCAACCAGCTTTGCGGGTCTTGTCCTGACAATGCATCCAGAACCACCGGGGCAAAGAATCGCCGCATCGCCAGGTGACGTTGTTGGAAGTGAGATGTTTGTCGGATGCCAGAGATCAACGATCCCACCACCTCGGCAAACTTCACGTCATCGCCCAAGCGATCCGCGAGAGTGGCCGAGTCATCGGCGAGCTCTTTCCAGTTGGATCCAAGTGCCCGTGAGCCGGCAACATAGATGGCCCAGCCGGCACAAGCTTCACTTCGCAGTGGAACACAAAACGCCCAGTCAACATTTTCAGCCGCGGTGAATTCAATCCCTCCATTGCGTTCGGTTTCCCATAGATGCAGAACACTTTCGCGACGCTGCAGTGCCGTCGTGACCAAACGTGAGCTGACCGAGTGCTGCTGCGCCCCGTTCTCACGACAGTCGTAATGCAGCACCTTCATCTCCGATGGATGCTCGTTGCTTAGCTTCTCATCACCAGCCCCCATGGGCTCCGGAACATTTGCCCTCACTATTGCAACCGCGGATGCCGAAGGAGTTGCCCGAAGCAAGGTGTCGGAGACACGAACCAACAACTCTTCATCGTCGACGCTACCGGCAACGATGTCGGGAAGACGAGCCAACAATTGGATGCGTCGCCGAGTATCACGGAAGTCTCGTTCGCGAAGGACTGATGCGTCAAAGGCCATTTCAGTGACGCCTTCGGCGCTGCCGACCATGTCAGAGCGTTGCGAAGGAGGAATGGGACCGGCGCGAGGAGTCGACGCGTCTGCGGCACGCTCTTCAATCGACTGCCCACGCATGACATGCCCGACATCGTCGGTGAAACCAGGTCGTCGGGCGAGCGTGAACGTGGTTTCGCCAATTACAAAGTGTTCGCCAGGCACGACCACAAAACGATCCCTCGGGCGGCCGCGAAAAAAGATCGGGTTGCGTCCACGTGCGTCCTGATGAACCTGGATACGATCGTTTTCCAAAATGGTCAGGATCGCGTGACAACGGGAGATCGATTGATCCCAGCCGACTTGCCAGTGAATGGTTCGCGTCCGACGGCGATCTCGCTGAAGAACAATTTCTCGTTCGGAAGGTTCCGAATCAGCCGTGTCAGTGTCGGCTGGGTTGCCGCCGGTTGACTGCACTGGAACAGGATCGGGCGAACCAGATGGCTGACGTCCCAATAGGACATCCACCCCGGCGACCAATTCGGGAAGGACTTTTCGCCAACGGAACCCATCCCCAGCACCTTGAGCAATCAAATCAGGCATGCGGTGTCTTCCATGAGAGGAGTGAAGGCGTCGGTTGAGTATTCATTCTTGATCAAGGAGACGTTGATCTCAAGCATCGTCGGTTTGCGAAGCTGCGATCCCCGCTGCGCGACCGGTGCTGAAGGCGGCCTGAAAGTTGTAGCCTCCTATCCAGCCATCCACATCCAAAATCTCGCCGGCGATGAACAAACCTTTCGCCAATCGGCTTTGCATCGTTCGTGGATCCACTTCGTTCAGCCGGACACCACCGGCGGTCACCTCGGCTTTGGCAAAGCCACGCGTTCCATTGACGGGCAGATGCCAACGCTTGAGTTTTTCGATCATTAAGTTTCCCACTTTGTTGGGCAACTCAGCAAGTTTGCAGTTTGCATTCGCCGGGTGACTCTCTTCACAAATAGCGAGTGCTAAACGAGAGGGAACCCATTGTTGCAATAGATTCGCCACCGATCGCTTGCCCGCTTCACCCGATCGGTTGCTCAAGATGTCACGCAGTTCAACTTCGCAAACATCTGGCACCAAATCCAATCTCATGACGGAATCTTGAATGCGTTCGTAGGCGGTCATCACTCCACTGACATCCATGGCCGCCGGACCTGAGAAACCAAAATGGGTGAACAACCAAGATGACCGACGTTGAACCTTGGGCTTCTTGCCCGATCGGTGGTCGGGAGTGAAAACGGACACGTTGACGTCAGGCAAGGTCAGTCCAGACAAAGCCTGTGTGACATTGGTTCCACCCACCAAAGGAACCAACGCGGGACGCGTCTCCACGATCGTGTGCCCCAGGGCTCGCAACCATTCATAACCATCGCCAGTTGTCCCACATCCGGGCCAGCTTCTTCCGCCGGACGTGACGATAACGCGGTCCGCGAACAGTTCATCGGCATGACCATCGCGGTCGATGGAAACACTCCACTGGTCACGCGAATCGGACAATGGGCGAATGTCTTTAACAGAGCAGCGAAGTTCCAGGCGGACACCGGCGTCCAACATGGAACGATGCAGGGCATCTCGGACGTCAATCGCTCGGTTGCTAACAGGAAAGATCTTGCCGGTTTCTTCCCGCTTGGTTTCAACGCCAAGCTCATGAAACATCGCGATCACGTCCGAGGGCCCAAACTTGCCAATGCTCGGTTGCAGAAAACGTTTCGCGTGTCCAAACGCTTCCGTGATTCCCTTCGCATCGGTGTCATGCGTGATGTTGCAGCGGGTGCCGCCGGACATCAGGATTTTTACACCGGTCTTTGTGTTTTTCTCCAGCAGAGTGACGCGTGCACCCGATCGAGCGGCTTCCGCAGCCGCCATCATTCCCGCGGCCCCGGCACCCACGACGACGATGTGGAGCCCGGTCGATTGGGTGGCCGCTTGAGTCAATGCGTTGAGGTCCGGTGCGTTTGATAGAGGGGAAACCATCCCGACCGAGGTGGCTACACCAATGGATCCGGGAATCGAAAAGTTGTGTCGGCAACCACCGAATGGCGGGCCAAGATCACAAATCTGAATTGCATTTTGCTGTCTGATTGACTAACTCTGATCTTACATCACCAGCGATGATGCGTTCACACCCCCTTTTTTTCATAGCGAAATGAGCGGCAACACTCCCGACGCCTCCTGCCACGGATTCCGGTTCTCAGAGGCTCGCACACTCATCTCCGATTTGCAGCGTCCCAACCAAACGATCTACTGGGTGGACTTTCTGTGCTCGATTTTGGCTGGTCACGTGTTCCTTCACGGCATCTTTCTGTTGCCGTGGTTTTACGGATTCACTCCGCAGGTTTGGGCGGGGATGGCAGTGTGCTATGTGCTAACGCTCATTCTGTACATGCGGGCGTTGATGTTCATTCATGAACTGGTTCATTTGCCCGAAAAAGGGTTCACTGCGTTCCGAATTGCCTGGAATGCACTCTGTGGAATCTTCTTCTTCGTGCCCTCGTTTCTGTATTATCCGCACGTCGACCATCACCGACGCAAACATTACGGCACCGAACATGACGGCGAGTACTTGCCGTTGAGCAACCGAGGACCGTGGATGATCGCGGTCTTCATTGGACAAGCGTTGTTCTTGCCTCTGCTGGCCATTTTTCGTTTCGCTGTCATCAGTCCGTTGTGCTGGATCGTCCCCAGTTTGCGACCGCTCGTTCATCGCCATCTTTCGACCATGGTCGTTGATCCGTTCTATGAACGCCCCGATGCGTCACCCAAAGTGATGCGTGTCGTCCTGCTGCAAGAAGTCCTGTGCTTCGCTTGGTGTGTCTGGTTCTTAATTCGTGGCGGCTTGCTTCGCGATCAGTGGCTCGATCCGTTTTGGTTGATCGCTTATGCCGTGGGTGTGGGCATCTTGATTCTGAACGAAGTCCGCACGCTGGGTGCCCACCGGTGGACCAATGACGGCGGTGAAATGAGTTTTTCGGAACAGTTGCTGGATTCTGTGAACTATCCCAATCATGCCTGGGCAAGCGAATTGTGGGGGCCAATTGGAACCCGGTTCCATGCGCTGCATCACTTGTTTCCGAGGTTGCCATATCACAACCTTGGCAAGGCCCATCGCCGACTCACCGAAGGTTTGCCAGCCGATTCGCTCTATCATCAGACTTCCGCGGAATCTTTGTTCACTGAGATTGCCGCTCTGTGGCGACGATCAAGAGCGTCGGATAGCCGTGAAACGAAATCGTCCGAAGCGGCTGATTCCAACAATGTGGTTCCGTCAATTTGAACGTTGTCCCAACTGCTTCGGACCAAGATTCCGGCGGATCGTTCCTGGGTCACAACGCCTACTTTTGTTGCCCCGCCTGGAACGTGAGCGAATGGCGATCGTTTGATCAGATCTCGTTGCCGATCGACGATTTGGGGTTTCGCCAGGGTGTGACGGCGGTCGAGCGACTTCGCACTTATGGGGGAACAATCTTTTGCGCGGATCAGCACCTCCAGAGACTTGCCGAAACTCTGCGGTTACTGAAGATTGAAAAGGGCCCGACTACCGGTCAGCTCGAACGATTGATCGAGGCGTGCTTAGAACTCAACGCTGACTTGGTCCAACAAAGTGATGTTGGGATGACGATTTGGGTGACCGCCGGATCATCCAAGTTTGATCCCACTTGGGCAGTGCATCTCAACGAGATCGACCACGAAGCTGTTGCTCGTCGTCAATCACATGGTCAGCCGATTGCTGTGACGACAGTGGTTCAGCCACCCATGGAGTCCTGGCCTCGACATGCGAAAGTGCGAAACCGGCTGCACTACTACTTGGCAGACCTTGAGGCGAAGGAGGTGGCTCCAGACGCGACGGGATTGCTGCTCGATTCGGATGGCAGCGTAACGGAGTCAAGCTTGGCAAATGTGGCGATCTTACGAGACGGCCAATTGATCATCCCACCGGAAGAAGATGTACTCAAAGGGGTGACAATGGGACTGGTGAGAAAGTGGTCAAATGAGCAGGGAATCCAGTGTCTCGAGGCACCACTGATGCCGAAAGACCTTCTACAGGCCGACGAAATCCTGCTGACCGGAACCGACACGGGAATCTGGTTCGCCAACAACTACCAAGAAGGGCACCACAAACGCCTCAAAGGCGAAATCTGCCAACAAATGCAGGCGATGCTTCCCGAGCCCAGGATCCGACCAGTTCGCGAGGCCTGAAAATCTGCGTGGGAGCTCTAGGTGAAATGTAGGGCTTGTCTTCGGTTCAGTCATTGCGCATATTCACACGTCCGATGCAGTTAGTGTTCGCATATGCGAATCAAAGTTCGACTGGATATTGCTTGCCCCGTGATATCGGTCCACTTTGTAGGTGGTCATGTGGGGACTGCATTGTGCCCCATTGGCAGTCTCCACAGACCACCACTTTGACGCTCTTCCAGATGACTTCGAGAGAACACACTGGTTCGAGACTCATCCTCGATTGACTTTGCAATAGTCCTGCTGGCTCCGAGCCATTTGACGCGGCCCTTCCGGTGGTGTGCTACGATCGCTTCCACGAAACATGAAGTAGACGTGGGAGGCTCTTGTGAATCCAATTCGATTGGGTTCAGCCTCAGTGCTTTCCTCCCTACAAGGGTCGAGGGTTGGCATGGTCCAGCAAGCTTCCACTGCGATTCATCGACTGGCCTACCGCCGCCCATTCGCGGAAGATCGAAGGGTGATGGACCGCTGGTTGAACACACATTTCAGCGACGCCATGGCTGCGGGGCTCCCGGAGAGCAATCTGGACCGTTTCGCGATACCCGCGCCAGAACTTCCCACTGATTCGCTGCGTGGATCACTCACTCAGTTGCGTTTGGAATCCGGGGTCTTTTTGCTGGATCGCGACAGCAAGTTGATCGCTTGGAATCAAACACTCGAGGATCTGTTCGTCGAAGTTGAGTTCTTAGCATCCGAGTCGCTTCCTAACAGATTGCCCATCGACATGGTTCAAATATTGAGCGGTGGAAGCGATTTGATATCGTTGGGTGCGACCGAACTGGACTACTCGTTTCAATCCAAAGACGATCGCGGACGAATGTGCTTTTGGGATGTCAGCGGCATCCGTCGTGACTACAACTCTGGCGCCAACGCAATCAGCGCGACGTTGATCCGTCCAGTTGCGTTACTAAAAACAGACGCAGCAGAAGAAGGACTTTCGCTGAGCGAATCGCTGTTGGTCTATCAGCAATTCGATTCGGTGGACCGCCAAATTTGCGAAGCCATCGCAATGGGCGACACCACGGGTGACATCGCCACGATGGTTGGTTTGACGCGAAGATCAGTTGAAGTCCGACGTGCAAAGATCTTGGAGCGATTCCAATTCACTCGACCGGTCGAGATCGTGCGATTGCTGGTGCGACTGGAAGAAAACGGCTTGCTATAAAGCCCTGACTTCTACGTTGACATCTCACCGCGAATGCTATGCGGTGGCCGTTTCGACAACCTTCAGGTTGAACGCGTTGTAATCCGATGCGATCCCCCGTGATGCCAATCGATCTTGAATGGATCGCCCTCGCTCGATGACCAATGACATCTCATGGTCTTCAAGCAAGATTTCAAATTGGTCGGTCGCGATGTGTCCAATCAAGTGTTCAGAACCAAATTCGTCTTTGATGGCCGAGACGACTTCGGACAAATTGGTTTGCACAGTGAGTTTGATCTCAACTCGCAAAACATTGGATGGACGTCCCAAGCGATTGGCGCGTTCGCGTTCGCGTTGGATCAACCTGCTCCAGCCTTCACGGTTGAAGAAGCTCGTCGTTGGATCCACCATTTGATGCAGCGAACTGCGATCGCTCTTCCGTTGCATCGACTGCAACTGCATTTCCATTGAAAGGTAGCCACCCAACATCCGCGCCAACAACTGAATCAGTGGCAAGTGTTCTTCGAAGGCTTCCGGTTGGATCTCAGGATCAATGCCGCAAAGAGTGCCAAACAGTTCCCCATCTCGGTCCAGAATCGGAACACCAGCGTATGCGCCGATGGAAAGTTTTTGAGAGATCGTCGATCCAGCGAAAAGCGGTATCTGTTGAGCATGCCGCGCGATCTGAGGAGCGGTACCCTCAATCATGTGCTGGCAAAATGAGTCGGACCACTGAATCATGTCACCCGAATCAACGGGATACACGTCATTTGGGTCCGACCGATCGAGGATGATCCAGGCTTCGTCTTCCGTTCGAGTGATCATCCAAAGAGCCAACCCAGTGGTCGACTGCAGATGCTCTAAAACGGCGCGACTTGCCTCACGAAAATCCATCGTGGGAGCGAGCATTTTCAGAATCATGGCAAATCATTTGCAACATGGATGGTGATTCGAGTCCGCCTACCGTAACGAACTTGCGCTTCCTAGCTGACAATTATGGCAGAAAGCCTAATGAACATACACTCAAATCGGAGCGTTCGAATTACATTTAAGCATGCGCAATTCCCGGGCCCCTAAAAGAGGGGAACGTTTGTTCGTCATCTGTCAGAAGTCGTGGCGACAAAATCGCGATTTATGCCGGGCCCTGATTCTGCAAAGTCGCCAAACCCGTTATCTTACCAAGATGTCCGCGGATTCCGATCTCAACACGAACGAATGCCGAACTGCCATACAGCAGCGTGACGCTGCGTTGTTGGCAGATCACTTGATGGCCCATTCGTACGTTCTGATCCATTTGCGAGACGACGATGAGTCGGACGAGTTGGGAGCATTGACCGCTGAATTGGAGGGTTCGCCCTACCTGGTGGCGTTCACAGGCCAATCATCCGCAGCAGAATTTGTTGAACTGCGAGCCGATCTTTTTGGCGACGATGAGGTAGGTGGCTTCATTGTCGATGGTGAAACCCTGCTCGACTACATCGCTGACGGATACGGCCTGCTGCTCAATGCAGATCTGAAATCCATGTGCCAAGTCGACTCGGAATTGATCGCCGACGTCTTCGACGAATTGAATTTGGACTGAGCAGCTCGGCCTCCTATCCGAGACATTGGATCTCGCCGCTCAGCCAACTCTTGGGCGAAGCATGCGTTTGAACTCAGCTGCCGAACGACGATCGCTCGGGCCGTCAATCACCGCGGGCTCGTCCAAGCCCAATTCCAACCTATCTGACAATGGGACCAATGCGCGAAACGTCTCCAACGCCGCGGACTGATCATTTCTCAGTTCGTCGACCAAATTGCGAAGGTTCGTTTTGGTTTGATTGGCTTCTCTTCGAGCACCAATTCCCATCTCAATCTGGTATCGCATGACCAACGCGAGCGCTCGATAGAGACGAGTCGCGTTCGCGGATTGCTCGACGCCCGAAAGAGCCTTGGAGGCTTCCGGCCATCGCTTTTCATCTATCAACAATCGAGTCAGCTGCAGCGCCGCTTTGAGGTGATAGATTTCTTCCGTGGGAGTGATCTCATCCTTTGGAAAGTAGTCCTCGACTGCCTTCCAAGCCGGAACACTATCGAGCGAAATGGCTTGCCAATATTGATCCTCGATGCTGGACGTACGAGCGACCAATGGAGCACCAATAGACTGAGCGACGGACGGAGCTTTCGTCCAGGTCGCAATGCCCCAACCCGCCAAGGCCGCGATCACAGCCAAACCGATCACCCCGACCCAGCGCATGAAGTCGTGTCGTCGGTCGTTGGCGATCTCATCCGTGATTCGTTGCAGTTGGATGGTTGCGGAGGTTGAACCCAGGTAATTCGCTGCGGCGGACGTTTGGTCAGCCCCCATGGATTTGGTCGCGCCGGACCCTGCTTCTGTTCCATTGGCAACGACAGCGCGACTTGATTCGGAGGGCGAAACGTTCGCGTGAATCACATCCAGCAATTCCATCGCAGATGTGAAGCGTTCCGCGGGAGTCTTGCGAAGCAGTCGCATGATCGTCGCAACCAACCAAGGCGGAAGATCGGCCGATCCTCTCGCGTGGTCGAGCGGTTGCGGCATTTCATGCAGGTGCTTGACCGCGAGCGCCAACGGTTCCTCGGCATCAAATGGCGGCTGCCCCGCGAGCAAGTGATACAGGGTCACGCCGAGCGAATAGAGATCGCTTCGCCCGTCGACTTTATGTCCCTGGATTTGTTCGGGGCTCATGTACCGAGGTGTTCCGAGTGTCAAACCTGCTCGGGTGAGATCCGCTGCACTGGCGTCCGTATTGGACAGCACGCGGGCCAATCCAAAGTCCGTGACTTTGATAGCCCCATCGCCCGATCGCATGATGTTTTCAGGCTTGATGTCTCGGTGAGTGACGCCCGCTGTGTGAGCGACCACCAGTGCTTCCGTCACGCACCGAAGAATCTCAATCCCTTCTTTCGCGGTGAACTGGCCGGACTGTTGCAGACACTGTTTGAGGTTGGATCCATCGATCAATTCTTGAGCGATGAAGTGAGTGCCTTGATGATCGCCTATCTCATAGACCTGCACGATGCTCGGATGATTCAAACTCGCCGCGGCTTGTGCCTCACGTTCAAATCGCTGCAAATCTTCTTGGCTGGTCTGCGGGGTGCGACGCAGAACCTTGAGCGCCGCATCACGACGCAGCTTCAAGTGTTTGGCTGCGTACACATCCGCCATGCCACCGCTGCCCAAGCGGCGCAAGACTTGGTAGTCACCCACGCGACAGCCAACTAGATCGCTCAAGAATGTGCCTTTGTGATGTTGAGGGACGACTCGACATTTTGCGATGAACGAGACGGCGACGAACTGGACGAGGGACGGCTCTCAGCGGAAGACAGTTGCACCAATTCCGGTTCGGACAAACCACGGTTTTGACTTCCGCTGGACAGGCCACCCAGTTCCAAGGTGACATATCGGAAGCCCATTGTAATGAACGATGCAACCAAATCGTCGTTTTGCGTCCAATCGAGGACCATGGCAAACTCCGTCCTCGGGACCTCGATTCTCGCCAGTTCGTCTGCGTGCAGCCGCACTCGGCAGTCCGAAACGCCTCTTTCACGCAGCCAGGCTTCGGCTTTTTCGACGCGTTTCAAGCGTTCCGGAGTCACCTCAATATGATAGGCAATGCGGCTCGCCAAGCACGGTGAAGCGGGAAGTTCAGCATTTTCCAGCCCGAAGTGGGCGGCTAATTCGCGAACCTGAGTTTTGCCAATCTTCAGATCTGCCAGCGGAGTTTGAACTCGGGCCTGGGTTCCGGCCATGATTCCGGGACGATGGTCACCTAGGTCATCAAAATTGGTTCCCGACACGATCGTTGCTCCACGTTGCGAGGCGATCGGCGCAAGAAATTCGTACAGGGTTTGCTTGCAGTAAAAGCACCGATCGGCGTGATTGCGTCGGTAGTCAGAACGTTCTGACTCATCGGTCGAAACAATTTGATGAGCGATACCAATTTGCTCGGCGACACGACGGGCCCAATCGAGTTGCCAACCAGCCACCGCAGGTGATTGCGCAGTGACCGCGACGACATCGCAACCCGTTTGATCCGCGGCCGCGGCAACGACACTGCTGTCGACGCCGCCGGAAAACGCGACGACCAACCCTCCCATCTCTTTCAGATGGTTGATCAGTTGTTCGGCCAGCGACTGGACTTCGGTCATGGACGACGACTCGCCATTTGCATTTCACAAATCTTCAACGCATCGGTCGCGAGTTGGGCATCGAGCACCGGATGCATCGGACCACCCGAGACGACATCCGCAACCGCGTTGATTTCGCTAACGAAACCATCGATTGGATCTTGCTCACCCAATTCAGGACGCTCCAGTTTCCCATCGTTGTGCATGACCGTCAAAGGAATGGTGTCCGTGGATCCATCACCATAAGCAGCGAACTCGAATCGCAAGGTCGCCTTTTCGAACGAGACTTCAAATCCATGTGTGAATCCGCGAGCGGGTGAATCAATGACGCCGCCGGCTAAACTGACGACAGGTGTCATTTCATCTGAACTCGCGGACGCTCCATAGTCCAGAATCGTTTCGTAACGCTTGGGAACGCCTTCTTGATTGTGGCTGACACAGTGTGCTCCCACGGGCATCCCGAACAAGACTCGAGCCAGGTGAGCGTCGTGCACCTGCAGGTCGATCAACGGACCACCAACTTGCTCGGGATCATAGAAGTCGGGAATCCAATCCGGAGGACTGATCGTTCGCGAAAAACGTCCGGTGATTGGTTTGCCATACCGGCCATCGGATTTGGCTTCGACCAGAAAGCGAAACGCTGGCATAAAAGGCAGGATGTGTGCGACCATCAACTGCCCCGGTTCAGCAATTTCCAAGAGCGAACCGGCCGCCTCAGCCGACAAGGCGAGCGGTTTCTCACAAAGCACCTTCTTGCCGGACGCCAGGATTTTTTGAATCGCATCGACATGCAAATGAGGCGGCAAACACACATCGATTAGATCAATGGAATCATCCGCCAACAGTCCGTCCAGGCTTTCACTGACGTTCATTCCAGATACGTCGATCTGTTCACCCGGCGGACCGAAGTTGCCCTGAATGCCCCGCCAATCACCAGCACGTTTCTTGGCGTCTCGACTGGCAAAGCCGACCAAGTCCGCTGCCTGACTGCGCTGATAGGCGAGCGTGTGGATCCAGCCCATGAAACCAACGCCCAAGATGGCGGCACGCATGGGAGTTTTCGCGTTCGAAGACATTCACTGTCCTGATCAAAGAGGAAGGATGGCGGCATGCGCTGATCTGCCATCACGTCGAAAGTTGATGGCGATCCTCGCGTTTGCCCCGCCGAAGTTCAACGTATGAATTGCCGCTGCATTCAGTTCGACGATACAACGACCTTTCGAGTTGGGATTTTCGGAGGAGCCGTTAGTGACTGGCAAGTTGAGCGTTTTGCAATTGGGTCAAATCAGCGATTCCAATTTTGCCCAATCGTAGGAGCTCTGCCAATTGAGCGTCATCAAACGTGGCTTCTTCGCCGGTGCCTTGCAGTTCGATGAAACGCCCGGAGCCCGTCATGATCACGTTCATGTCAACATCGGCGGCCGAGTCCAGGCGGTAGTCGAGGTCCAGAACAATGTCTTCGCCGATGACACCGACGCTGATCGCCGCGACGGAATCGCGAAGAACCGCGGACGGGTCGACGGGTGGATCAAGTTCCGTGTCGGCTGCCAATTTTGAAACTGCCAAAGCCAACGCGATGTAGCCGCCGGTGATCGATGCGGTGCGGGTCCCGCCATCGGCCTGCAGGACGTCACAATCGACCGTGATCGATCGCTCTCCCAAAGCACGAAGATCAACGATGGCTCGCAGACTTCGCCCGATCAGGCGTTGAATTTCAGTCGTGCGTCCGTCCACTTTGCCGCTGCGGTCACGTCTTTTCCGAGGGCTCGTGCTGCCGGGCAGCATGTTGTACTCAGCTGTCACCCAGCCCTTTCCTCGACCCTCCATCCACGGAGGCACGCTGGTTTCCACCGAGGCCGTGCACAGCACGATGGTTTTGCCGCTTTTGTATAGGACGCTGGCAGGGTTAGATTCCAAGTAGCCGCATTCAATTTCGACGGGGCGGATTTGGTCGTGGGGGCGAGCAGAATCGGTGGGGGCGTTCATGCAACAGGTGGGCGGCGCGAGCAGTGGGACAGTGAAACCGGCAGCCTATCTGACTTTGGACCTGAAATGGATGGGCGTTGCTTAAAAGAAAGTTGGCACGGCAAGTGCATCAGTCGGATTCCCGCAATTGAAGTTCGATTCCTGGACCTTTCTGCGCAAAAACCAGGCGGTGTCAAGCATCGAAAGTCAATTCAAATGAGAAAGAATGATGAAGCCAAGGTGAAATTGCTGTTTGCTTGCAAGGTCACCAAACGGCAACGTTAAATTAACGTAAAGTTAACTTCATCCCCGTTGTCGCTCGTCGGAGGTTCCTTATGGACCTGGAATTCGCTCGTCCTGATCTCGAACTGGCTTTGGCCGTGGTCGTGGTGACGGTGATGACATTGGGAGCCTACCGCCTGGGATGCCGATTCCAGTCCGCTTCAGAAAGATCGGATCGCTGGGTGTTCTTAGGACTGGTCGGGATTTCGTTCTTGTTCGCCTGGAGCTTCTTTGGCCGGCTGGTTTGGGCCGAAGCCATCACATCGTCCGCGGCTCTCTATTGGTCGAACGTGACCCCCGTGGTCCTGGCCTTTTCCGCGGGCATGGCGGGGCATTCGGTTGATTTGCGGCGAAAGTTCCGCCCGGCGGTGGCCGGAATCATGATGACATTGGCTGTTGCTTTCGTGATCACGCCGATTGCCCGTCCCGTTTTGTTTCCTTTGGATTGGGACCAACCGAAGGAACCTCAGTGGATGTCTCAGTGGCACGATGGTGTCTACATCCAAACCAACTCGGCGAGCTGCGCACCCGCGGCGGCCGTCACGCTTTTGGATCGCTCAGGTATCAAAGCGGATGAACAAGACCTCGCGACTGCTTGCTTGAGCAGTTCGCTGGGGACTGCACCGCTGGGACTGTACCGCGGGTTATCGACTGTTGCGCACGCAAATGCTCGAAAAGCAAAGGTGGCATCACGGAACCCAAGTCATTGGCTCGAAAGAGGCCAACTGCCCAACGTTGCCTTGGTTCGATTTGGATTGAATGGTGACAACCCGCAGGACAATGGTTTTGTTGGCAACGTCACGGTTGGTCACGTCGTCACCGTTCTCGGTCAAACCGACGGAGGACGCTGGTTGATCGGGGATCCCGCGGTGGGCAAGGTTTCTTGGAGCGATGAAGAGCTGCGGAAACGGTTCACCGGCGAAGCGATCTATCTGGTGAAGCAGTAAGGCACGAATCAGCAACCCCGACCACCAATCAGTCTTGTGCGGGCGATTGAGGTGTCGCGATTGGATCGCCTAAGCGTGAGTACATTTCGGGTCGACGATCGGCGAAACGATCAATGACGTGCTTTCCCGGCGTCCGTTCGATCCGTTTGTTGCGAGCTTGTTCTAGATCGACGTCAACGAACAGCTCGGTTTCTTCGGCGCCTTCGGCTCGAGCCAACTCGACGCCGTCGGGACCACAGATCGAACTCAGTCCGCAATACTCAAAGCCACGCTCTTCGCCGATGCGATTCGCGGCGATGAAGAACAAATGATTCTCCATGCTTCTCGCGGGAGGAACGATCTCTGCGGTTCGTGATGCGGCCACTGGCCAGTTTGTGCCCAGCGCGATGACATCTGCACCGGCGAGCCCCAATGCTCGCATCGGTTCGGGGAACGAACTGTCGTAGCAAATTCCCAAACCAACTTTGCAACCTGATTGAGTTGTCAAAATCTGGTCGCACGCTTGTCCGCGATCGACAAACCGATCGACACCCAGATGAGGCAAATGGACTTTGTTGTAACGCCCCAGCAAACCCGAGCCGTCCATCATCAACGCCGCGTTGTGAAGCTCGTCTCGGTCCTTCCGGATCAACGTCCCGATTGTGATGGTCAGATTGTTTGCTCGACAAGCTTCGATCAATCTTTGGATCGCCGGGTCGTCGATGGTCGGTGCAGCGTCGAGTGCTTCTTCACGACTCTCGTACCCGTATCCCGTCAGTGCGCACTCGGGAAAAACAGCGAGTTCGACACCTTGTTTGCCCAGCCGATCGATCTTGGCGCAAGCGTCATCGACGTTCTGATCTACAGCGGCAAAATGGACACCGGTCTGGACGCAAGCAATCAACATCGTACAAACAAGACTTATTCGACGGGGTGACGGAATCTTTCGAGCCATGATTCGAACAGAATTCGACGTTCCGTGGTACCCAATCACGTCGAGACACGAAGCGATCGGTGAGGCGGCCGACGCAGAATTGACTCGCGATTCATTGCAATTTTCAGGGAATGAGGCATGTCATCAGCGACCGAATCCTCCTCGGCAAACGGGGCGGCGTCGTCCACCGAAGCGCCAGACGTCAATTTGCCCGCCCACGAAGCAAAGCCGGCCGCCAAGCCAGCTCCCGAAAAATTTGATTTCGATTTATTCGTGATCGGCACCGGACCGGGCGGCGAAGGCGCCGCGATGCAAGCGGCAAAAGGTGGGTTGCGGGTCGGAGTCGCGGAAAGATACCGACAAATTGGCGGCGGATGCACTCACTGGGGCACAATCCCCAGCAAAGCACTGCGTTACGCGGTGACGAGCACGATGAAATCGCTGAAGAATCCCGTGATGCGTGAGATGGGATTTGCCGCTAGTCCCAGCATGGAACAACTCAATCGTGGCACGCAGGCGATCATCGGCCGGCAAGTCACGATGCGACAATCATTCTACGATCGCAATGCTGTTCCAATTTCTCGCGGACAAGCTCGTTTTATCGATGAGCATACGATCACGATCGACAACGGCGAGGCAATCACCGCCGCGTCATTTGTGATCTCAACAGGATCACGCCCCTTCCGTCCCAAAGGTGTCGACTTTTCGCATCCCAGAATTTTCGACAGCGACACGATTCTGGAAATGAAGGACAAGCCGACATCGATCACGGTGTATGGCGCCGGCGTGATTGGAACCGAATACGCTTCGATGTTTCGCAACCTGGGGATCAAGGTCAACTTGATCAACACGCGCGACAAACTACTGGAGTTCCTCGACGACGAAATCATTGATGCGTTGTCGTATCACCTTCGTGATCAAGGCGTCATCATTCGTCACAACGAAACGATGGAAAGCATCGAAGGACTGGACGATGGTGTGATCCTGCGGCTCAAAAGCGGCAAGGTACTCAAGACCGACGTTTTCTTGTGGGCCAATGGTCGACAAGGCAACACGGACGACTTGGGACTGAAGAACCTTCCGATCGAAGCCAACAGTCGCGGCCAGATTGTGGTGGACGAACATTTCCAAACTTGTTTGCCGCACATCTATGCCGTTGGCGACGTGATTGGAATCCCCTCGCTAGCCAGCGCGGCTTACACGCAGGGACGCGCGGCGGGGATGCACCTGCTCGGACGAGTCGATGGCAATCTGCGTCTCAACGACATTCCAGCGGGGATCTACACCAGTCCCGAAATCAGCTCAGTCGGTTCCACCGAACGAGAACTGACGGAACGATGTGTTCCCTATGAAGTCGGCCAAGCTCAGTTCCGGTCCTTGGCGCGAGCTCAGATCACGGGGGAAACCACTGGGATGCTGAAGTTGCTCTTCCACCGCGAGACCAAAGAGATTCTCGGTGTGCATTGCTTTGGTGCGAACGCTTCGGAGATCGTGCACATCGGTCAAGCGATCATGAACCAACCAGGTAAACAGAACACGATCGATTATTTCATCGAAACGACGTTCAATTACCCGACGATGGCGGAAGCGTACCGGGTCGCCGCACTGAATGGGCTCAATCGGCTTTTTTAACCATGAGCGAATCTGACACGGAAACCCAACCCGAATCAGTCGGCGATTCGCTCGCGCAGAAACGCAATGACTTGGCAGTGATCCGAACGGACCTCGCCAACGAACGAACGTTGCTGGCGTACTTGCGAACGTCACTGATGATGGTTGGAACCGGTGGGACGTTGATCAAGTTCTTCGGCGAGTCTCGCGAATTATTGCTTGCGGGCTACGCCGCGATTGGGATCGGCGCGATCGTGCTCTTCGCCGGGTGTCTTCGTTTTCTTCAAACGATGCGTCGGGTGCGTCGCGATTGCGAATGAACTGGTAGCGAGGCCACAAGTCCTAGTTCTTCTTACGGCGTTGCGGATAATACTAGACGCCGGCATACATCAACGAATCTTCGATGACCGCTTCGAACTCGGTCTCCGTCAACTCGAGCAGGTCCTTCAGCCGACTGAGTTGTCGAATTTTCGCTTCGGAGACCACATCCTCGCAGGACGATGCAGCTAAGAACATCGCCTGAAGGGCGAGTAAACGCTGTTGCATGTTCCAGCGTTTCGAGACGGTCATCACGTAGTTTTGGGTTTCGATGCCAGAATGCATGGCAACTGAACAAAGTCGCCCCAACTCTTCTCGCGTGATTGGATTGTTGAGGACCACCCGGCTGATTCGCAGCAACGATTGAATTTCCGGTTCGGAAATTTCTTCGTCTTCCAGCGTCATCAAAACGCACGATCGAATCGCTTCGTTGCGAAATTGATTTTCGCGAACTTGTTCGTGGGTGCGTTGATCGATGTGCAGCACGCTGAGGTCCCAAGGCGACTTGCAATTGTCACACTGGATGAAGGGCTCGGGGGCGCTGATCGGAATAACCGGGATGAAATACAGCGTCAGAAACGTACGTTTGCTTCGATGCCGGAACCCCTGGATTGACTCACAGGTGGGACAAAAGAAATCCCCCCGTTCCAGGGTCCGAGTCAACTGCATGGTGCTGATGAAAATCATGTTCTCTCTCGGTCCGGTGGCGTCTCAACTGGTTCGTCGGCGGCGCTGGCGACAATCGCGAATGGATTGATCTACAGTCTGGATGTCGATCGTGCCGATTACAACGATACCGAAAATACTTCCCACGTGCTTTCGGACGGTGTTTTCGAACCATATCGCATCGTTGAAACATGTCACTGCTACCCGTCGCCACCAATCGAACGAGCACGCCGCTGCAAAATCAGCGGTTGATGTTCCAGCTCAACAGCGACCAATTGGCGATTCAACGTCAATACGATCAGCTGAGCACGGGCCGTCGTGTGCTGAGCATCAGCGACGATCCAGCGTCGGCGGCACGAGCAATCGGGCTTCAGCGACAAGTTTCACGAACCGACCAATTGGTTCGAAACGCGGACGCATCCGAAGCGTTCTACCAATCCGCTGACGTGACGCTGAACAAAGTCGACTCAGCCATCATCGAAGCCCGCGGCGTCGCTGTCGAAGCCGCTCAAAGCATTTTGTCCGATGACGAGCGTGAAGCGTTGGCGATGACGATCCGCCAGCAAATGGAATCGATCGTGAGTGCTGGAAACGGCATGTTCACTGACCACCAACTGCTCGGCGGGGTCCTGCAGACCGAATCCGCGCTCGAACACATCAGCGGAACGGTTCGATTCAACGGGAACCAGGCGACCGGCCAGACCAAACTCGGCGACGGAACTCGCACCGAGTTCACCGTCACGGCTGCTTCCGCGATCGGATTGGGCGAACCGTTCATCGAGGGAAGTTCCTTGGGTGCGGGTTTGAACGAAAACACCCGCCTGATCGACATGAAACAGGGCGATGGCGTCCAGCCCGGCGTGCTGACGGTGTCAGACGGCAACAACTTCGTGGAACTGGATCTCCGGCAAGCCGCAACGATTGGCGATGTGGCCGACATTCTGCGTACCGCTGATTTGGACGGTCGTTCATTGTCGGTGACGTTGGGTGCGGATTCCATCACAGTTCAATACGCGGACGGTTTGCCCGGCACGCTGGCAATCAAAGACGCAGCCGGAAGTCGACTAGCGTCGGATTTGTTGATTTCCAACCCAGATGGTTTTCGACCTCCGCCCTTGGTGGGAGACCGGTTGTCACCCCAGGTGACCGCGGGGACTCCGTTATCGGATCTGAACAACGGTGCCGGATTGGATTTATCCGACGGGTTGGTCATCGATCGTGGAGATGATCGCTACACGATCGACTTTTCAGGAGCCGAAACAGTCGGCGATGTCATCATCGCGATCAACCGAAGTGACGCCGAAGTCCAGGCGGTGCTGAACGAAACGCAAGGCAGAATCGAGCTGCATGCCTTGCGATCGGGAGTCGACTACAGCGTCGGTGAGAATGGTGGCACCGCGGCCACGGAGCTGGGGATTCGCACCGCAACGGAAGACACGGCGATCAGTGAACTTGCACGCGGACGCGGGTTGAATTTCAATCCCGAAGGTCCCGATTTGGTGATCACTCGGCCGGACGGCGTTGAACTGGAATTGGAACTGGAAGATGTGGCGACGGTGGGCGACATCATCGACTTGGTTCGCGATCACCCGGACAACCAAGACACACTTCGCGTTCAGATTGCATTGAACGATGTGGGCAATGGGCTGCGTCTGACAGCACCTCCGGGTGCCGACCCGATTCGAGTCACGCAGCCTGGACTCAGCGACGCGGGCACCTATTTGGGGTGGATCCCCGAGGATGCCACGGCGGCCGAAGGCGAGATCGACGGTAGTTTCGCAGTTTTGAACGGAAGCGATTTCCAGCCACGTGACGCCGGCGGCGCGATCGACACGCTTTTGCGACTCGAGCAAGCAGTTCGTGACGGTGACATCTCGGAAATCGGACGCTTGCAGGCTCGACTGGACGAGGATCTCGACGACAGCACCCGCACACGAGGCCGTGTCGGGGTTTGGCACTCGGCGTTGCAGGATTCCCGCACCGCGGTCGAGAACGAAAACGTTCTGCTGCAGTCGCAATTGTCTGACGCGATGGATGCTGACTTAGCGGTCGTGATCAGCGAACTGCAGGCTCGTCAGGTCGCGTTGGAAGCGTCCATGCGTTTCGTTGGACAAACGTCAGGCATCACGGTCCTCAACTACTTGTAGTCGATGGGTTCGAGCCTGGCTCTTGTTTTTCAACGTGTCAGGAAATTCCGGTTGTAACGGCTGCAGCGAATTTTCGCGTTTTTTCGATTGTTCAGTGAACTGGCACCATCAAGTGGTCGATGAGAGTATCGACGGAGAACCTGATGGAACCGTCTGGGCCAGAACCGGCCTCGGATACCAAAAAATTCGACGAGTGGAATCAAGTCATGCGGATCGACAGTCATCGCTTCGGCACGTTGGAACTCAACGCCGATCAGTTGTTTTTGTTCCCGCAGGGTTTGATCGGAATGGAATCGCTTCATCAGTGGGCGCTCATCCCAGACCCTGACAACGCTTCGGTCGCTTGGCTGCAAAGTGCCGCTCGTGGTGATCGGGCCCTGGCCGTGATCAGCCCACGTGCGTTCTTCCCTGACTATCGCGTCCACATCGGTCGCCGCGATATGTCGAGCTTGCACCTGACTTCGGGCTCGGAAGTCTACGTGATGACCACCGTTGCGGGGCACGTTGGGAAACTGACGACCAATCTGCGAGCTCCATTGATGTTGAACTTGGATCGCCGCTTGGGTTGCCAAGTGATCACCAACGACGATCGTCCCATGCGTCAGCCATTGCCAACCGTGGCGGCTGAGTCGGCCAAACCATTGCCGACGTCGCAGGTTCGAGCTGCCTGAGCGGACTCGACACACCAACACAAACGCGAATGGCGAGCACTCACTGTGCTCGCCATTTTTCGTTGGTAAGCGAGAGTTGATGACCGGGCGGCGAAACAGCCCGCCAGATCCGCTGAATTTTCCGCCAAGACGTCTACTGTGAACCTGAGCCAACGATTCCGTGTCCCGATCCAGTGTTGGGGACCGGTGGGCGTTGCAAACGGGGTACCAAGTCGAATCGGCACGACCGGCACGTGCCGACCTTCTGACCGATGCGTGAACTATTCCATGCGGTGGGTCGATGAGTGGTGTACGCGAGGCGAAACAACGGGTGTTGTTTCATCAGGTGAACCTCGTCCGAAACTTTGCGATGGAATGCAACAACTCTCGGCAATGGACTGCCGCCGTGAACTCATTGAAATTCCTGACGAATTGATTCGAAAGCTCTCCCACTCCGACAACTAAGCCGAGGACACCATGCTCGTCCTTTCCCGACACCGCGACGAAAGCATCATGATTGGTGACGATGTGGTCGTAACCATCGTTGATATCCGAGGCGACAAAGTGCGTCTGGGGATTGAAGCTCCACAAGCAATTCCAGTGCACCGCCAAGAAGTTTATGACGCGATCCAGCGAGAAAATCGCCGGGCGTCACAAACAGGTGCGGGAGCCACAAAAGACGTTCGTCCACCTCGCGACTGAACGCCGTCAGAAGTGATGTTCCGCGAAAATGCCCGATGGGTGTTTTCTAGGAACATTAATGAGTCGTTGGATCGTCCGTCGTGGGTGACGGATGAATCCATTGGCGGTCGCCGGATTCGAATCGTTCCTGTTTCCAAATCGGAACGTCTCGTTTCAAGCGATCCATGATGGTGGCCACCGCATCGAGTGAGGCGACTCGGTGAGAACTGCTGCATCCAACGATCACGCTGGCTTGTCCAATCGGGACAACGCCCAGGCGATGCCAAATCACAACGCGGTGCAAGGTGAATTCCTTCACGGCGTCGTGAGCAAGCTCTCTCAGTTGCTTGGCCGCCATTTCGCGATGTGCTGTGTACGAAAGTTCTTTCGTGACGGTCACGCGATCGCCTTGCACCGTTTTACGGCGAGTCACTCCACGGAACCAAAGCATCGCACCCGCGTCGGGGTGTGCTAGCCAAGGTTCTTTGGAGGACGTCTCGGCGACCATCAGCTCCAACGGTTCGTCTGTTAGACAAACGTTGATCGACGGGTGCGTTTCATCGGTGATGGTTTGAGTTGCCATGTATCAACCGCCACTGACCGGTGGAATCAACGCGACTTCCGCGTTCATCGGAATCACGTGGTCGGACGAAACGTACCTTTGGTCGACTGCTAGACGAGATCGCATCGCCAACGACGCCAGAGAACTGTGTTGCTCGGCGAGCTGCTGCATCAGTTCGCTGACAGTTGCATTTTCATGCGTTAGAACAATCACGCGATCGGCACCGCCAGCTGCCTCGCTGGCCCCGGCAAACAACAACACTTCGATGGAGTGCGGCTGGGTCATGCTTGGCTGCTTTCTGGCGAAGGTGTTTTGCCTCGTAGGTTCAATGCCGGCAGTCGGCCATACGAATGAGCAAGCAACTTCAGCGGATGGATTGCTTCGTAGTCACCGCCATGCTCCATCTGCAATTTGCAAGCGCTGCATTCGGTCGACGGTGCGCTGGACGTCGCTTTGCGAACGGTGGACACCATCGGCCATCCAATTCGCAAGCTGTTGCGGTAGTTCTTTCGCTGCAATCCCCATGTTCCCGCCATCCCACTGCATCCTTTCGCGACGACGTCCACTTCGAGTTCCGGAATCAATCGCATCAAGTTGGCCGCGGCCGTGTCACTGTGTAGAACACGACTGTGGCAAGGTTGGTGATACAACATCCGATGTCGAACGGGTTCGAACTCCAACGTCAGCCGTTTCTCTTGATGCAATGACCAAAGATAATGGCAAGCCTCAAAGCTGTGTTCAGCAACCAAGTGAGCGTCTTCGGTGTCGAGCAGGTTCGGATACTCGTGTTTCAAACACAACGCTGCGGCTGGTTCGGTCGCGAGAACCGTGTAACCCTGCCGGACCGCATCGGCCAACAAGCGAACGTTACGCTTGGCCACTCTGCGTGCGCCCTTCAGGTCGCCCGCGGTGATTCGTCCCATTCCGCTCAAACTTTGTCCAGTCGGAACATAGAACCCAATGCGATTGTGTTGCAGGATCTCCGCCAGTGCACGCCCGATTTCAGGATCGTGATAGTTCGCGAAATGGTCAACGAAGTAAACCACTTTCAATCCGCCGGCCGGTGACGCTCGGTTCCAACGCCTTCGCACTGCGTATCGGACGAAAGGCTCGCTCGCCAGCAAGGGAATTTCGCGAGAAGCGGACAACCCAAGCGTGCGTTCGGCAAACCAACGAAGCGACCGTCGGCGAAGCATCCAGTTTGAGAGCCATGCGACCCGAGAACCCAGTGCCGCCAACATGTCGATCCGGCCAATCAACCAGTCCGACAACGTCAGTCCATTGGTGGCAACGTACTGGGCTTTGATCTCACCAACGACCTTGGGAATGTTCACCGAAGCCGGGCATTCGACTCGACATGAATGGCAGTTGAAGCACAGGTCAGCAACCGCCTTGGCTCGTTCTCCGGTGAGTTCCGAAACCGGCAATTGTCCACTCAATACACCGCGAAGCAGGTTGGCCTTTGCTCGTGGCGAGGCCTCTTCGATGGAGGTGATCCGGAACATCGGGCATTGCCGTTCGTCCGATGCATCCGCCCGGCAACGAGCGCAACCGTTGCAGGCTCGCGTGGTGGTCGTGATGGGAGCCCCACCCGGCCAATGCTGCAGCACTTCCAATTGCGGTGCGGGTTGGTGCGGCATCATGGACGCACCCCACTTCGTCGGCTGTGGTTCAGCCGACGACTCGTCTTCCGACGGATTCTGTTCGCCGGTTGGCTCCATCGCCGGTGGGTCTTTGGCGAGTTCATCCGCTACGGTCGTGGTTGGTGCCGCGTCCGGTTCGTCGGGCGGACTCTCCGACGCCATCTCCAGCGACGATGGAATCACGCTGCGGCCCGAGGCCACGATTTCGATGGTTTGATCCAGCGGGCGTAGATTCTCGTCCGGTTTCTGCAGAACGGCGCCGAAGAGCTTTCCAGGATTGAATCGATGATAAGGATCGAACAAACGTTTGACCTGGCCCATCGCTTGCCAGAGTTCCCCCGATTGTTTGGGCATAAGGTAAGACCGGCTGAGTCCGGCCGCATGCTCCACGCCAATTTGCCCGCCGCGGTCCCAAACCACGCTGGCGATTTCTTCACTGAGTGGACGGATCTTTCTCCGGTCCTCTTGCTTTTGCAAATCCAGCATCGGACGGACATGCAGTTGCCCATGGCCGGCGTGAGCAAAAATGGTCGCTGTTGTTTGATGACGTTTGAGAACGTTTTGGACTGCCACCACCATCCCGGGCAATTGCTCCGGTGGGGAATGAATGTCTTCGACAAACGGAAGTGGCATTTGCGTGCCGCGAACTCGATATTGTCGCGGGATCACTCGGCGGAACAGCGTCCAGTAGAGATCTCGAATTTCGTCCCGAATTGTGTCTTCGGATTGGAACGCTGCATCGTGCCCACTCGAAATCGACTGACGTAAAATCGCCAGTCGATCATACAGGTCGCCAAGCGATTCCCCTTGGATCTCAACCAACATCGCCGCTTCGGCCTCGCGAGGAACCAGGTCAGCGAACCGTTTCTCGCCTTCGCGTGCGATTTGCAGCAACCGGCGGTCCATCACATCGCAAGCGATCGGCCCATGTTCCAATGCCAGCACAGCGGCTCGGGTGGCCGAGTCCAGTCGATGGAAGAAAAACAGGACCACGCCGCGATGTGCCGGAATGGCTTCGGTGCGGAGCGTGGCATCGACCATCAGCCCCAACGTACCCTGCGAACCGCTGAAGAATTTCGCCAGGTCAACTCGGTTATTGGAATCGTAAAGATCATCCAGCCGATAACCGCCACTCGCGGGCGACGCGAAAGCGTTGGAATCGATGTGGTAGTTGAACCGGTTGCGGATCTCGACCAGTCCGCGTGAGACTCGGTTGACGAATCCCGCCTCACCGGATCGATCCAAGAGCGAAGAGTTCGGGTCTCGGATCGCGTCGTGGGCGCCAGCGTCGTTGGTTGCCTCGTTGTCACTGGCTGGCAATGGATCGTATTGCGATAGCTCAACCAGACGTCCGTCGGCGGCAATCATCCGCAACGACAAAACCGTGTTGCGAGCCGAACCGCTTCGCAGATAGTGACTGCCGGATGCGTTGGTCGCGATGACGCCGCCCATCGTTGTGATCGATCGCGTGGCCGGATCGGGACCAAACCAACGCCGGTGGCCTTTCAAGAATCGGTTGACGCTCGATAGAGTCGCGCCGCTTTGAACCGTGACCTGCATCCCATCATCCGACGGGGATATCCGTTTCATGTGGGCCGACATGTCCACAACGATTCCGGGCCCGACGGATTCACCGGAAACACCGCTGCCGCTGCCACGGGGATGTATCGGCAGCTCATTTTCGCAGGCGTACTGGACAGTCGCGGAGACATCCGCGGCGGAACGAGGACGAACCACCGCCAGCGGACGAATTTGATAAATGCTGGCGTCGGAAGCGTACAACTGCGTCGACACTGCATCGCACAATACGTCACCGGAAATCAATCCGCGGAGGTCGTCGTGAAGTCGCTGGCTGTCAATGTCTCGTTGCATTGTCCCATTACGACGCCCCATGACCGGTTCCGTCAAGACGACAGGTTCAGTCGCGGCGAAATTCCGACCAGATCCAGTGGATTCCGATGGCCAGCAGTCCACCCATTCCCGCTAGGCAAAGGTCCTTTTGAGCGTCCCAAACATCGCCTTGTTGACCGTTGTAGGCTTCGGCCTGAGCAGGCGAAAAGAACATGGCGATCTGCCATTCCAAGACTTCGTACGCGGCTCCCACGGCCATCACAACACAAAGTGACAGAAACCATCCCCAGCGTTTCGGGAAAGAATCGTTTGAATGAGAGGCATCCCAAGTTTGCTTCAGCCAATCCAATGCGACGGGGACGCCGAAGCATCCCGAGGCGAAATGAACCAACCGATCATAGTGGTTGCGTTGCCAGCCAAACTGATCCGAAAGAGACATTCCAGTCAGTGACTCGCACCACGCGTCATAGGGCACGTTGGAGTAAATCCAGCGTGCCCCAATGATGTGCAGAACAACAAACGAGATCGCGCAGGCGAAGGAAATTGACGACAGCCGCGCTTGGCTGGTCGACCAAAGCAGCCCCAACAACATGAGCACCGTCGGCGTGTGTTGCAGCCACTGCTCTGCAGGAAACAAAGCATTGCGAAGCGACACGACCATCAGCAACAGCGTCGCGAGCAGAGCGAGCTTCTGTCGATCAAACGAAGTCACAATCAGTCTTGTGTGGTTTCTTCGTCTGCGTCTTCCAAATCCTCAGTGACCTCCGGTTCAACGCCCGTTAGCTCGCTCAGATAGGCCCCCAGGTTTTCCTTCTCGTCATCTGGTGCCGCTTCGATCGCGCGAAGCTGCCACTCGATCGCTGACTCCTTGTCACCCGCCAATGCCTTCAAGTGTGCAAGCGTGTCGTAGGCGGGCCACATCTCATCATTGGACTCATTTTCTTCCGAAGCCAAGGCTGACTCCATCGCACCAATGGTGGTGCTCAGTATTTCGTCACTGTCTTTCCATCCGGACTCAACAGCTTCGTAGACTTCCCATGCCCAACGGTTCATCGACACAGCATCTTCAGGGCTGGCTTCGACTCTCTCTTGGATGATTTCCAACGCGATGTCGCTCTGTTGAGTCGCCAAGGCAGTCGGGAACCAAATCGACTTCAAAGCCGTTTCGTACCGAGTCCCCTCGAACAGGCCAGCGTTGTCTCGCAGGAGTTCCAAAGTGGTGTCATGCAGCCCAGCTCGATGAGCCATGATGATTTTTTGAAAGGCCAACTTGATCTGTTGGTCGCGATCAAACTTCTCTTTCGCCGCGGCACGGTCCCAATCGCCGTTGACGATGGCTTCTAGCGGCTTGTCCATCGACATGGGGTGACCAATCCATTCAACATGTCCATCCTTGCCAACGATGAACGCGGTCGGAATGCCGTTTTGACTTGCGGCCTTCATGTAGTCTTCGTGAACCGACTTGTCTGGGTCAGTGGTCAGGCTGTAAGCGGAAGTCAATTCGCCAAACGTAATCGACTTGGGCTCCTCTTTTTCCTCCTCGGCTGATTCCTCTCCTTCGTCGCCTGGTTCCTCCTTGGGAACCTCGATACCCAGAATTCGTGGACTGACAGTTCGCTTCAAGAACTCGGTGACTGTTTCGAGGTCCTCTGTGCTGACACTCACAACACGAACGCCTTGGTCCTCGTACTTGCTCTGCATTTCGGCCAGGTGAGGCATGCTGTAGAGGCACGGGCCGCACCAAGTCGCCCAGAATTCCACAACGTAAACCTTGCCCGGCTCAAAATTTGACATCGGCGAAGGGGAGTCGCCGACCCAATGTTCGATGTCCAGTGCAGGAGCCAGCGAACCAATCGACATCGCCTTCGGCTCTTCTTCTGCTTCTGTTTTCTCAGCCTTGGCTCCCGCCGCATTGTCGTTTTCAGGACTGGCTTTCGCGGCGGTAATTTTCTTCGCCTCGACAGATGGGGCGGTCGTGCGATCGTCCCCCTTGGCAATCCCGCCGGCACCAATCACAAAACAGCAAACAAACACACGAGCGGTCGAAAAGATTTTCACGACGAACTTCCTCGTTGGGCAAATCGGATGGAGAGTCAGGGGATGACTCCTTCACGATAACAAACTGCCGCCTTCTCCAATTGCCGAAAGATTCGAAAAATGTCCGAGAACAATTTGAGGCGGTCTGACCTACTCGACACCGCGGTCAGGGCTGCTCAAACCGGCGGTGAAATTCTCCACCGCTATTTCGAAAACGGCGTCACGATGCGGGATAAATCCACGGATGGAGGGAAGACTTACGACCTTGTCAGCGACGCTGATTTAGAAAGCGAAAAAGCAGTCGCGGCTCTCATTCGAGAGTCATACCCCGAGCACGAACTATTGGGCGAAGAGGACCTCAAGGGCGGTGACGCCAGCGCAAAACACTTGTGGGTGATCGACCCACTCGACGGCACTAACAACTTCGCTCATCACCTGCCACATTTCGCGGTTTCGATCGCCTATTACGAATCGGGCGTTCCAATCGTCGGAGCCGTCTACAATCCAATTCGCGAAGATTTGTTCACCGCCGTTCAGGGGCAAGGTGCCTTTGAGAATGGAAAACAAGTCCAGGTCAGCGATTCAAGTTCGCTCAATCAATCCATGATCGGCTGTGGGTTCTACTACGATCGAGGCGACATGATGCGTGCCACGCTGGACGCAATCGCGGAGTGCTTCCAAAACGACATCCATGGAATTCGCCGGTTCGGGACCGCATCCCTTGACTTGTGTCAAGTTGGCTGCGGCGGATTTGATGCATTCTTCGAGTACAAGCTGTCGCCGTGGGACTTCGCCGCCGGAGCACTCTTTATCACGGAAGCAGGCGGAGTGATCACGACCGCGACGGGGGAAGTCTTGCCGCTGGAAACAACCAGTGTCTTGGCCAGCAACGGAAAAATTCATGCGGCGATGCAAGACATCACCACGCGACATGCCTTGCCAAAGTGACTTTGTTTGGCGAGCGGCAATGTCGACATGCGAGATGACCTACTCGCTCAGTCAATCCAGCGTTTCGTGAGATCACCGTAGGCATCAATGCGACGATCACGAAGGAATGGCCAGTGAGTGCGAACGACATCAATATCGGCGAACTGGCAATCGGCGGATACAATCTGATCGCTAGAGCAGTCGCCTTGCGAAAGGATTTCTCCTCTCGGCGAGGCGATGAAGGACGAACCCCAGAATTCGACTCGTCCTTCGATTCCGACACGGTTGGGAGCACCCAAATAGACGCCGTTTGCAATCGCGTGGGCTCGCATCGCCGTCATCCAGGCATCCCGCTGGCCTTCGCCGAATTCCTCTTTCTCTTCATCGATCCAGCCAATCGCGGTCGGGTACAACAGAATCTCGGCGCCCGCCAGTGCGAACAAACGAGCCGCTTCCGGGAACCATTGATCCCAGCAGATTCCCACACCTAGTTTCGCATAGCGGGTGGGGATGACTTTGAATCCTAAATCACCGGGTATGAAATAGAACTTCTCGTAGTACAACGGGTCATCGGGAATGTGCATCTTTCGATACACTCCCGCGATGCTTCCATCCGCATCCAAAACTACGGCACTGTTGTGATACACACCCGGCGCCCGGCGTTCGAAAATCGGAGCCACAATCACCACGCCCAAACGTTCGGCCACGGGCTGCAGGGCTTCGGTTGTGGGTCCGGGAATTGATTCGGCCAAGTCGAAGTTGTCATGGTCTTCGCTCTGACAGGGGTAACATGTCGCGAACAGTTCTTGCAGACAAATGACCTGGGCACCCTCGGCGGCTGCCTTTTCTATCCATCCAATCGATGCTTCGATCGACTTGTCTTTCGACCCCGCATCACGCATTTGAATCAACGACAATTTGACCGAAGAACTCATGGCAAGTCTCTATTACGTAACGGGAACCGATACCGAGGTTGGCAAAACGTACTGCACCGCGAAAACGGTCGAGCGGATGATGGAGTGCGGGCAGCGGGTCGGGGTCTACAAACCGGTGGCCAGCGGTTGCGTAGTGCGACCCGACGGCGAACGGTATAGTGTCGATGCGACGACGCTCTGGCAAGCGGCAGGACGTCCCAAAAACATCGACGCGGTTTGCCCTCAACGATTCATCGCCGCTTTGTCGCCACCGCGATCGGCTGCGAAGGAAGGGACCCAAGTTGATACGCGGCGTCTGCGAGATGGTTTAGCGGTTTGGTGCGATGGCGAATTTGATGTCGTCATGATCGAAGGAGCCGGCGGACTCTTCAGCCCAATCAGTGACGACTGGTTGAACATCGACTTGGCGATTGAAATGAAACGTTGGAGCGAACAACACGGGCACTCCTTTGAGTTGCTGCTCGTCGCCCCCGACCGGCTGGGAGTGTTGCATCATGTCATCTCAACCTCGCGAGCCGCGGCGGCAGCAGGGATGCCAATCATTGGCTGGATACTGAATCGAATCGATGATTTCCCGGACGAGTCAACGCAAACCAATGCCGAAGATCTGCTTCATTGGTGCGCGATACCGATGATCGCATCAGTACAGCATCCAGGTGGCCGTTTGGTCGTGTTTTCCGGGGCGAACCGCGACAACCCCACGCCGGAAACGTCCCGTGAAACTGCCGGCTGTGTGAATTTTTTCAATCAAACAACGTTTCGGCGTTGACACTCATTTGTCGCCAGTGGTACCCCACTTTCAACGGCAAGGGCATTCCCACCGCCGTCCCACCTTCACCCACGCAAAGTTGGGCTTCACCATCCAAACATAAGTTTCGTTGACAAGAAATCGTTTGCGGGAATGGTTTCTTCGTCGGTTCACTCCGACGGAAGCATTTGCACTCGCTGCGACGGTTACTGGGTCAATCGTCTCAGCGTTTTGCTTCTCAACGAAACTTATCTGCGCACCGGAGCGTCGGTCACCGACGCTCCGGTGCCAGGATACAAATCTTCCTCATGTCATCGAACGAACCAACAGACGACGACCGAGAGGAAGAAAACGATTCGCCTGAAGAGGAGTCCCCGGTTTCGGAAGACTCAGGCGAATCCACCGCTGAATCGCCGACCGACCAAGACGAGGATGAATTGGGCGATGTCGTTGAAACAGACGACGAAGATCAACCGCCCAAGCGAATCAGCCTGAAAGAGCGATTGATCACCCTCTGCACGCCCACGAAGCTCGGCGTCAGCATCGCTGTGGTCGCGATCATCGGACTGGCCTGGTGGGCGACACGACCGATCGAACCGCCCAAACCGCCGGAGAAGCCGCCCGAACCGGATGAGCTCTACGCTCAACAGATCGAACAGATTCTCAGCGGCGATTCGACTCAACTGCACGCGACCTCGTATGAAATCGACGATGCCAAGCTGCTCCTGATTCCTCTGGAAGAATTGGAGAAGGCGGCGGAGCAGCGGCAACTGGACTTGCTCGCCGATGAAGCAAGTTCGGAGGACGACGCCGCGACGGACGAGTCCTCCTCGGAAGAAGCTCCACTGCCACCTGGAAGCTCATTCACAGGATCCAGCCGCGAGTCCGACGAACCAGAAGTCGCCGAGCTTCCCAAGCTGGACACGGTGCTGATTGACGAAGGCGTGATCACCGACGAGGGCATGGTCACCATCGCGAAAATTCCGGAACTCCGGCATTTGAGATTGAGGCTTTCGCCAATCACCGACGAAGGCTTGAAGCCCTTGCTCGAACGCAAGTCGATTTGGTTTCTAAACCTGCCACACAGCAGACTAACCGAAAAAGGAATCCGCTCGCTATCGGAACTTCCAAAGCTGCGTCAGCTGCGAATCGGATCAACATTGCTGGGCAACGACATTGGACGTGCCCTTCTGGAAGTGAAGTCGCTGCGGGGTCTGCACTTAATTGGAGTGCCACTTTCAGATGAAGGCCTGAAGATTATCGTCGAGCTTCCGCACTTGGAGTCGTTGTACTTGGACGACGCTGCGATCACTGAATCCGGCTGGGATTGGTTGTTCCAAAACCATCCTCAGTTGCACGTCCATATCAACCAACGCCATCACGACCGAGACCCGCAGCACCACAAGCACGAGTAACGCCCATCGCGGCATCGTGACGATCTCAATCAACGTCACTTATTGCCGCGGCCAAGCCTCAGGCGTCCGGCTGGGCGGAACCTTCGCACTCAACAAACTCGAGCGGTTGTTGCTCGCTGGTGTCGGCGACACGGATAGCAAGTTCGCCCCGCAAGATTTTTCGGAACGCGGTTCCAACGATGTCACCGCGCCATCCCTTCAGCAGCGATGGGGTCGGTGTTCCACGACGCGGATCCAATTCGTACGATAGCAACTCTTTGACATCATCGGAATTGCCAACGATGGCGGGTGCCAGTTTCTGCTGGCGGCTGATGCAAGCGATCGAGGTGGATAGAAATTGGCTCAACATCGGCGAAGCACTCCGCGAGCGTCCACGAGTTCGACGCGGCAAGTGTTCGTCGGGAACGTCGAGCGCTGCTGCGATGGCGGCCCCAATTTCGTCGTATTGATCGTTGTACCCACGCCGTTCCATGCCGCGAATGTTGCGGATTTTCTTGACGTCGGGCGATCCTTTTTTGGCCAATTCGACCATCAAGTCATCCCGCATCACGCGGCGAGGCAAACGGTTCTTGCTGCGAGCGATCTCTTCTCGCCAACGCCACAGGTGGCGAATGATTTCCAATTGCCGCGGTTTCAAACCAGAACTGCCGCTGACGCGTTGCCAGTTCTCACTTTCTTCCGCGTCGATGACTTTCTTTTGCAGCCGATCCGTTTCTTCATCCAACCAAGCGACACGATCGAGTGCTTCGACATCGGCCACCAGTTTGGAATGCATCTCCGCGAGCGTCGTCACGTCGTGCAACGCGTATGTCAATTGATCTTTCGTCAGCGGCCGGTGACGCCAATTCGTTCGCGTTTCACCTTTGGGAAGCGTTTGCCCCACCAATTTTTGAACCAGAGTCGCCAACGAAGCGGGGTACTCGATCCCAACAAATCCGGCAGCCAACTGAGTGTCGAACAACCCTGAGATAGGCCGGCCTGTGTACCGATACGCGAACCGAATTTCCTCGCGTGCAGCGTGCGCAATCACGACTCGGCTGCCTGGTTCAATCTGGTCGTCGGTCAGGATGTCCCAAAACGGTTTGGTGTCGCCGACCGTGTACGGATCGATCACCGCGAGGTGTTTCCCCGCGGCGACTTGGACCAAACAAAGTTCAGGCCGATAGCAATCCTCGGAAACGAATTCTGTGTCGAAGCCGATGACCGGTTCATCCACAATGTCATCGCAAAATTGAGCGAACTGCGTGGGCGTTTCGATGGATTCGTAGTTCACCGCGGCAAATCCGGTGTCTTGTTGGGCGACATTGATTTCACGTAAGTTGCGTCCCTGCAACGCTGTTTAGACGATGACTGTAACTTGCCAGCCGCTTCGGGTCGATCGGATGTAGTGGTAGCCCGGATCAGAATGCCACGAAGGAATTCGAATGGAGCCGAAGCCCCCCCGCCAAAGATTGGTGCCCTCGACAAACGAGGCTGGCCCCATCCGAGTGGGAGCGTCTGATTCATTCGATCCTGAATTGCTCGTCAGCGTGCGGGATATAGAGGAGGCCGAAACTGCCGTCTCTGCAGGTGTCAGCATTGTGGATTTCAAAGAACCTTCGCGAGGAGCACTGGCGGCTTGCGACCCGAAGGTTTGGAACGAGGCAGCCAAGCAATTCGCAGCAGCGATGCCTGAAGACCGCCACATTCGACTGTCGGCGGCACTGGGCGAATCGGACTCGGGCCCGGAACTGGGCTCGCTCGTTCCACCAGAGTTCTCTTTTGCGAAGGTCGGTCCGAGCGGGTGCTCGACAGCACAAAAACTCAGTTCCCTATGGGGTTCGATTCGATTGCCACAATCGGTGGAACTGGTGCCGGTCGCTTATGCGGATCACGTTGCCTCAGGAACGATCTGCCCTGAACAAGTTCTTGAGCTGGTGATCAAATCAGGGCAGCGTCGAATGCTGGTCGATACGTTCATCAAGGACGGGCGAACACTGATCGACCATTTCGCGATCGAACAAATGAGATCGCTGGTGAGCATGGCACACTGCCACGGAGTCTGGTTGGCGATGGCGGGGTCGATCCGGCTACGCGAGATGCAGTCGCTGGTCACCACGGGCGTGCGTCCGGATTGCTGGGGCGTCCGCGGAGACGTTTGCGATCATCGCGATCGATCTGGGCGGCTGGATCCGGAAAGAATCGGATTGTGGCAAAACGCGATGGCTCTTCAAGCGAGCTGAAGACGCAACCGATCACTTGGCGAGCAAAGCTAAATCACAAACGACGATTGAACAAAAAAACGCCCGACTGCGAGAAGCGACCGGGCGTTGATGCGATTGGAAATGGGACTCGAAATCAGTCCTTTTCTTTTTCCTGTTTGTCTTCAGGTTCAGCACCCTTCGGAGTGTTGTCATCGTACTTGGCTGCTGGGATCGCTTCGTGATCCTTGGTTGGCAACACTTCGTGATCGATGGCGAACTCTTCGTTCTTCTCCTCAGCTTCTTTTTCCACCGGCTCATCGGTGACGGTCGCTGCTTCGGAGATCATTTCAATGACCTTGCGTTCAACGATCTGATTGCGAAGAGCATCCATTTGACCGGTCTTTTCCAAGCGAGCACGCACACGACGTGGCGATGAATCACTTTGCTCGGCGATCAACTGGATTTCAGTCTCGTACTCTTGAGGTTCAGCGTCGACCTTTTCTTCGTCGGCGATTTGCTCAAGGATGAAGTGCTCACGCAACGAGGACTCGGTTCCTTGTTGCATGTTTTGCTTGCTGGCGTTGACGAAGCGACGAATCATGTCGTCATCAAAACCGCTGCGACGGAACTCAAGAACCTTGCGGTCGAGTTCTCGTTTCATTTGGCGACGAACCAAGGTTGGTGGCAATTCGAAATCTGCTGAATCCAGCAACTTCTCGATGATGCTGCCACGCATCGCTTGCTCGGTGCGGAAATTGGCTTGACGCTCCAGCGACGAACGCACGAATTCGCGAAGTTCGCTTTCGTTTTCGAACTCGCCCAACTCGTCGAGGAATTCAGCAGTCAGTTCGGGCAACTGCTCTTTCATGACTTCGACAACCGTGAAGGTTGCGTCGACTTCTTTGCCTTGCATTTCTTCGTTGGCGTGACCTTCACCCAGTTTGACCTTGGCGGTCACTGAGTCGCCTTCTTTGCAATCCTTCATCAGTTCGCCGAAGTTTTCGCAAACTGCATCGGAAAGACTGAGGCGGCTCGCCAACGTGACATGCTCTTCTTCCATCTCGGAGATGGTTTTGTCACCGTCGGTGAATTTCGCGGTGATCAACAAACGATCGCCGAGCTCGGCGGGTGCGTCGCTGGCTTCCAGCGAAGCGTAGCGTGAGAGGACGCGTTGGAGTGCGGCGTCGACGTCTTCTTCGGAGATCGTTTCGACGGGCTTCTTCAGTTCCAGTTTCTTCCAATCCGGAGTGTCAAACTCAGGTCGGACTTCAATGCTGAACTGATATTTGAATTCACCTTTTTCGGGCAACTCAATCGACTCGTATTCGAAGTCGGGTTCGCCGATCGCCGAGAACTCAGCGTCCTCGGTGACTTTGGCCAAGCTGTCCATCAACAGCGAACCTTTGACGCGATCTTCGATGCGGTCTTTGAATTGCTTTTCAACCAACTTGCGTGGTGCACGACCGGCACGGAACCCGGGAACCTGAGCTTCAGGAACCAATTCGTCGTACGCGTCCTTCATGTAGCGATCCACTTCGCCACGTGGGATGGTGACAACGACCTCCCGCAAACAGGCATGAGGTTTGGTAACCTCCATGTTCAACTGCAGCGGGTCTTTGACGGGAACAGCCGCGTCTTCGGCGGGCGTGGAATCGGTGTCGAAAGACGTGGACATCCTGATTTTGAACCTTGTGTTAGGAAAACGAATCGATCGAACCGGAACTGGCTCTCGATTACTTCGGGAAGCGAAATCGAATGGACCGGGGTGATCGGACGCTTCGACCGGGGGGCCACCTTCTGCAGGGGCCGTTTCATGTAGCGGCAAAGTGTAGTGTTTTCCGGCGACGATCGACAAGCGGTTAAAAATCCTTTCAAGTCGACTTGCGACAAATCCGATGGTTCCTATACTGTGCCCCACACAACTGAAACGCGGCTGTAGCTCAGTTGGCAGAGCATCACGTTGCCAACGTGATTGTCGTCGGTTCGAATCCGATCAGCCGCTCTTCAAGACCACGCCCGAACATAACCGGGCGTGGTTTTTTTATGCCCATCGGGTCGGATCCCCGTTTGCGAGTTGCCGTTGATGCGGAATGGCTGGTACGCTTCCGCGTTCTTTCAATTAACACACGTCAGTTTTCTTTAGCCTCTTCGCCGAGACGAACGTGCCTCACGCCCAGATTGGTCCCATCTCGGTGCATCTTCCAGAACATGTGGAAGACAATGCGACGCTGAAGGAACAGTTCCCCTCGTGGGACCTAGACTTGATCGCGGAAAAGACGGGCATCCAGCAACGGCACATTGCGAAGCCGGACGAAACCGCGGCGGATTTGGCAGTTCATGCGTGCGAGCAATTGTTCGAACGCGAAAATCTGGATCGGTCGACGATCGATTTCGTGCTGCTGTGCACCCAGACACCCGACTACCCACTGCCGACCACCGCGTGCTTGCTGCAGGATCGACTTGGGCTTCGGACGCAGTGCGGTGCGATTGACTTCAATCTTGGCTGCAGCGGGTTCGTCTACGGCACCGCGATGGCAGACGGTTTGATCCGGACTGGCGTCGCGAAGAATGTTTTGCTGGTCACGGCGGAAACCTACAGCAAATACATCGATGAAAATGATCGCAGTCTGCGGACGATCTTCGGGGACGCTGCCGCAGCAACCTTGATCACTCCCGCCGACCAGCCTTCCCTGTGGGGATATCAGTTCGGCAGTGATGGCAGCGGCGCCGACATGCTAATCGTCGGAAACGGCGGCAGCCGTCCGGCGGAAGATGCCATTCCGCCACGTCACCGCAAACGCTGGAAGAGCCGGCTGTACATGGACGGCCCCAGCTTGATCAACTTCACCGTTGAGGCCATCCCAAGGTTGGTTGACGAAATTTTGGCGGAAAACGGGTTGTCGGACGACAAGATTGGCCATTACCTGTTCCACCAGGCCACTTGGAAGATGCTGGATCAGCTTCGGAAGCGGATGGACATTTCCCCGGAAAGGCTGCCGGTCGATCTGGAAGATGTTGGAAATACAGTATCCTGCACGTTGCCCATTTTGATCGACCGAATGCGACGGCGCGACGAACTGATTCGAGACGCAACCAATGTCCTGGTGGGCTTCGGTGTTGGACTGTCTTGGGGCGGGTGCCTCTGGCAAGATCAATACCGAGACCAGTCCTGAATTTGTCCACTCAGTTGCCGGCTCACAATCCGGGCTTGAGATGAAAACATCCCAGAATTGCACCGGTTGCTTCCTGATCGCGTCACCGTATTTGCACGATGGCAATTTCTTTCGATCCGTGGTGCTGATCATCCGGCACACGCACGAAGGTGCCTTCGGCGTGGTGATCAACCGTGCCGGGCCCCAACGATTTGGCGACGTCATCGCAATGAGCGATCCGTCATGGCAAGTCGCCAGCGGCGCGGACTCCAGTTCACCGACGGCTTCGCCAGACAACTCGTCGACGACGAGTGACTCCGGAGACAAAGACGACGCCACGCCGGACCTTCAAATTCACTCGGATCAAATTTACTTGGGCGGACCAGTCAACGGCCCCGTGCTGGCTTTGCACAACATCGCTGGCATCGGCGATCCTTGCGGCGCCGACGTCAGTGAAGGTGCCGGCAACGATCCTGCTGGCTCAAAGACTCAGCTTCATGATCATCCTGCGGAACCCTGGGGGTCGATGTCGATCCAGTGGGCGGATGTTCCGGCTTGGGTGACCTCGGACGAGGATCACTTGCGACTGCTGGCTCGCCGCGATGACGCAAAGTTGCGATTCGTCGTCGGCTACTCCGGTTGGGGACCAATGCAACTGGAAAACGAACTGGATGAAGGTGGCTGGCTGATCACGCCCGCTGACACGGAATCTATCTTTGGCCCGTGCGAAGAGGTTTGGGAAAAGCTGGTGCACCGTTGTGGCCAAGCGATCATGAAGGACCTGACTCCGGACGTCCCGTTTCCCACCGAGCAACAGGGTTTTGACCCGGGTGTGAACTGAATGGCTCGTCACGTGATCGGCGACATCCACGGGTGCGCGAAAGCGCTCCGATCGATGATCCAAGAACTATCGCCGACCGCCGACGACGAGCTGATTTTCCTGGGCGACTACATCGACCGTGGCCCCGACTCTCGCGACGTCGTCGAGCAATTGATCACTCTGCAATCGACGTGCAAGGTTGTTCCATTGCGAGGAAACCATGAGTGGATGCTGCAGAGCGTGGTTTCGCGCGGCATGGACGATGCCATGTGGCTTCGCAGCGGCGGCAAAGCAACCGTGACCAGTTACGGCGGTTCAATCGGAAGGATCCCGAAGGACCACCTGGCGTTCTTCGAATCGCTGCTTCCGTGCTACGAAACCGAAAACGAGATTTTCGTCCATGCGATGTACGACCCGAGTTGCGAGGTCGTGTCGCAGAGTGACGAGTTGACCTATTGGACTCACCTTCCGCCCAGTCTGCCGGCGCCGCATCAAAGCGGAAAACGCGTTTACGTTGGGCACACGCCGCAACCAACCGGCGAAGTGCTCCGGCACACCCACTTGGTCTGCATGGACACGTATTGCTTCGGCGGCGGCTACCTCTCCGCGATGGAACTGGAATCCGAAACGGTTCTTCAGGTGGATCGCCACGGCCACATTCGCCGCGTTCCCATTGAGCGAATCGCGATGCTGATGAAAGGTTGCGTCCAGTGGTTTCAGGGCCGGAAACCTTAGGCAGAGGCTTGTTATACTAGGTGACCGTCGGCGGATCTTTTACTCTGCTGTTGCTGCGTCCCCGGAATACGAGACAAACGACTTTTGACTTCTTCGAACGAATTGAATTTTCCCAAGCAGCGACGACAGCACGGGTTCTACCGAATCGCGACCGTGTCGCCAAAAGTCGTGGTGGCCGATCCCGCTGCCAATGCAGCGGAGACGATCGCCTGCATGGATGCGATCGCCCAGCAATCCGATCCGGATCTGATATTGTTCCCGGAACTTGGACAGTCCGCGTACACCTGCGGCGACTTATTCGCTACCCACACATTGCTGGATGCAAGCCTGGACGCACTTAGGAGAATTGCGACGCACACTCAAACGTGTCGCGCCACCGTGATCGTTGGCTTGCCACTTCGGGTCGGCACCAGCGTCATGAATGTCGCCGCGGTGGTCCGAGATGGATTCATCCGCGGCTTGGTGCCCAAGTCGTTCTTGCCCAACTACCGCGAATTTTATGAGGCGAGACATTTCCTAGCGGCATCGAAAACGGACCCAACAACGGTGCGGATCGATTCACAGGACATCCCCTTCGGTACCGACCTGCTTTTTCGCGACGGCTCGGCGACGCTCGCGATTGAGATCTGCGAAGACCTTTGGGTGCCTGTGCCACCAAGCAGCCATGCAGCAATCGCTGGCGCAAACGTGATTGCAAATCTATCAGCCAGCAACGAATTGGTCGGCAAAGCCCAATGGCGTCGTGATTTGGTCGTCAGCCAATCCGGCCGATTGATCGCGGCGTATGCTTATGCATCTGCGGGCGGTGGCGAATCGACCAGCGATTTGGTCTTTGGCGGACACTGCTTGGTCGCCGAAAACGGTGCGCTGATTGGCGAGTCGCGACGGATCGGCGATACCGACGACGAAGACTTGCCAGTGCAAACCGAACTGATTCGCGATGTGGATTTGCAGCGACTCGATCATGATCGACGTGTCGTTGGTTCATTCGATGACTTTCAGTCGTCGTTGCCGCGACCGTATCGGACGGTAGAGCTGGAGCGGCGGCAAACGGAACCGAACGTTGCCTCCACAGCTGACGCGAACACCGGAGTGGCTGAGTCAACTCAACTACTCCGGCGAGTGGATCCGCACCCGTTTGTTCCTGACGATCGATCCAAACGCGAAGAGCGGTGTGCAGAAATCCTGGCGATCCAAACCGCTGGTTTGGTCAAACGATTGCAGCAACTGCCTGCTGATTTGCCACTGACGATTGGTATTTCCGGCGGACTCGACAGCACGCTGGCCTTGTTGGTCGCGGTCTCTGCCGTGGACCAACTGAAACGAGACCGCAAGGTGATCGATGCGATCATCATGCCTGGATTTGGAACCACCCAGCACACCAACGACAGTGCGACTCAATTGGTCCAAGGATTGGGCGTGACATCGGAGAGCATCGATATCCGGCCACTCGCGTTGCGAACTTTTCTGGACATCGGCCATTCACCGCTGGGGCTCTCCATCGATGCGTCAACGGATGTGGAAGAGCTTCAATCGCGACTACAGAGGGTCGATGCTGACGCGACGGATTTGAAGTTTGAAAATGTCCAGGCTCGCCTTCGAACGATGCTGCTAATGAGCCGCGGCTTTGTGCTTGGCACGGGAGACTTGTCCGAACAGGCGTTGGGGTGGAGCACCTACAACGGCGACCACATGTCGATGTACAACGTCAACGCATCCGTACCAAAAACGCTGGTGCGTTACTTGGTTCAATACGCCGCGGACCATCGCTATCGCAAATCGCTGCACGAGACACTTCACAGGATTGCCGACACACCAATTTCACCGGAGCTTTTGCCTCCGACCGAAGATGGCGAGATCCGGCAAAACACCGAGGCCTCGATCGGGCCTTATGAGCTGCACGATTTTTTCCTCTACCACTTTGTGCGAGGCGGTTGCGACGTTGCGAAAATGTGTTTCTTGGCAAAGCAAACCGAGTTCAATACTCCGCATTCGGATGATGTGATCGAGGCAACAGCGGAAACCTTTGTCCGACGTTTTTTCCAGAATCAATTCAAACGCAACTGTGTTCCGGACGGCCCAAAGATCGGCTCAGTCAGTTTGTCGCCTCGAGGCGACTGGCGGATGCCGGCGGACGCATCGAGCGCCGCATTTCTCGATTGAGCTCGCTACCACCCATTCGCTTTGACGCGACGACGTGCACAATGAGGCAATGCCGCTGGCACCACCGGCCGCCAAATCGATGCTCCTTTTGTTCCCTGAGAACCTGATTCATGTCAAACGATTCCGCCCTGCCGCTTGAAATCACCGTCGCTGATCTGGACGAAATGCGAACTCGCGGGGACGACTTCGTGTTGCTGGATGTGCGTGAAACAGCCGAGTACGAAACGGCCCGCATCGAAGGATCAAAGCTCCTGCCGATGAGTGTGATCCAAGAACGTTTGGCTGAACTGGACGACCATCGCCAGGACCACATCGTCGTGCAGTGTCATCACGGTGGCCGCAGCATGCAGGTGACTCAGTTCCTGCAGTCCCAAGGGTTCGAAAAAGTCCAAAACCTGGCCGGCGGAATCGATCAATGGTCCCAGCAGATCGATTCATCGGTTCCTCGGTATTGATCGCTGGGTCGATCCGAAGTGAATCTTTAACGAGTTGGTAAAGTGCGTGGTTTGAGAACACTTTGCATGTCGTTCGGATTGTTTTAGTCCTGACGATCATTCCTCGTCGATAAGCGATGTCAGTCATCCAAAGTTCGACGGAGAAAGTAGCTGATGTCTTGGACCCTTTCAAAAAATCGACGTTCGTCTGATTTGAGTTTCGCTCCCCGCAATCAATTCGGCAGGCGAGTGATCGCTGTTCGTTTCTTGGCCGCGTGGGCAATGATCGCCGCTATGGCCTGCGTTGGCGTCAGCGACGCGTCGGCTCAATCTTGCGGCTGCGGCGAACCCGCCTGCGGACTGGAATCGGCAACTTGCGATTGCGAACCGGCCTGTGGTTTGGAGCCCGCCTGCGGATGCGAAGCTCCCTTGGCTTTCCCCGCCCTGCGAGCACGCTCGAGTGTTTCCTGCGGCTGCGAAACGGAATGCTCTTGCAGCGTCGAACCGGAATGCGGTGCAGAACCTCTGTGTGGCGTACAGCCCTTTTTCGCCAGCGAACCGAGCTGCGGTTTCGATGTGGCCTGTGGCTGTGAGTCAGTCGGATGCTCCGGTTGCAGCAAACCCGACAGCGGCGGTTTCTTGGGACGCCACAAAGTGCAGAAGTGCAACCCGATCTATCAAACGCTGGATCTCGCCGCCTGTGGCGTGGAACGCGTCTTTGAAGTCGGCGCGTTCTTGGTTCACGGAAAACGTTGTCATCGCGCATGCGAATCGGAATGCCAGACCTGCAGCCACTGCGAATCGTCAGCGGGTGCAATGTATAGCCACGAAGTTCATGCTTATGGCCATCATCAAGTGATCGAAGCTCCGGTTGTGATGGAATCTCGCGGAATGCCGCCGACGTCGAGCCAAAGCGTGACCGAAGTGACGCCCTATGCGCAACGAAAACCGAGCATGCAAGGAATCCCAACTCCGGCACCTCAGCACCGGAATGTTCCGCTCACCGACGGGCCGAAGACCACGATTCGCAAATCGGCTCCTGGATTGCCATCGATTCCGAAGCCAGTTCCAGCTGAAGCGGCTCCGAGTCGCAACTCGAAGGGACGCGCGGGATCGCTGTTCGACGAAATGCGAAATCCGTTCGAAGATGATTCGGCCAATCTCAGCAAGCGTCGGGTTCAGGTTCGCCAGACTTCGTTCAATGGCGGGGAACCTGAGGGGCTTCGTCGAATCCCACGTCCGGTTCGCAAAGCGGCAACGCAGCCAACCGAAGCGGATGACTTTGCCGACTACTTCCGAAAGTAGTCGCGACCGGGCGGGCTTGGTCAAGACATGAGTTTGACGAGCCCTTCGGCTGGCAGCCCGCGTCCGATGAACAAACGAGACGCGGTGGATTCGTTGACATGATTTGGATGGTCTACAATGGTGACGGGTGAATGGCCCGTCGCCATTTTTTTGTGGATTGGCTTGCGAAGTCTCAGCAAGCCAGTCTGCTTAAATCATCGTTCTCGTTGGACTTTTTTGTTGTGGTAAGACGCACCGTATTGATCCTTTTTGCTTCGCTGATGACTTGGGCTGGCCCGGTCGGTCCGGAAGCGCATGGGGACGTCATCACATTTAATGACGGTGCAGACGATTCCGCTCCAACAGAACGAACCATCGACGCGGAGATCTTGGTCGAGGCTGCCGACGGCGGGGTGCTGGCGCGTTGCGACGCCGGCAAGCTGTGGACGATCCAGCCGGACATGATCGTCCAACGAACGAAGCAACCCGCGGGTCCGCCGATCGATCAAGAGACGATGGCTCGTCGGATGCTGGATGAGTTGCCAAAGGGTTTTCAGGTTTACCGGACTGCAAATTACTTGCTGCTTCATCAAGGCAACGAAGCCTACGCGAGAGATTGCGGGGTTCTGTTCGAACAACTGCACCGTGGCTTCTTCACGTACTGGAAAAACCAACACGTAGATCTTGAGGAACCTCGGTATCCGCTGGTGGCATTGGTGCTCGCCAACCACGATGAATTCCTGAAATACGCGAGCCAAGAGATCGGCGAAACGGCGAAAAGCGTCATCGGTTACTACCACTTGGAAAGCAACCGAATGACAACTTTTCGGGTGCCCAACATCGAACGCAACATCGCGACGATCATTCACGAAGCGACACATCAATTGGCGTACAACTGCGGGTTGCAAACTCGATTCGCAGACAACCCGATGTGGGTCAGCGAAGGTCTGGCGATGTTTTTCGAATCCCCTGATTTCAGCAACCCGCGCGGATGGCGTGGAATCGGTCGCGTCAACGCAGTCAATCTTGGCCGCTTTCGGCGCTACCTTTCATCCCGCCCCGCGGATTCTCTCGCGACCCTCCTGTCGGACGATTCACGATTTCGTTCCGTCTCAACGGCGGAAGATGCCTACGGCGAGTCCTGGGCGCTGACGTATTTCCTATTGAAGACACAGCGAAAAGAGTTTGTGTCTTATCTGCAGAAACTCAGTGAGTCCAAACCGCTCGACGAGCGAACGCCTCGGGAAAGAATCGAGGACTTTGAAAGTTCCATGGACATGAATCTGGAACAGCTCGATCGCAAGTTTGTTACCTACATGCGACGCGTTCGCTAGCGAATCGAATTTGCCAGACAAGCTGGCTAAAACACGAGTCGAGTCGATGTCAAAACTCGCCGCTGATCACTTCGCGGGAGGCACGTGTTCCAAGAGCTCCCCACAATCCGTAGGGGCTTTCTGATCCGGCGGGAGTCACACTGTCAGTTTGCCCTGACAGTGCTTTGCAATAAACGCATGGAATGCGCGAGTTGCCCGCTTCGATCGAGTCGGTGATGAACTTCACCGCACCGTCGGACATGGCGACATGCACGCCGCCGACGTGATAGCTGCTCGGCGGAGCGATTCCGTATGTGTCCGAATGACCGACCAAACACAATTCTGAGTTTGGACCCAGGATCGTGTTGAACTGCGATTGGAGTGTGTGGAAGTCCGCCCACCGCAAACCACGTTGAGAGATCGGTGCGTAGACGCGAGCGTCTTCAGTCCAGAAATTCGGGCGTTCAGGATCAACGAACCCGAGGTCAAAGCATCGCTTGGGGTTGTTGGCGATTTGAAAGAACCCACCTTTTGCGTTTGTGAATCCAATCGTTCGATTGTCGCGATCACCCAGCCCCGTTGCGATTTCACCCACCGCAATCGTGTTGCTCAGGCCATCCGTGAAATCACGAAAACGCATCGACTTGCGAGGCACGAACGCACCACGAAGTCCACATCGAGCACGTTGTGATGCAAGCGAATCGTTGTAGTCCCATCGGTTCGCACTGCTGTTCCAAACTGTGATCCCGTGCTCGGCTTCATAGAACCCATCGCCCGTGCAGGCGGCGTAATTTGTGCGTCCAAGTCCGGGCAATCCGTACCCTGGGTCACTCGGGCATCGGAAAGTTGGAATCTCCGTCGCCCAAGGCGGATACTCGATCGTCCACGGCCGCGGGCCAAAGGCAGGCCAGATATCGCCGTCGGCTTCGATCAACGGATTGCTGACCATCGACCAAATGGCCTGTTGCTCCACGTAGGGCAGAAGACCGACCAAATAAGTCAGCTCCATCCGCGTGAACCCAGTGCCATCGTTGGCACTGCCGCGTCCGGCCGTGTTGTCATTTTCATCGGTCGGTCCAACGCCGTGAATTGGCAACTGGTTGAAAGCGGAGTGGTAGTTGTGCAGGCCCAAGCCGATCTGCTTCATATTGTTCCCGCAACTCATTCGTCTCGCCGCTTCGCGAGCTGCTTGGACCGCCGGCAAAAGCAAAGCAACCAAAACGCCAATGATGGCGATGACGACCAACAGTTCCACGAGCGTGAAGGCTTGCCGTTGAAAAGAGCGTCGTTTTGAACGGTCGAGATGCATGCCAATTCCACAAGAAACGTGGGAAGTGATGTCAATGCATCCATGCATGTGCCGAGGTCGTTGTACGCAGGACCTCAGGATGGAACAAGTAAAAATTTGCAACCCAGCGGAGGATGCGAGCTTGTGCCCCCGTAATCAGCCCATGCACGACTAGCTGACCGTCATCGAAGACGCGACAATGGGCCCTTCGTCCGTTTCCACCACCATCGAGAGAAAGCCATGCGTTTGTTATTAGGTTTAGGAATCTGTTGCGTTGCCGCCGCGGTTATGCAGTTGTCAGCGACGGGAGCTGAAGAGAAAGCCTCTAAGAAAGTCCTCCGGCACGTCGTGATGTTTGGGTTCAAAGAGTCCAGCTCGGAAGCCGACGTCAAAACTGTTGTCGATGCTTTTCGCAATCTCCCCAACGAGATCCCCGAAATCGCGGACTTCGAATTCGGAACCAACAACTCGCCCGAAGGTCTCAACGATGGCCTGTCGCACTGCTTCCTTGTCTCGTTCGAAAGCGAGGAAGACCGCGAAACGTACCTGCCTCACCCAGCCCACAAGGCATTCGTGGAAGTGCTGAAGCCTCACCTCGAAAAGGTGGTCGTGATCGATTACTGGGCCGATAAGTAGTCCGGTTGATGACGATCCGGACCGGCTGATGAGGCTCCGCCAGCTCAAATTGGCGGAATTGAAGCTGCCCTCCACCTGTCCAGGCACCAACGAGAAAAACACAGAAAGCCCGGCAATTGCGGCCTGAAACCGCTGCCGGGCTTTTTCGTTGGTGCAGCAGCACGGGCGAGATTGGCTGAACGCTTGACCAAATTTGCTTCCGTGGCTATCCTCCGTCATCAATCCGGCTAAAAGTTGCCGGGAACATCATAAGGAAATTTAATACAGCAGGTTGTCATTGCAGTTTCGTACACTTGAATTGTTCTGTCGTGTCGCAGATCTCCGTAGCTTTTCAAAGGCGGCGGCCGATTGCGGATTGACTCAGAGCGCGGTTAGCCAAGCCATCAGCGGGTTAGAAGAATCCGTCGGGGCCTGTTTGATCGATCGCTCAAGTCGTCCATTGGGTCTGACCGACGCGGGCGAGATTTACCTGTGCGGCGTTCGTGATGTAATCCGCCAATACAACGAACTGGAACAACGAGTCCGGTTCCGCGGCGAACGACTGACGGGCAGTGTGACAGTTGGTGCGATCTATTCGGTCGGTCTGAGTTACATGCCCGAAGCCACCAAGGTCTTCGAGACTCAGCACCCCGACGTCAAAGTCCGCACCGAGTTCGGAAGCAGTCAGCGAGTCGTGCAAATGGTGCTCGACGGCGGCGTCGAATTCGGATTGGTCAGCTTCCCGCGCACGACGAAAGCGTTGGGCACGATTCCTTGGCAATCCGAACCGATGCGTTTGGTTTGCTCCGACAACCATCCTTTCGCGAAACGCACCGAAGTCTCCGCCTCAGAACTCAGCGGCATGGAGATGGTTGGTTTTGAACGAGGGTTGGTGCTTCGTCAGGCCATCGACCAATGTTTGAAACGGGCTGGCATTTCGGTTGTGACTCAGATGGAGTTCGACAACGCGGATTCGATGGTGCGTGCGATCCAAGCGAACCGAGGGTTGGGGATTGTGCCCGAAGCCGCCGTGCGTCGAGAAACGGCCAACGGAACCTTACGTGTGGTCGCTTGTCCCGAAATTCAGATGGTCAGACCACTTGGAATCATCTTTCGCCGCAGCAGCAAACTCAGCCGAGCGGCAATCGAATTGGGGTCGCTTCTCCTGGGTCGGGAGATGGAACCTGAACTGAGAACCAAGTCAGAAGCTGCGAAAGCAGACCGCAAGAAAAACCAAACCAAAGACCGGGCGGTCTCGGTCGTCGCATGATCCGCGGCCCAGACTCAAACGCCCTTTCATCATCCACACATTTCCCCATCCCCAAGTTGTTTCAGTTATGACCAAGCAACCTTTGTATCACCTGCCACCGGCCCAAGGACTGTACGACCCTGAGCACGAAAAGGATGCGTGTGGCGTCGGATTTGTTGCCCACATCAAAGGGGCACCCAGCCATCAAATCGTGATCGATGCCGACACGATTTTGCAAAACATGGACCACCGTGGTGCGTGCGGCTGTGAACCCAACACCGGCGACGGTTCTGGGATCATGTGCGGCTTGCCTCACAAGTTCTTGCAGAAGGTCGCCAAAGCGGACCTCGGTGTTGAACTGCCCGAGGAAGGCAAGTTCTCCGCCGGTTTGATTTTCTTGCCGACTGACGATGCGGAGCGAAAGACCTGCAAAGAAACGATCGCTCGTTTGATCGAAGAGACCGGTCAGAAGTTGATCGGTTGGCGAGACGTGCCTCAAGAAACCGATGCCGCTGACGTTGGCCCAACGGCCCGCCAAAGCGAACCTGTCATCGAACAGTTGTTCGTCGGTGCAGCAGATGGCCTCACCAATGAAGAATTCGAACGCCAGCTTTACTTGATCCGCAAGCAAGCCAGTCACGAACTGCGCGGCGGTACGAAGATCAAGCAAGCGTTGATGTTCTACGTTTGTTCCTTGTCGACCAAAGTCATTATCTACAAGGGCATGCTCACGCCGGCCCAAGTGATGCCGTATTTCCCCGATCTGCGTGACGACGATTTCGAAACGCACTTGGCGATGGTTCACAGCCGTTTTTCGACGAACACGTTCCCCAGCTGGGACCGTGCTCAGCCACTTCGTTTCATGAGCCACAATGGCGAGATCAACACGCTTCGCGGCAACGCGAACTGGATGCGTGCTCGCGAAGGAACGGCCGCCAGCGAAATCTACGGCGACGAACTGAAGAAGTTGTTCCCCGTTGTCGAGCCTCATTTGAGTGACTCGGGAACGTTCGACAACGTGCTCGAGTTTTTGTTGATGAACGGCCGCACCTTGCAAGAAGCCATCATGATGATGGTTCCCGAAGCATGGCAAAAGCATGAAACCATGCCCGAAGAAAAGCGTGCTTTCTACGAATACTTCAGCTGCATGATGGAGCCTTGGGACGGCCCGGCTTCGATCGCGTTCACCGATGGAAAATGCATCGGCGCGACGCTCGACCGCAACGGCCTGCGTCCAAGTCGTTACTACATCACCCACGACGATCGCGTGATCATGGCCAGCGAAGTCGGTGTGTTGCCAGTCGACCCATCCATCGTTCGCGAAAAGGGTCGTTTGCAACCTGGCAAGATGTTCTTGATCGACTTCGAAGCGGGACGTTTGATTCCCGACGAAGAGCTCAAGGCCGATTTCGCTCGCAAAAAACCTTACGGCAAATGGCTCAAGCAGCAACGGATTCGCTTGGCTGATTTGCACCCCGAAGCCGAAGGCCACGGGTTTGACGGCGACACTTTGCTGCCTCGCATGCAAGCGTTCGGCTACACCGCCGAAACGATGAACTTCATGCTCCGTCCGTTGGTCGAGCAACTGCGTGACCCGGTCGGCTCGATGGGCAATGACTCGGCGCTCGCTTGTTTGTCCGACAAGCCGCGGATGATCTATGACTATTTCAAGCAACTGTTTGCTCAGGTGACCAACCCCGCGATCGATTCGATTCGCGAAGAAGTCATCATGTCACTGGAATGCTACATCGGTCCTGAGCAAAACTTGCTGGCCGCAACGCCAGAGCACTGCCACCGACTGTTGATCGATCATCCGATTTTGACCAACGAAGAAGTCGCCGCTCTCAAGCATGTCGACCACGAGCGTTGGCACAGCCGCGTAATCGACACGACGTTCGATCGTTCCGAAGGCAAGGCTGGTCTGACGAAGACTTTGGATCGAATTTGTGCCGAAGCAGAAGCGGCCGTCGACGAAGGTCTGCAAATCATCGTCCTGAGCGATCGCGACGTTTCGCACGACCGTGTGCCTGTCAGCATGCTGTTGGCCACCGGTGCGGTTCACCATCACTTGGTTGCCAAGGCCAAGCGGACTCGCGTGGGGATTGCCGTCGAAACCGGTGAAGCTCGCGAAGTGCATCATCACTGCTTGCTGATTGGTTACGGTGCCGATGCGATCAACCCGTACCTCGCATTCGAAGCGTTGTGGCAAGCCCACCGCGACGGCTTGATGTCGCCCACATTGGACGACGACAAGATCGTTGCCGCGTACCGAAAGGGTGTCGCTAAAGGCATGCTGAAGGTCATGGCCAAGATGGGCATCAGTACTCTGCAAAGCTACAAGGGTGCTCAGATCTTCGAAGCGTTGGGACTCCGCGATGAAGTCATCAAACGTTGCTTCGTTGGCACCGCCAGCCGCATCCAAGGCGTGACGTTTGACGTCATTGCCGAAGAAACGCTGCGTCGTCACGAGCTTGGTTTCCCGGAAAAGGAAGCTGACCGTTTGACTCAATTGCCAAACCTCGGTGAATTCCACTGGCGTGCCGAAGGCGAAAAGCACGCTTGGAGTCCCCAGGCGATCAGCTCGCTGCAAATCGCAGCTCGCAACAACAACGAAGACGCGTACTGGAAGTTCTCGCACGAAATCAACGAGGACAACCGAACGCGTTGCACGTTGCGTGGATTGCTGGACTTCAAGGAAGGCGTTGGCGGACCTGCGTTGCCTTTGGACGAAGTTCAATCGGCCAAAGACATTGTCAAACGATTCTGCACCGGTGCCATGAGCCTCGGCAGCATCAGTGCGGAATCTCACGAGACACTCGCCATCGCGATGAACCGCTTGGGTGGCAAGAGCAATACCGGTGAAGGCGGCGAAGATCCACAACGATTCCAGCCGCTTCCCAATGGCGACACCAAGCGATCCGCTATCAAGCAAATCGCTTCGGGACGCTTCGGTGTCACGATCGAATACTTGACCAACGCGGATGAGTTGCAAATCAAAGTCTCGCAAGGTGCCAAGCCCGGCGAAGGCGGTGAGTTGCCCGGCAAGAAAGTCGACAACTACATTGCCAACATCCGTTACAGCACGCCGGGTGTGGGACTGATCAGTCCTCCGCCTCACCACGACATTTATTCGATCGAGGATTTGGCTCAGCTGATCCACGATTTGAAAAACAGCAACCCATCGGCACGCGTCAGCGTGAAGCTGGTTAGCGAAGTGGGCGTCGGTGTGATTGCATCGGGTGTTGCCAAGGCTCATGCCGACCACATCCTGATCTCCGGTGACACCGGTGGAACGGGGGCATCGCCTTTGACCAGCATCAAGCATGCTGGGTTGCCGTGGGAACTCGGGATTGCCGAAACTCACCAAGTCCTAGTGCTCAACGATCTTCGTAGCCGCGTTGTGTTGCAAACGGACGGCGGTTTGAAAACCGGACGTGACGTTGTCATCGCAGCATTGCTCGGAGCCGAAGAGTTTGGTTTCTCAACCGCACCGTTGATCACGCTCGGCTGCATCATGATGCGGAAGTGTCACTTGAATACTTGCCCCGTCGGCATCGCGACTCAGGACCCCGAACTTCGCAAGATGTTCTCGGGCAAACCCGAGCACGTGGTGAACTACTTGTTCATGGTCGCCGAGGAAGCTCGCCGGATCATGGCACGACTCGGTTTCCGCACGATCGACGAAATGGTTGGCCGCAGCGATGTGTTGTCGACCGACGACGCGATCAAACACTGGAAGAGCGATGGGTTGGATTTGACCTCCGTCCTCAGCCCCGCGCAGCGTCCTCACGACAAGGTCGAAGTGATCTGCACGCGAGGCCAAGACCACGGTTTGGAAAAGTCGCTGGACATGACCAAGTTGGTCGCCGAAGCGATGCCTGCGATCGAAAACGGCGAATCCGTTCGCATCACGTCGCCGATCATCAACATCAACCGGACTGTCGGAACGATCTTGTCGCACGAGATCGCCAAACGACACGGACAAGCCGGCCTGCCCGACGACACCATCCACATCGATCTGACGGGTTCTGCGGGACAAAGCCTCGGTGCGTTTCTCGCTCACGGTGTCACGATTGAACTGGAAGGCGACGCGAACGATTACGTCGGCAAAGGTTTGTCCGGCGGACGCATCATGGTCTACCCGCCTCGCGAAAGTACCTTCGATGCTGCCAACGAAATCATCGTCGGCAACGTTTGCTTGTACGGTGCGACCAGCGGCGAAGCCTACTTCAGCGGCCGGGCTGCAGAGCGATTCTGCGTTCGAAACAGCGGTGCTCGCACCGTCGTCGAAGGTGTCGGGGACCACGGTTGCGAATACATGACTGGCGGACGTGTGGTGTGTCTCGGTGAAACCGGACGCAACTTCGCCGCGGGTATGTCAGGCGGTATCGCTTACATCTGGGATCGCAAGGGTGACTTCAACCTTCATTGCAACTTGGCAACCGTCGAGTTGGAAAAAATCGAAGGCGATGAAGAGCTCGCGGACGTCAAGGGAATGATCCAAAAGCATCACGATTACACCAAGAGTGCGCTGGCCGCCGAAGCATTGGCGGACTTTGACACGTTTGTTTCGCAGTGCGTGAAGGTTATGCCAACGGACTACAAACGCGTGCTGGCCGAAATGGCTGCCGAGAAAGACGCGGTCAGCGTCTGAAAATGACGGCGCACATCGCTTGCTTTGCAAAGCGATTGAAAACGATCGGGCGAAGCGAATCGCTTCGCCCGGCACGCGTGGCCATCGCCGCGAAAACCCACCCCACATCAACCGTACACATCACCCCATTTTGAGGACTCTGCCATGGGCAAGCCCACTGGATTCAAGGAATTCGATCGCGAAAAAGTTGCTTGGCGATTGCCAGTCATCCGGATCAATGACTACGACGAGATCTACACCGAACCCAAGACCGAGCACCTGCAACGTCAGGGCGCTCGCTGCATGGATTGCGGTGTTCCTTTTTGTCAGTCCGCGACCGGATGCCCGATCGACAACTTGATTCCCGAGTGGAACGACCTGGTCTACAACAATCGCTGGAAAGAAGCGATCGAACGTCTGCACAAGACCAACAACTTCCCTGAGTTCACCGGTCGCGTTTGCCCGGCACCTTGTGAAGGCTCGTGCGTGTTGGGAATCACCAATCCGCCTGTGACGATCAAGAACATCGAAAACGCGATCGTGGATCGTGCTTGGGAAGAAGGTTGGATCGTTGCCGAACCGCCTGAGCAACGGACCGGAAAGAAAGTCGCTGTCATCGGCAGTGGTCCAGCCGGATTGACCGCCGCGGACCAACTCAACAAAGCCGGGCACTTGGTCACCGTTTACGAACGAGCCGATCGCATTGGCGGTTTGTTGCAGTATGGGATTCCCAACATGAAGTTGTCGAAGAAGGCGATTCAGCGCCGGATCGACAAAATGACCGAAGAAGGCGTGACCTTCAAAACCGGAGTGAATGTCGGCAAGGACATCTCGCCGAAGGACTTGCAAAGCGAGTTCGACGCCGTCTTGTTGGCGTGTGGTGCAACCAAGCCACGCGATTTGCCAATCTCAGGTCGCGAAGCCAAAGGCGTTCATTTCGCGATGGACTTCCTCACGTCCAACACTCAGCAACGTGTTCACGGTGACAACCTGGGTGCCGACTTCATCAGCGCAGAAGGCAAGGACGTGATCGTTATCGGCGGTGGTGACACCGGGACCGACTGCATCGGAACCAGCCTCCGTCATGGTTGCCGCAGCATGGTCAACTTCGAGTTGCTGCCTCAGCCGCCCGCCGAACGTGCCGACGACAACCCATGGCCAGAATGGCCGCGTATCTTCCGTGTCGATTACGGTCACGAAGAAGCCGAAGCGAAGTTCGGAAAAGACCCTCGCGAATATCAGATCCTCAGCAAAGAGTATTTGGTCGACGACGAAGGCAAGCTGAAAGGCATCAAGACCGTCAACGTCGAATGGACAAAGAATGACGAAGGCGGCTGGCAAATGGCCGAAGTCGAAGGCAGCGAAAAAGAATGGCCTGCCCAACTGATCTTGTTGGCGATGGGCTTCTTGGGCCCCGAGCAAACCGTTGCAGAATCGTTGGGGCTCGAGACTGACGCTCGCAGCAACTTCCAAGCTGAACACGGCAAGTACGCAACCAACATCGACGGCGTCTTCGCCGCTGGTGACTGCCGCCGTGGACAAAGCCTGGTCGTTTGGGCCATCAACGAAGGCCGCGGCGCCGCTCGTGCGATCGACATCTTCTTGGAAGGTTCCAGCAACCTACCAGCCCCAGGCCAAACGATGGGCACCTCCATGTCCGCCGTCTGAGCCTAGTGGTCCGTCAAAGTTAATAGTTAGGGTTGATCGTTGTGGACGAGGACACGAGTCCTTGGATTTGACGCCGGTTCAGGACTCGTGGCCTCGTCCACGACCCTAAAAACAAGTCCTGCCGACCTGCTTAGCAAGTTCCAAACAAGACTCCGTCAAAGCGACCTTCATTCAATGAGGGTCGCTTTTTTTGTGTCCGTCATCAGTCGCATCTGCCCTCGCGTTTTGTCAGGCCTTTACCACGACTTGGCGAGCAACGCCGTTCAGGCGTCCTTGACGCAGTCCCATCATCACCGCCCCGGATGGGGCCGCCGTCGTTAGCTCGGAGCGGAAGCCCCGAGACCATTAGGAAAAACAGAAAGTCGCCCCGGATGGGGCCGTCGTGGAGATGCTGCGTCGTTCCTGTCTTTTCACTGGGTGTGGTCGGCGGGCTTGGCTACCCGTCTTCGAAGCTCATCGTATGGAAACGTGAAGACGCTCAAGTCCACCGCCAAACCGTCCACAGGTGCACTGCGATCGCAATGATGAAGCAGACGATCGAAATCGCAGTCGGAATCTCGTAGTAGTACTGCAATCGCTTGTGATTGCCCCAATACCATCGGAAATGAATGAACAGTCCGACGCAGACCAACAGCACTCCAAACGTGATCGCGGGTGTGCCGATGTATTGTTTCCAAAACATCGGTGACATCTGCCCGCGGTGGGAAAGGTTGATCGTTGTCGCTCGCTGGACGAGACAGCACCGCAGCCCATACATGCAAACCACCGACGCCGCACCGACGCCAACCACACGCCTTGTGATGGGACCGCCGTCGGGACCATCTGACAGTCGGTCGGCCAAATCGTAGATCCAATCGTGCTGATACATGGTCGTGGCAGTGGAGCGAGGAATGCTCGGTGAGCGTGCGTTCTGTGTCAGGTTGGATCCGACGACGTTCGGGGCGCGAGTGTGACCCCCACACCAGAATTTTCGCGAGAAAGGAAACCGACCCCCCTAACAGCGGGTCCTGCGGTATGCTGAGGTTCGGAAGACAACTCACCCCGAAACTCAAAGGTGCGAACATGCCACGGATCGCGATCATCAACCCCGCCTTCGAGGTTTCTTATTGGGGGCTGGAGTATTCGCAGCCTTTGTTTGGCAAAAAAGCCAACATGCCCGTGGCCAGCCTCCCGTTGCTGGCCGCGTTGACACCTCCTGAACATGAAGTCGTCCTGTTCGACGAGAACGTTGAACCATTGGATTTTGATGAACTAGAAACATTTGACATCGTCGCGCTCACGGGGATGAGCGTGCAACGATTCCGGATGGATTCAATCGTCTCCGAATTGAACGACCGAGGTTGCTTCGTTGTCATCGGCGGCCCATGGGTGACGGTCGAAGAGGACTACTTCGGCGATCAAGCGGATGTCATTTTCATCGGCGAAGCTGAAAACACTTGGCCGCAGTTTTTGGAAGAGTGGCAACAAGGCTCGCATCAACATCGGTATGAGCAAACCGACAAGACGGACATGGCGACCGTCCCCACGCCGCGTCACGACCTCCTGAAAAGCAAACACTACCTCGTTGGCAGCTTGCAGATTTCGCGGGGTTGCCCGTTTCAATGCGAGTTCTGCGACATCATCGTCACCTTTGGTCGTCGCCCGCGCATCAAGCATGCATCCCAGGTGACCGCTGAACTCGACAGCTTGCTTGCCCAGGGGATGCACATTGTTTTCATCGTGGATGACAACCTGATCGGCAATAAAAAGGCAATCAAACCGGTCCTTCGTGAAGTCGCCGCGTGGCAACAACAACACGGTTACCCCATCGTTTTCAGCACCGAGGCTTCCTTGGATTTGTGCGAAGATGATGAGCTGATGGAGTTGATGGCGGAAGCCAATATCCAGTCCGTGTTCATCGGACTGGAAAGTCCTGATGAGGAATCACTCAAAGAGACCAAGAAGTATCAAAACGTCCGCAGTCGCGGTGGCACGATGCTGGAAAAAGTTCATCGCATTCAGGACTTTGGAATGGAAGTTTGGTGCGGATTGATTGTTGGTTTTGACAACGACACGTCGGAGATCTTCGCGACGCAGCAAAAGTTCTTGAAGGATTCGCGAATCGCCCATGCGATGGTGGGTCTGCTGCACGCGATTCCAAAGACGCCGCTGTATGCTCGGTTGTTGGAAGAGGGGCGTTTGGATCTGGCGGATGAGCATCACTATGGCACCAACGTTATTCCAAAAGGCATGACACGAGACGAGTTGCTTCGCGGGTACCTAGAAACAATGCGAAATGCATACGAACCTGACGTCTACTTCGATCGCTTGGATCAATTGTTTGTTCACGATCGATTTCAGTTTCGTGCCTTGAACACAGATTATTTCAAAAAGCATCGGTGGCAGCGTCGCAAGCAACGCACCATCTTCACGGTTGGTTTCGTCGCCATGTTCATCCGGTTGATGTGGAAGGTTCCAGATGCCGATTTGCGTCGGACGTACCGGCGTCAGATCTTGGCGGTGGTCCGCGGGAGGTTCACGACCCCGGAGATCTACTTCTTCTACGTGCTGAAGTGTGCGATGCACTATCATCACCACCGTATGACAAGCGAAATGATTGACGATCCCTCCAAGTTTGTTTCGACCTATGGAAAGGCGATGCGTTCGGATGAATCCACCGAGGAACAATCAGACTGCCGGTCCGCGGCTGATCAGCAACTCACAGAAAATCCCATCGCTGTGTCATCACCCAGTTTGCCCGTGGTTGAGACTACGACGTCCACCTGAAAATGTCTGTGTCGGTGACTCAGAAGTTTCACCGTTTCATTGTCACGACTCGGCAGTGAGTCGGAATCCGAGTTGGCGGATCGCGAGGTAGTGGAAATATAGGTAGGTTGTTGGCTTTTGATCTCCACCGACCTGCGCCGCGAAAACTCATGCGACTTTTTTCGATTGTTCTCTGTGCATTTTTGACTTGGCAAACGTTTTCGCCATCGGTTTCGGCGGATGAACCGAAGAGGCTCGACCCGAGGTCTCCACGCTGGTCACCGCTGGTGGACGTCATTGCGAAGGTGGAGCCCGCGGTAGTCGGTTTGTTTCTAAGGGATGAGGAGACCGGCGGATTCAACTCCGGCAGTGGGACGATCATTGAATCGTCCGGGTATGTGTTGACCAACGATCATGTGTTGTCGAGCAACAGCGGCTACGTGGTTCTGGGCAAAGTTGCTGGCAAATTTGAGGTTGTTGGCAGAATGCCCGAAAAGGACATAGCTATCGTTCGCCTGTTGCACGTGAAGGGTCGCTTGCCGACCGTTCCTTTGGGACGCAGCAACGATGTGCACAATGGCGAAGCGGTCGTCGTGGCGGGCAACCCTGGTGGTCGCGGAATAACGATCACCTCAGGAATCGTCAGTTCAAAAAAGACGTACCTGGACATGCCCAACGCTCTGATCGCGACGAACTACAACCTGCTCGCACGTGACGATTTCTTGCGGTTCGATGCGGCCAGCAATCGCGGAAACTCAGGCGGTCCACTCGTGAACATGGAAGGCAAGATCATTGGCATCGTTTCTCGCGTGAACCCGGAAGAGCAGAACGCCGGATTTGCGATTCCAATCGATCGTGTTCGCAAATTGCTTGGTCGAATTGTTGAACCGGAACTGCGACACGATCGATGGGTTGGCATCTCACTCAATCCGCTTGCCGAGGCAGCCGTTGTCGCCACGGTCGAAGAAGGTTCACCAGCTGCAACAGCGGGGGTACTTGCCGGTGATGTGATTGAGATGGTGGCAGGTAGCCGTGTTCGCAATGCGGCTCAATACACGCTGGTGTTGGATCAAGTGCTCAGAGAATCGGAAGAGGTTGAGTTGCTGGCGAGCAGACGCGGATCAGCGATCCCGGTTTCGCTGCAGACCGTTGCGGTGCCTCGGCTGCAAGGCATCGAGCTGGATGAGCATGAACCTGGTCTGGACTATCGAATGTACCTGGGCAAGTTCAAAAAGTTGCCCGAGTTTGAAGAGATGGAAGTTGCAAGATCAGGGCAAGTGGATTCGCTGAACTTAGAGGAGATCCAGGCTGATCAGCGAGACGATTTTGCGTTGAGGATCGACGCGATGTTCCGCGTGCCGGAGGAAGGTTTGTATCGATTCCAAATCACATCCGACGATGGGAGTCGGGTTTTCCTGCATGACAAACTTTTCTTGGATCACGATGGCAACCATCCCCCCATGACGGTCAGCCGATTGGTTCGAGCCGGCGCCGGTTTGCATCCGATCCGCATCGAGTATTTCGAAGGTGGAGGCGCACAAACGTTGACGGTGGGGCTGACACGCCTAGACGTTTCAAAAGACGTCGACGGCGATGACACGGATCCCGAAACGGAACGAACTCCAGTCGAAATGCAGTTCTTTCGCGTGCCGGCCTCAGACCCTGAGTCGAAACCCACATCGGGAGCTCCGAGCGAGTAAAATCTTCGCCTGCTGCTTTGGTTGGCAGCGCGGCGGTTGTTCCAGCCTGTTTCCCCCACCTCACTTTCCTACCTGCGAATTGCTGATGAAAACGTATTTCTTTGCTGCTGTCACACTGTGTGTTTCGACACTTCTTGCCCATTCACCCGCCGCAATGGCGGAGGACGCCGCCAAGACCGGAAAGTGGGAAACACTTTTCGACGGCAGCAACTTGGATGCTTGGCGCGAATACAACCGCGAATCGGTGACGACCGGTTGGAAGATTGATGGCGATGCGTTGACGTGCATCTCACGCAAAGATCAAGGCGAAGGTGCTCGCGGCGAAAACTTGATTACAAAAGAAAAGTATGCAGCGTTTGAGCTGGAACTCGATTTCAAAGTCACCCCCGCAGCGAACAGCGGTGTGATGTTCCATGTCGTCGAAACAAAGAAGCCGCCTTACTACACCGGACCTGAGATTCAGATCCAGGATCACAAGGGCGGCCACGATCCACAAAAATGTGGATGGTTGTATCAGCTGTATCCCGCGGAAACGGATTCAACCAAACCCGCCGGCGAGTGGAATCACTTGCGAGTGCTGATCACACCTGCGAAGTGCCAGATTGAAGTCAACGGTGTTCTCTACAGTGAGTTCGTCAAAGGCAGCGATGATTGGAACGAACGTGTTGCCAAGTCAAAGTTTGGCAAGTGGGAAGGCTTTGGCGAACCCACAAACGGTCACATTTGCTTGCAAGATCACAACGACGAAGTTTCGTATCGCAACATTCGCGTTCGGCGTCTGTAGGTCGTAACTGACAGCGAGCGGATGGCTTCCCCTAATGTGAAACGATCCGCGTGAAACACGCTGGGGCAAAGGGAAGGGCCATGGTGAAGCCCTCCCTGCCTCACCATGGCCCTATCATTGCTGGAACGATTTGGCACCGATCGTTCCACCCTCCCAATCCATGGTACAAGGAGTATCGGACCGCACCGGTCAAATGCTTCAATCGATTTGGTGAGGTGAACCCGTTTTTTCTGGCGGGGCGCATCTTCCTTTGGCAAAGCAACCGTTTTTGTATCTTTTCGATGCGGTTTGCCGCGAAGGAAGGCTCGGTTCTAAACGAGTCTTCCGGTTGCAAGAACAGGTGACGTCAGGTGACGTACTCTTCTTCGGCTTCGCCGGTTGGGCGTGAGATTTCGCCGGTGTCCTCGAGATGCCGGACGATGTCGACAATTTTTTGCTGGACAGCTTCGACTTCGCTGATGCGAACACTGCCCAAGTACCCCATTTCTTCCTGCAAATTCTCGGCCGCTCGCGAACTCATGTTTCGCAGCACTTTCTGTTGCAGCCCCTCGCTGGCGCCCTTCAGCGCCATCGCCCACTGAGCCGTTTCGACATTCTTCAGCAACGCTTGGATATCGCGATCACCAAGTTTGGAAATATCCTCAAAGACGAACATCAATCGTCGAATGTCTTCGGATAGCTCGGGATCTTCGCGACCCAGTGATTCCATGATGGTTCTCTCGATGGCACGTTCGACCACGTTGAGGATCTCCGCGACGCTTTCGACGCCACCGGTGTTGCTGTGTTGTTGGTTGACCATGTTGCTGAGGCGAAGTTCTAGGCCACGTTCAAGTTCGGAAACCGCCGCAGGGCTGGTTCGCCCGATCGACGCGATGCGCCGGATGACTTCCAGCTGTTTCACGGGATCGAGTCCGGCCAGCACTTCCGCGGCGTAGGACGAGGGAACGTGCGAAAGCAGCAGAGCAATCGTTTGCGGGTGTTCTTCCCCGATGAATTGCAGCAGAGTTTGCGTGTCGACCTTTTTGACAAAGCCGAACGGCATCGCATCGATGGTTTGTTGCAGGTTGCCGATCAGTTCTCCGGCATCCCGCCCCAACGCTTCTTTGATCAGTTCCTTGGCTCGTTCCAGGCCACCTGGGCTGGCGTAGATCGAGCTCGCTTTGCTGGTCAGGAACTCAGCGATCACGACTTCTTGTTCGTCGCCACCGACCGAGTCGATCTGCGCGATTTTGATGCTGATCGTTTCGATCAATCGCGGCGGAAGTTGACCGAGGACCTTTGCCGCGACCTTCGTGGGAAGGCTCATCAGCAAGATTGCCGCTTTCGTCAATCCGCGATCGTCAGCGATACTCATGGTCGACGAACTATTCACTTCGTTGAGAAACCTGCCATGCAAATGAGAGGAAGCACCGCATGAGTGAGCACTTCACGTATCTTTCATCGGCAATCCAAAGGGCAGGCTCAACCGAACGCCGAAGAGGGAGGCGTCGTGCCGAATTAGGATCGGGATATCTGGCAGAACCAGCAAACTCGGCTAGGGTGCTGCGGTTTGGGGAGGTTTGCCGAGCACGCGAACGATCAACCAGAGCACCGTCGCGGAGATCAGCAGACTGATCCAAGGCGAGATGCCCCAGGATGCAGGCAGTGTCCCAAAAAGAATACACGTGACGCCGACCACCAACGCGTAAGGCATTTGTGTTCGCACGTGCAGCACGTGATTGCAATCACAAGCTCGGCTGGACAACACCGTCGTATCGGATAGCGGGGAGCAATGATCACCGAAGATCGCCCCGGCGAGCACGCTGCTGAACGTGGCGAGGCAGATCGGCGACATCGCGAGAGACGCATTCGCTGCCGTTGACAAGCCCGACGAGGAAACAGCGTCCGCTGTACCCAGAAGAGCTTGTTGCAGATTGATTGATAGCGCAACGGCCAGCGGGGTCAGAATCGCCATGGTGCCCCAACTGGTTCCGGTGGCGAATGCAATGAAGGCGGCCAACAGAAACACGCAGGTGGGAAGCCATTCGACGGGGAGACGTTCATCCAGAATCGACGCGAGATAGCCTCCCGTGTCGAGTTGGTCCGCCCCGGTCAGCGACGACAGTCCCCATGCCAACCAAAGCACCGCCATCGCTGGCAACATTTGCAGCATGCCTTGCAATGATCCCATGACAACCAACTCCCACGACACTTTGCTCAGAAGCATGGCGAGCGTCCCAGCGACGAACAGCCCCGCCCCACCGCCAACGACAAGTGCTAGATAAGAATTTCCATTCCCGATGACGTGCCCAAAGGTTTGCCAGGTCGACATCTCGCCTTCCATCGGTTCCTGCAGTCCCGTCCAGACCAGAACACCGCTGATCACAATCAAGCACACGACAATCGGCATGACCGAGGCAAGCGTATCTCGCCACGATGTGGATGACGAAGAAAGATGATGATTGATTGGCTGTCTCGCCGCGGCGTTTTCTTCCGCCCACATTGGCCCGAAGTCTCGTCCCGATCGAGCGATGACAAAGACAAACCACAATGCCAACAGCGGGTAGAAACGATAGGGAAGGCTATGCAAGAAGACTGAAAAGGTCATGTTCGTCGCTTCGATTCCGGCGTCAATGAGGCCGGTCTGCAAGTAGCTGAGTTCGGTTGCGACCCAGGTGCTCACAAGCGTCAGCCCCGCGACGGGAGCGGCCGTGGAATCAACCAGATAGGCCAGCTTGGCTCTCGAGATCCCGTACCGCTGCGCCGTGGTTCGCATCGTTCCGCCGACCAGCAGTGTGTTGGCGTAGTCGTCAAAGAAGATCAACAATCCAGTGAAGCCGATCAGTGTTTGCCCACCGCGGCGAGTGGACACGCGACGAGTCCATCCGGAAATCATCCGGGCCATGCTGCCAGCGGACTCCAGCACGCCCACCATTCCGCCCAAAAGCAATGTGAAGGCGAGGACGTGAAGGTGATCCATGTCGCGAACGGACTGTTCAATCGTCACGACAAATTGGGTTGTCGCTCGAACGACCGATTCCAAGGGGCCGGGGCTTTCGCGAGACGACAACAACAAGGTGCCAACAAAAATACCGATCGCGAGAGGAAGCAAAACGCGGCGGGTGAGCAGAGCCAAGATGATCGCGACGGCGGGCGGAAATAACGATTCGATGCCGTCGAACATACTGGGTTCCGTCAGGGAAATTCAGGGCGGCTGAGACGGCTATCGCAACCGCGACAAGCGGACGGGAGCGGACAAGCTTTGTGCGGCCGCGGCTTCCGATAAGCTGGCGGTCATGTAGCTCGGAAGCAATTCGATGATTTCGGCTCTCTCGTTTGCAAACGATTCCAAGCCATCCAACAAGTCCAACGCGTGCAAGCGAATGGAAGCGGCATCGCGACCATCATATCGGCCAGCGATCTTTGACCACCTGACCCCGAGCTTTCCTCGAGCTTGTGCCGCCGCGTCGTCTTGCGAGTCGCCAAATTCCTCACGCCACTGCATCTCCGCCTTTGACAACGATGACAGCCGTGAATCCGAAGCATTGCACATCAGCGACAGGCCGTCATCCCAGCGTCGAAGTTGCAAGCAAAGCGTTCGCCCCAACACACCAGCCGACGCCTCGGACTGCTCCATACGTGCTAATTCCGAATCGGTGGGCAGCGTCTTGATGGACGTCAGCAAGTCAGTCAGTTCGGTGCGTGACTGCTCGTTCGTTGCGAAGGCGACCAGTCTTTCGGCATCAAATCCAAACGATGTACACCATTGATTTTTGTTATTCAGTATCAATTGGTCCAGCAAACCGTTCGCACGAAGCAACAAGTGATTCAGGTGATCGGTGGTGGAAATCGTCAATCGACAATCTCGCCAGCTTTCGATCAGTTGCCGCACCATCGGATCAGACCAAGTCGATTGAACGTCGCCCGGCAATGATTGCCCGGTTGCTGCGGCGGTCAACGCGACCAGTTCCTCGGCACGTTGGCAAGTCATATCGACTGGTTCAACCAGCCAACTTGCCCGCAAGCTCAGATGCATTGCAGCGAGGTGCTCGAGAGATCCGTTGCCAGCCAGTTCGGCGATCAGCTCCCACTGGTCAATCAAGCCGGCCGCCTCGGTCAAACGAAACCGGCGAGTGACCCGCTCGGTCTCATCCCACAACTCCTGTGTTGCTTCGCTGATTTCCGCTTCGGTGAATCGTGGTTCGATCGGTTTGGGAACCGTTGTCGCAGCAACGCTAGATTCCGTCATCGCGACTTCAGCCACAACCGTCTCTTCACCGACAGGCTCGGATGTCTCGGCTCCTTCGGCCATTTCGTTCGCGAGTTCCACCACCGCCGGGCCGCTGGGTGAGACCGTTTCCATCGATTCTTCGACAGCCGTCTCGGCAACGTTTGTATCGAGACTTGGCTGTGGTTGATTCTCGGAGTTTTCGACAACGGCAGCATCCGCAATCACGGGCTCTGGTAGCGTTGACGTGCTCGGCATCTCATCCGAGACCGCTTCAGGGCGCGCCGCGTCTGTCTCGATCGTTGGAATTTCTACCGGCAGTGCCTCCACCAGTTCAGTTGGTTGCGTTGCGATCGTCGGTTGGTTGGCTTGTCGAGCTCCCAACCAGTACGCCAAATAAAACGTGGCGGAAAGACACAGAATGGAAAGTCCGACCAAGGTACGAACTTCCGACATCCAACGCTTCCATCGGCCACGCTGAGATCGCATTTCCTCGAGAACCAATTCGTTCTCGTTGCGCGGCGGCAAATCATCCAGCAACGACCGCTCGACGGAAGGCTGAACCCACTGACTGGTTAGATCGGTTGCGACTGCGACTGTTTTCGGGTCACTGGCATCGATCGCCAACTCAACCAATTGGTCGCGAGTGGCGGGAGGATGCCCGGGAACCAGGACGTTGTTTTGAATCGGTGACGATTGGTCGTCCGCTGCGAAAATGGTTTCTTGCGAGAACGCGGTGTGCGATACGCTCTCCATCTCAAGCGGAAGGATGCGTCCCAGCTGGACTTGTTGGTGGCGGTCGATTCGATACCGCGGGTCCATCACTCGGTAGGCCGACGTGATGACTCGAGCCAGATGACATTCATTGATCGTCGACGGCCTGCTGACCTGGACCGACGCGAGTGCACCGGCGCTGCGTTTGGTGGCCGTCCGGATGATGTGCAGACGACTTTCGTTGGTTCGAAGTCCCAATGTCGCGAAATGCAAGTCGTCTAGAAAATCGTTGGCCGAACTCGGATCTGGATGACAGTGGCGGACTTGGTCAAAGATCGAATCGTTGGATTGATCGTCTCCGTGGTCGCCTGCATCGTCCGATTCCGCGGTCGGCAATCCCGGTCGCGTCAATGCATCTCCATCCGCCGCGTCGCGATCCGAAACCGGATTCGCGTCGTCGATCGAAGCATCGATCGGTCGGTCGTTGGGGGGAGTGTTTTCGGACATGTGCGAAAGTGCGAACCGAATATCAGGTGAGATGTCCAGCGGCGGGAGTCCAAGAATCAGACGTTACACAACGTGAAGGCTTGGCGGAGAGAGGCGATCGGGTCCGGGTTGGTAGGAATGAATTCTTGGGCGAGGTAGCCAGTATAACCGGTCTCCTGAATTGCCCTGATGATAGGTGGATAGTTGATTTCTTGGTTAAAATCCAGCTCTCCCCGGCCTGGATTG